>JAISCS010000019.1 GCA_031265365.1 Verrucomicrobiales bacterium
CGCGAGCGTCAGCGAGCGGTTAAGGGAATTGCCGAATTGCCGAATTGCCGAATTGCCGAATTGCCGAATTGCCGAATTGCCGAATTGCCGAATTGCCGAATTGCCGAATTGCCGAATTGCCGAATGATAGTTGTTGCATATTCATATAAGGCGAGAATAGTCAATTTCGCCGGGGCGTCAAATATTTTTTTTGAGGAATCTCAAAAAAATTAGCAAGGGGCAGGCAAGCCACAGTACACAGGGCTAAATATTTTCTTCGTGTCTTGGCGTCTTCGTGACCAGAGTTTTCTGGCAATTATTTCCCGCCGCCCTTATACTCTTCCGCCTATGGACCAACCCACCCTCGTCATCCTCGCCGCCGGCCTCGGCAGCCGCTACGGCGGCTTGAAACAAATGGACCCGATGGGCCCCAACGGCGAAACCGTCCTCGACTACTCCGTGTACGACGCCCGCCGCGCCGGCTTCGGCTCGGTCACCTTCATCATCCGTCCTGACTTCGCCGACCTGTTCAAACAACAAGTCACCGCCAAATTCGCCAATCAAATCCCCGTGCGCTTCGCCTACCAAGAACTGCGCCACCTGCCCGCCGGCTTTACCGTCCCCGCCGGACGGGAGAAACCGTGGGGCACCGCCCACGCCGTCCTGTGCGCGCGCGACGCCGTGCCGGGCCGCTTCGCCGTCATCAACGCCGACGATTTCTACGGCGCCGACAGCTACCGGCAACTCGCCCGCTTCCTCACCGCCGCGCCTGACGAAGCCCCGCGCGCGCAATTCTGCATGGTCGGCTTCCGGCTCGACCAAACCCTGTCCGCCCACGGCTCCGTCGCGCGCGGCATCTGCGTGACCGACGCCGCCGGCCGCTTGCTCAGCGTCAACGAAATGACCAAAATCGTAAAAACCCCCGCCGGCGCCGAGAACCAAGAAGCCGGCAACACCGCCACCCTCAGCGGCGCGGAACCGGTGTCCATGAACATCTGGGGCTTCACGCCGCAATACTTCGACTTCTTGGAAACCGCGTTCGTCGAATTCCTCAAAGCGCATGGCGGCGAACTAAAATCGGAATTCTTCATCCCGAAACACGTGAACGCCATCGTGCAAGCGGGCCTGGCCGACTGCCGCGTCCTGCCCACCGACAGCGCGTGGTTCGGCGTGACCTACCGCGAAGACCGCCCGCTGGTGATGGAAAGCATCCGCCGCCTAATCGCCACCGGCGCCTACCCGGAGCGGCTGTGGGCATGAACAACTGAAAATCTCGCGCAAAGCCGCCAAGACGCCAAGTTAATTAACCACGGGTTTTGCCTGGGTGTTCAGTCCCAGGGAGCGGAGAAGACCCCGCGGGCCACGGAGTTTTTAATTCTCCTTCAGCGAAGAGAACTATCACGGTGCTGACCCGCTGGCCGTGAACGTCGCGGCGTTTCATAATTGCCACGCCGCCGCCAGTGGGTTATTATTCACGGCTCTATGCTTCAATGGTTCATTTCCAAGATTATCGGCAGTCGCAATCAGCGGGTGGTGAAAAGGTTGTTGCCAACCGTCGCGCGCATCAATGAGTTTGAACGGCAGTATCAGGCGTTGTCGGACGGGCAGTTGCAGGCCAAGACCGCCGAGTTCAAAAAACGGCTCGCTGACGGTGAGGCGCTCGACGCGCTGCTGCCGGAGGCGTTCGCCGTCGTGAAAAATTGCTGCCGGCGGTTCACCGTCGCCAAGCGTGAAATTCAGGTGCGCGGGCTGCCGGTGCTGTGGGAGATGATTCCGTTCGACGTGCAGCTCATCGGCGGCATGGCGTTGCATCAGGGGAAAATCTCGGAGATGGCGACGGGTGAGGGCAAGACGCTGGTCGCCACGCTGCCGGTGTATTTGAACGCGCTGGCGGGCAAGGGCGTCCACGTCGTCACCGTCAACGACTACCTCGCGGCGCGCGACTCGGAGTGGGTCGGCGAGGTCTATCGTTACCTTGGGCTGACGGTGGGCTGTTTGCAAAACGGGCAGTCACCCGACCAGCGGCGGCTGGAGTACGCGGCGGACATCACCTACGGCACCAACAGCGAGTTCGGTTTCGACTATCTGCGCGACAACGGCCTCGCCACGCGCACGGAGGACCAAGTCCAGCGCGGCCACGCCTACGCCATCATTGACGAGGTGGACAGCATCTTGATTGACGAGGCGCGCACGCCGCTCATTATCAGCGGCCCGGCGACGGTCTCGACGCACCAGTACGACAAGTTCAAGCCCACCGTCAGCGCCCTCGTCCGCAAGCAGCATTCCTTCCTCTCCGAGACCGCCAACGAGGGCAAGCAACTCATTGACAGCGGCAAGGTCGCCGAGGGCGCGCACTTGTTGTTCAAGGTGAAGATGGGGATGCCGCGCAACAAAATCCTGCTGAAGATGATGGAGGAGCCGGCGCACCGCCGCGCGATTGACGACGCGGAACTGGCGCTCTACCAGGACTCGCGCAAGACCGAGTTGTACAAATTGAAGGAGCAATTATATTTCACCATCGAGGAGAAGAGCAGCGAGGCGGATTTGTCCGAGATGGGGCGGCAGTTCCTCAATCCCAGCGACCCCGACGCCTTTGTGATGCCCGACCTTATCACGCTCAATCACGACATTGACCACGACGCGGCGCTGACGGTGGAGCAGAAGGCCAAGGCGAAGCAAGACGCGCAACTCCGCTACGACGACGCCAGCCAGCGCATCCATAATATCTCGCAACTTTTGCGCGCTTACTGTGTGTTCGAGAAGGACGTGAACTACGTCGTGCAGGACAACAAGGTCATCATCGTTGACGAATACACGGGGCGGCTCATGCCCGGACGCCGTTGGAGCGAGGGTTTGCACCAGGCCGTCGAGGCGAAGGAGGGTGTGCAGATTGACCGCGAGACGCAGACGCTGGCGACCATCACGATTCAAAATTATTTCCGACTTTACGAGAAATTGGCGGGCATGACCGGCACCGCCGAGACTGAGGCGAACGAGTTCCGCGATATTTACAAACTGGACATGCTCGTCGTGCCGACCAACCGCCCGTGCATCCGCAAGGACGCTGACGATTTGATTTTCAAGACGCGCCGCGAAAAGCTCGCCGCATTGATTGACGAAATCAAGAAACGCCATGCCAAGGGACAGCCGATGCTGGTCGGCACGGCGTCGGTGGAGAGTTCGGAGATTATTTCGCGCGTGTTGCGCCGCGAGAATATTCCGCACAATGTGTTGAACGCGAAGTATCACCAGCAGGAGGCGGAAATCGTCGCGCGCGCGGGGCAGCTTGGCGCGGTCACGATTGCGACGAACATGGCGGGGCGCGGCACCGACATCAAGCTCGCCGCCGGTGTGGCGGAGCTGGGCGGCTTGCACGTCATCGGCACTGAGCGTCACGAGTCGCGGCGCATTGACCGTCAGCTACGCGGCCGCTGCTCACGGCAGGGCGACCCTGGCTCGTCGCAATTTTTCATCTCGTTCGAGGATGACCTGATGCGGAATTTCGGTGATTCGCGCCGCATCTCCGCGATGATGACGCGGCTCGGCATGGAGGAGGGCGAGGGGTTGTCGCACCCGTGGCTGAACAAGACCGTCGAGAACGCGCAGAAACGCGTCGAGCAGCGCAATTACCAAATCCGCAAACACACGCTGCAATACGACGATGTGTTGAACCAGCAGCGCAACGTGATTTACACCTATCGCACCGACATCCTCACCACCGCTGACATTCGCACGGAGGTGTTCGACGTGGTGAACGAGGCGGTGGACACCGAAACCGCGTCATCGCTCGCTGACAGTGACGCGGATGGTTTGTTGAAATGGCTGAACACGGCGATGCCGCTGGGCTTGACGCGCGCCGACCTTGACTGGTCGCTACCGGAGCCGGAAATTGCCGCGAAAATCAAGGAGCGGGTGCATCAAGCCTACGAGACAAAGATTCGGTTCGAGTCGCCGGAAGCCGTCACCAGTCTTGAGCGTTACATCATCCTCAACGCGATAGACCGGCTGTGGCAGGAGCATTTGTACGCGATTGACAGCCTGAAAAACGCCATCGGCCTGCGCGCGCACGGGCAAAAGGACCCGCTCATCGAGTACAAGCAGGAAGGCTACCAAATGTTCGCCGAGCTGATGGCAAACATCAAAAAGGAAATCGTCAACAACCTCTTCCGCAGCGGCACGAGCCTGACCGCGTTCGAGCAATTCCTGCGCGCCCTGCCGCAAAAATTCCTCCGCCCCGACGCCGACCTCAGCGGCATGGGCAGCCTCCTGACGAGCCTGCAAAACCAACCGTCACCGTCAGCGTCCACCGTCGCCGCCCCCGCTGACAGTGCGCCGCCGAAGGATGAAATTCGTCTCCCCATCCGCCGCGACGAAACCAAATACGGCCGTAACGACCTGGTCATCATCCGCCGCGGCCCCGAAACGCAAACGGTGAAATACAAAAAAGCCGAGCCGCTGCTAATGAGCGGCTGGACCATCGCCGGCAGGGCGGGGGAGAAATGAGCATGGAACGCGGACAAGACATTTAATCTTTAATTTCCATCTATCTCCATTACCATATGCTTATCGATGAACAAATTAGCCATCTCCAAGGACAAGCAAACCTTTCTCGATGAACTGGACAAAAAATTATGGAACGCCGCTGACCGTCTTCGCTCCAATCTTGATGCCGCCGTTTACAAACACGCCGTTCTTGGTCTTATCTTCCTCAAATATATTTCCGACGCGTTCGACTTGCGCCGCCAGGAACTTGAGGTCGCTTTTCGTGACCCGCAAAATGATTATTATCTCGACCGCGCCGATTACGAAACCGACGCCGCATACGACCAAGCCATTCACGCCGAATTGGAAGACCGCGATTATTTCACGGAAAAAAATGTTTTCTGGGTGCCGCCGCTTGCCCGCTGGCGGACCATCAGCGTCAACGCTTCACTCGCGCCCGACACCGAAATCGAAATTCGCAATGGCAAGACTGAGAAGTATGTTTTCCGCTCCGTCGCCCGATTGATTGACGACGCGCTGGATGCGGTCGAAAAAGAAAATTCCCGACTCAAAGGCGTTATTGAGAAAAACCGCTACGCGCAACTTCAGTTGGAGCCTAACAAACTCATCGGCCTCATCAACGAAGTCGTCTCGTCCATCCCTTTTCATCACGCCAGCCTCAGCGCCAAGGACATACTCGGTCACGTTTACGAATACTTCCTCGGTCAGTTCGCCTTGGCGGAGGGCAAGAAGGGCGGGCAATATTACACGCCCAAGTCCATCGTCAGCGTCATCGTGGAAATGCTCGAACCGTTCTCTGGCAAAGTTTATGACCCCGCGATGGGTTCCGGCGGTTTTTTTGTTCAAAGTGAGATGTTCATCGAAAAATACGGCGGCAAGCTCGGGCAAATTTCCGTCTATGGTCAGGAATCGAATCCCACCACGTGGCGGCTCGCGGCGATGAACATGGCGATTCGCGGCATTGATTTTAATTTCGGCAAACAACCCGCCGACAGTTTTCTTAACGACCAGCACCCCGACTTGCGCGCCGATTTTGTCATGGCCAACCCGCCGTTCAACATCAGCGAATGGTGGGACGACAAGCTGGAAGGCGACCCGCGCTGGTTCTATGGGGTGCCGCCGAAAAGCAACGCCAATTTCGCGTGGGTGCAGCACATGCTCCATCACCTCGCGCCGGGTGGTTCGATGGCGCTGCTGCTCGCCAACGGTTCCATGTCGTCCAACACCAAGGGCGATGGCGAAATCCGCCGGGCGTTGATCGAGGCTGACCTTGTCGAATGTATGCTCGCGCTGCCCGGTCAACTTTTCACCAACACGCAAATTCCGGCGTGCGTTTGGTTCCTGACCAAAAATAAAAAGGCGCGCGGGGGAAATCGTGACCGGCGCGGGCAGACGCTGTTCATTGACGCGCGCCAACTCGGCTACATGAAAGACCGCGTGTTGCGTGATTTCACCGCCGCTGACCTTGAGAAAATCAGCGGCACGTTTAAGTCCTGGAAACGCGGCAAAGGTTACGCTGACATTGCCGGTTTCTGCAAGTCCGCTGACCGTGATGAAATCGCCGCGCATGATTTTGTGCTCACCCCCGGTCGCTACGTCGGTGTCGAGGCTGCCGCTGACGATGGCGAACCGTTTGAGGAGAAAATGCGGAGGCTCGTCGCGGAGTTAAACGCGCAATTTGTCGAATCTGCGAAGTTGGAGCAGCAAATCAAAAAGAACGTGGAGAGGCTTGGATATGATTGACTTTCCTTTAGGAACAATTCCCGAACACTGGGAAGCGACGACTTTAGGTGAAATTTGCCGTAGAGGCGGTGGCGGTATTCAAACTGGTCCGTTTGGCAGTCAACTGCATGCATCCGATTATGTGCCCGACGGCATCCCATCAATCATGCCGGTAAACATTGGCGAGAATCGAATTTTGCGAAACGGAATTGCATGTATCACAGAAGAAGATGCCGAACGTTTAGCCCAACATCGCGTTAAAGAAGGTGACATCATTTATAGTCGGAGGGGGGATGTTGAACGTCGTGCATTGATTTGTAAAAACGAAGCTGGATGGTTGTGTGGGACGGGTTGTTTAAAAGTGAGACTTGGATTTGGAGTTGTAGATCCATCGTTTGCGTCATATCAACTTGGGCATCCAGCCGTCCGGCAATGGATTGTTCGTCACGCTGTTGGTGCGACAATGCCAAATTTAAACACTGGTATCATGAATGCGGTGCCATTTGCGCTTCCACCTCTTCCCGAACAAAAAGCCATCGCCCAAATCCTCGGAACGCTGGATGATAAAATCGAGTTGAACCGGCGGATGAATGCGACACTGGAGAGGATGGCGCGGGCATTGTTCAAAAATTATTTTCCGTATTCAATAATGGATAAATTGCCAGAAGGATGGACAGTTTTTCCTCTTTCGAAAAAAATTGAGATTTTAAGTGGAGGAACACCCCAAACTACAGAGCCTTTATATTGGGGTGGAGATATTTTCTGGTATTCAGTAAAAGATGCTCCAGTTGACGCTGATATTTGGGTGATACAAACTGAAAAGACTATTACGCAAAAAGGCATTGATAATAGCGCGACAAAAATCCTCCCTGAAAACACCACCATTATTAGCGCCCGCGGAACTGTTGGAAAATTAGCTTTGACTGGAATACCAATGGCTATTAATCAATCTTGCTATGGCATTCGTGGTATAAATGGTTACGGACAATATTTCACCTATTTTCGTTTGCAAGAAGCAGTCTCTGATTTGCAACAACGCACACATGGAACTGTATTTGATACCATCACGCGCCAAACTTTTGAAACCCTAGATTGCGTTTTTCCACCGCAAAAATTAGCACAGACTTTCGATAAAACGGTCAAACCATTGCTTAACAAAATTCGCTCCAATCTTTTTGAATCTTATATTCTTGCCATTATACGTGATATAGTGCTATCACAACTATTAAATAGAAAATTACATAATTTGATTGATGAAGAATAACATATGAAATCAAAAACTCCCAAGGAGGGGCTGCAAATATTGCGATTAATAATGGTGTTGAGCAGTATGGCGCCATTGTTTATGCTGTGGGCTATTCGAGGTTCTGGTCCTGTGCCAGATAAATATTTTATTCCAGCATGTCTTTCATTGGCTTTCGTTCCTACTGCAATTCTTTGGTTTCGAATTCATACAGCAAAACGTAAAAATGATTGTCTGTGGAAAGTAATCTGTCACGCAGACGACCATCGTGATCATATCCTCGTTTATCTCTTTGCAATGCTGCTCCCTTTTTACACGGTAACACTAAATGACCAACGTGAATTTGCCACCACTATCGTTGCTCTAATCTTTATATTGTTTCTATTTTGGCATTTGAATATGCACTATATGAACATCGTTTTTGCAATGATGGGATACCGTGTTTTTACAATTACACCTGACACAACTAATGCCTTGAACGATAAAAATCGATTTGTTATCCTTACACAACGAACAGTACTTTCTACCGGAGATAAAATAGAAGTTTATCGTCTTAGTGACACTGTATTCATCGAGAAATAATTACCATTATGTCATTCAACATTAATCATATCCAGTCGGTCAGTTTTGGAGTATGTCTTGATTCCGAAACTGAAGAATCCTATAGAATCGTGCCAAGCGAAATCGGCGTCCAAAACGCGCTGACATCAATGCTTAAAGACACATTGATGGAAATTAACAAAGAAGGAACAGTAATTGAGGACTTCAGTCCTGCTGAAAAATATGGGGCTACGGAACGGCTTCGGGTTTCACTTGAATCTGAGTGGGTACAAAAACACAAACGAGTTTTTTTAGCAGAAAATCTTTCCATAGATACCCACGGATTAGACATTCCGTCATCTCTCGTCAGTTACTTTGCGATTTTCCATGATATCGACGGAAATAAATTAATGGGATTTCGACGAGCCGCCCAATTTAAGGGGGTGGTAAAAAAACATCTCGTTACTATTACTAATGATGCCTTATGTCTGGTTGCTGACAATCTCTTTAAACTCGATTCTGATTTTGACTTTCTAATTTTTGATGAACAAATTTTGATTTGGCGGCCAAGCGGATTTATTTTTACCGCATGTATGGATGAGTACATTGTTGCCTATGCCACAGCTAATGTTGCGCACATCGCTGCTGAAATATCCTGTGTAAATTTTTCAGCACTGAATGGCTATATTGCTAAACATAAATTGGCAATGAGATTAGTTGCCGCTATCAAAAGTCGAAATGATCTAGGAGAAATTACCAAACAACGTCTAAGAGCAGAGTGTAAGGACTCGGGAGTAAAATTGATTCAAAAAGATGGCATGTTATTACCAGCAGAAGGAAGTGAAATGGGATTTCTCATGCTTCTTGACCGCCGTCGTTATACCGTAATGCTAGTTCCAAAGCATCCAGAAACATACGAGGCTCCTAGCCGACATCTTGCAACAACAATAGAATGACATTATATGCCTATGAATCCAGCAAATTCAGAGTTCATCATCTACCAAACCGAAGACGGGAAAACCCGTATTGAGGTGCGGATGGAAAATGAAACGGTTTGGTTGACGCAAGGGCAGATGGCGGAGCTTTTTCAAAGAGACCGGTCAGTCATCACCAAACATGTCAACAATGCGATCGCAGAAGGAGAAGTTGACGGAAAAAGCAATGTGCAATTTTTGCACATTGCAAACTCCGACAAGCCTGTCGCTTTCTACAACTTCGATGTCATCATCTCCGTCGGCTACCGCGTGAAATCCCTGCGCGGCACGCAATTCCGCCGGTGGGCGACCGGGGTGTTGCGAGAATATCTCGTCAAGGGTTTTACCATGAATGACGAGTTGTTGAAACAAACGGGCGGTGGGCATTATTGGCACGAGTTGCTGGAACGCATCCGCGATATTCGTTCCAGCGAAAAAGTCTTTTACCGGCAGTTGCTCGACCTCTACGCCACCAGCGCGGATTATGACCCACGTACAGTGGTGTCGCGGCAGTTCTTCAAGGTTGTGCAAAATAAAATTCATTTCGCCGCGCATGGTCACACCGCCGCCGAGATTATCTCCGGTCGCGCCAACGCCGCGTTGCCTTTCATGGGGATGACGGTTTTTTCCAAGGAACAACCCTTGAAAAATGAAATCACCGTCGCCAAAAATTATTTGCGAGAAGACGAACTGGCAAAGTTGAACCGCATGGTCTCCGCGTTTTTCGATTTGGCGGAGTTGCGCGCGATGAATCACCTGCCCATGTACATGAAGGATTGGCTCGCGGAGTTGGACGATTTTGCCAAACGCTACGGGCAAGGTGTTTTGGAGAACGCAGGGACGGTCAGCCATGAGGCAGCTTTGGGAAAGGCACGCGTTGAGTATGAGAAATACCGCCAAAAAACACGGGACGAACTTTCTGCCGCTGAACGTGATTTTCTGGCTAGTATCAAGACTGTTCAGGAAAAACTGGAAGGCTCACGCGGAGGCGCGACGACGCGGAGAAAGAAAATATGAGAAAATTGGATAATATTGCGGGAACTGTGATTACCGCGTTGCAGCACAACCGTTCTCTCTCTGCGTGAACTCCCGCCAATTATGATTACCGAAGGCCAACTCGAACAACAATGTCTGCTATGGTTCCGCGAGGGCGGTTGGGAGACCGTGACGGGTTCTGACATCGCACCGGGTGGGGCTGCCGCTGAACGTGAGAATTACCGCGAAGTCGCGCTCACGCGGCGGTTCACGTGCGCGTTGAGGCGCCTCAATCCACAGGCGCCGCTGACGGTGATTGACGAGGTGGCGCAACGCGTGCTCAAGCCAGACCATCCCGCTGCCGGTCAGCGTAATCGTGAATTTCACCGCTTGCTGCTCGCCGGTGTGCCGGTGAGTTGGCGCGAGGGGGACGAGGTCAAACACGACGAGTTGCGGCTGGTTGATTTCGCCAATCTTGACGCTAACGAATTTCTCATCGTCAGCCAGTTCACCGTCAAAGGACCAAGCAAGACGCGTCGTCCCGATATCGTCGTATTCGTCAACGGACTGCCGCTGGCCATTATTGAATTGAAAAATCCCGCTGACGTTCAGGCTGACATTTGGCAAGCGTGGCAGCAACTGCAAACTTACAAAGAGGAAATCCCCGACCTGTTCAATTACAACGAGGCGCTCATCGTCAGCGACGGTCTCATGGCGCGCGTCGGCTCGCTCACCGCTGACCGTGAGCGATTCATGCCGTGGCGCGCGCGCAAGAACGAGCACGACAAGCCGTCGGTGGAGTTTGAAATTGAAAATGTCGTGCGCGGCTTTTTCGACCGCGAGTTATTTCTCGACTATCTCAGGTATTTCGTTTTGTTCGAGCAAAGCGGCGACCGCATGGTAAAAAAAATCGCCGGTTATCACCAATTCCACGCTGTCCGTGAGGCGGTGCGCGTGACGTTGATTGCGTCGCAAGCGACCGAGACGGTCAGTGTCAACGAGGGAGAACGCGCCGTTTACGGTCGGGAAGTCACGCCCGGTTCGCGCAAGGCGGGCGTGGTGTGGCATACGCAAGGTTCCGGCAAGAGTATTTCAATGGTGTGTTATGCCGGCAAGCTCATTCGCCGGCCGGAGATGAAAAATCCGACGCTGGTGGTGGTGACCGACCGCAACGCCCTTGACGGTCAGCTGTATGAAACTTTCTGCGCCGCGCAGGAGTTGCTCGGGCAGACGCCGGAGCAGGCTGACAGTCGCGAGGAGTTGCGCGAGAAACTTTCCTCGCGACAGGCGGGCGGCATTATTTTCACCACGATTCAAAAATTCGCGCTGACCGAGGGCGAGTGGCGGCATCCCTTGTTGTGCGACCGCGAGAATGTGGTCGTGATTTCCGACGAGGCGCACCGCAGCCAGTACGGGTTCAAGGCGAAGCTGAACGCCAAGACCGGCCAATACGCGCACGGTTACGCCCGGCATTTGCGCGACGCGCTGCCGCTGGCGTCGTTCATCGGTTTCACCGGCACGCCGTTGTCCCGTGACGACCGCGACACCCGTGCGGTCTTCGGCGATTATGTGAGCGTCTATGATATTCAGGACGCTGTGGATGACGGCGCGACGGTCGGCATTTTTTACGAGAGCCGCCTTGCCAAGCTCGATGTCAACAACGCTGAGATTGAGCGGCTCAGCGCCGAGGTTGAGGAAATTGTCGAGGCTGAGGAAGATGCTGTCGCGCGTGAAAGAACCAAAAGTTCATGGGCGACGTTGGAAAAACTTGTCGGCACGCGGGAGCGCATTGAGGAAATCGCCGCTGACCTTGTGCGGCATTTCGAGTCACGGTCAGCGGTGCTTGAGGGCAAGGCGATGATTGTCGGCATGAGCCGCGAAATTTGCGCGCGGCTGTACACCGCGATTGTGCAACTGCGCCCCGCGTGGCATGACGCTGACATTGAGAAAGGCGCGATTAAAGTCGTGATGACCGGCAGCGCCGCTGACCCTGAGTCGCTGCGCCCGCACTTCACCATCAAGCGCGAGAAAAAGCGGCTCGAAAAGCGGTTCAAAAATCCCGACGACCCGCTGCGACTGGTGATTGTGCGCGACATGTGGCTAACCGGTTTTGACGTGCCGTGCTGCCACACGATGTATGTGGACAAGCCGATGCACGGGCACAATCTCATGCAAGCCATCGCCCGCGTGAACCGTGTGTTCAAGGACAAACCTGGCGGTCTCGTGGTGGATTACATCGGCATCGCCGGCGACCTGAAAGCGGCGCTCAAGATTTATACCGACGCCAACGGTCGCGGTCAGCCCAGCCGTGGTATCGAGGAATTTCTCAACGTATTGCATGAAAAAATGGACGCCTGTCGCGGCTTGTTCCACGGTTTTGACTACACCGCGTACCGTGCCAAGCCCGCGCCGCTGCTGGTGCCGGCGGCTAATCACATCCTCGGTTTGCCGGACGGCAAACGGCGGTTTCTCGACTTGGTCACCGCCATCACCCGCGCTTTTGCGCTCTGCGGCACGCTCGACGAGGCGGCGAAACTGCGAACGGAGATTGCCTTTTTCTCGGCGGTAAAGTCCGCCATCGTCAAGTACACAACCGTGGAACGCAAACTTACCGACGCTGAAAAACATTCCGCGCTGCGGCATATTCTCGACAACGCCTTGGTTTCCGGCGGGGTGGAGGATATTTTCAAACTTGCCGGTTTGGACAAGCCTGAAATCGGATTGTTGTCGGAAGAATTTCTTGCGGAAGTTCGCAATATGCCGCATAGAAATCTCGCGGTGGAATTGCTGGAAAAATTGTTGCGCGACAAAATCAAGGCGCACGCGCGCACCAATGTCGTCTTGCAAAAGAAATTCAAAGACCGTTTGAATGAAGCCTTGCGCAAATATCATAACCGCGCCATCGAAACCGCGCAAGTAATTGAGGAACTCATCCAACTCGCCGGGGATTTCAAGGCGGCAATCAATCGCAACGAGCAACTCAAACTCAGTCCCGACGAGGTCGCTTTTTATGACGCGCTCGCCGAAAGGCCGGAAGTTTTGCGCAAGATGGGCGACAATACACTCAAGAAACTCGCCGCCGAACTTACCGAGCAACTCCGCAGAAGTACCACCGTGGATTGGCAAGTACGTGAAAACGTGCGAGCCAAAATGCGCCTCTTGGTCAAGCGACTGTTACGCAAATACAAATACCCGCCCGAAGGGCAGGAAGCCGCCGTCGCGCTAGTGCTGCAACAAGCCGAGGCGCTGGCGGATGACTGGTCGGCAAAATAATATTCATCAATCTTTGATGATGCCCAAGACAAAACTTCTCATACCACCGTCAGCGGCGTATGCTTTGGCGCATGGGGTTTCCATTCGACAGCCCGTTTGATGTTACGGATGAAATTACTCTGGCGCGGGAATGTGTCGCTGATTGTCAGCGGAAAAGTCGGTGCGCTTTGTATTGTATTCTCACCTTTGCTTTGTGTGTCGCCGCCATGTCAGTCATTGGCGAGAGGGTGATACTCATCGGTCTGGCAGCGCTCATGGTCAGCGTGTGGTTTGCAGGCGCAACGGTTATTCATGGCATGGATTATTTGCTCAAGTATCGCCGCTCCAGGCAAGGTTTGTTTTCCATTCTGTGCCGGACAATATTTGGCGTATTGTGGATTATTTTATTTTTTAGTGCCTTGCTCATTCCGGCAACCGGACCTGGATTACACCCGCATAAACACATGGTTGATGTCTCCAATGCCAAGCAACTGGGATTTAGGCTTTTTGTTCATGCCAATGACAACAATGGCAAGTATCCCGATGACCTCGCTGCTTTTATTAAAACGGAATTTACCAAAAAAGAACTGGCATCTTCTGAAATCAAACGCTTGCTCTATCAAAAGGACGGCAAACAACTCCGCTGGATTCTCACGCCCAAATTGACCACTAGCGATAGCTCTAACGTCATCCTCTTGCGCTCCACAGAAAAATTTGGCAACGGCAAGCATGAGGGTTTGGTGTACTTCACTCTCGGCATGGAAGCCGGATTTATCAAAGACCCTGACAGGCAAATCATCACCGTCAGCGGCACGCCGATGTTTCGTCCCCGCGACACCGTCAGCGGCGGAACACGTTAAACGCCTCGTCCGCACCCTCGCGCTTGGCTTCTAGAACAATGCGGAGGAGTTTGCCCAACTCGCCATCGGGGAAACCTTTGTGCTCGAACCAGCACAAATACTCGGCGGGCAAGTCATACAAATGTCGTCCGGAGAATTTGCCGAACGGCATTTTCCAATCCCGCAAGTGTTCCCAATCTTTTCGCGCGGCTTCATCCATAATTATTCAAAGGCACTGATGACGGGCTTGCCCCAAAAACTTTCCGGCACCGGGACGCCTAACAACCACAGCGCCGTTGCCGCCGTGTCATAGGTCAGCACGGGGGCGCTGATGGTGACGCCGCGCCGCGCGCCCTTGCCCCACGCCACCCACGGGATGTCAACGTCAGTGTGCTTGGAATTACCGTGCGTGCCGCGCGTTTTGCCGTCCTTGGTTTCGTTGTGCCCGCCATGGTCGGCGGTCAGGATGAACACACTGTCAGCGGCGAGTCCGGCGCGCTCGACAGCGTCGCGTATCACCGTCAGCGCCGCGTCACAATCGGCGATGGCGCGGTTTTGCTCCGGCGAGCCGATGCCGAATTTGTGCCCCGTGCTGTCAATTTCGGCGAAGTGGATGAAACACAAATGCGGTTCGAGCGGTCCTTCTGTTTTAGACATGGTAGTGATTCGCGTGGCAAAATTCCTGGCGATTTCCAGCGCGCTGTCACCGACATAAAAAACATCCACGCTGCCGGGCAACACCAAGTGCTTAAATTTTTCCTTGCCGACGAACATCGCCGTCGTCAGCCCGCGCTCCTTCGCCAGACTGAACACCGTCGGCACGCTGACGGTGCCGCGTTCCGGCTGATAGTCATTCCAATCAACCTGATGCTCTTGGATGCCGACGCCCGTCAACATCGAGGTGTGCGACGGCAGCGTGATGCTCGGCACAATCGTGTACGCCCGCCAAGTCGCCGCGCCCTCGGCGAACATTTTTTTGAACGCCGGCGCGGGCTGGCCGCGAAGAATCTCCCCGCCGCCTTGGTCGAAGCTGATAATGAACACATGCTCTACCCGCCGCTCCGCCGCTGACAGTGAGCCGCCGATTAATCCCGTCAACAATGCCGTCACCGTCAGCGCCGCGATAAATTTGCCAGTTTTCATTTGGGCAATAAAAACGCGCGGGGGATACCTTCGTCCAGCGTCGCCAGTTGCGCGTGATGGACCGCGGCGACGGCTTGCAGGTGCCCGTCGCTGACTTGTTTGTGGTTTTTGACCCACGCGGGCAGAGCGTTGGCAAATTGGTTGTCGGGGACACGCCGGACGTTTGAGCGCGCGGCGAAATCAATCGCCAATTGTTTGGAAATGGGCAAATCCGTGTCATATAACTGGTGGGAAAGCCGGATGAAACCGGTCTCGCACGGCGGACACAACAGCATAATATCATTCTTATCGAGCTTGCTCATCCATTGTTTGACCCGTTGATGATGTTGGTGTCTGTTAATCAACAGGGCAAGCAGCACGTTGACATCCAACAGATAGGTCATAGTAACCCTTTCCGCCGCAACTCCTCCACGTCCTCCTGCTCCATTTCTTCAAGCAATTCTCGCACACGCTTCGTTGTCAACATTGGGAAATCCTTGGGTACATCCAAGATAGACAAACCTGTTAGCTTATCTTTTATAATCCGGCATTTATTTTTACGCCGCACCGGTTCCAACGTGACCGCGTCATTGTCCGTGAACGTAATGCGAAACCGTGCCCCGGGCTTTAACGCGGTGCGGCGGCGCACCGCTGACGGCACAGCGATGTAACCTTCCTCTGTGATTGTGGCGTAAGCAACCATGCCATAACTATTCGCCCATTCCCCCAGGTTGGCAAGGGCTAATTTTGCTTGGCTCCCGCTAACAATGAACTAACATTTGCCCATGACCGAATCCACCTCGCCGTCATTGCCGCCGGACAACAACCGCGCCAGCAAGCTCACCGTCAGCGGGTTGGTGTTAGGGGGGTTGGGATTATGTTGCGGATTGTTGACGGGATTTCCGGCGGCAATTTGCGGCATCATCAGTTTGTTCCGATTGAAAAAATATCCGGCGACTAAAAACTTGGTGATGATTATTATCACATTGTGTTTGTCATTCGCGTCCATTGTCACGACCGGTATTTGGGCGGGAATTGCCGTCATCGGTCAAAGGGCAATGCAAAACGCCGAGCAGACGAGGGATGTTGCCAACGCCAAACAAATCGGTGTGCTACTGACTATCTACGCCAAAGAGCACGATGGCAAATTCCCCGCTAACGAGGATGAGTTAAAAACCGCTTGCCCGGGCTGGTGGGCACTTTCCCTGACAAAAGAATACGTGGTTTTGACAGGTGTTGACACTAACGAAAAATGGCACTACTTCCTCAATCACACCATCGGCGACCCGCCAGACACTGTTTTGTTACAATCCGCTGACGGTCACGTCATCTTTACCGTCGGCGGCTCCACCAAATATCTAAAACAACCGCGTCATCATTAGCGTCGGCATGACGATTTTTTATCACGAACTCGTGCGCGCCGTGTCCAGATATTGCAAAATCATTTCCGCTGATTTTTTGCCGGCACCCAAATTCGCCTCAAACACCCGCCGCGCCGCCGCGCCCCAGCGCGCGCGCGCGTCGGCATCCGCCAGCAGGGCGCTGACGGTGACTTGCAACTCCGCCGCGTCGCGCACTTGAATCAACGCTTGCTCCCGCGTGAACAACGCCGCCAGTCGCGCGAAATTTCGCGTGTGCGGGCCGACCACCACCGGCTTGCCCGCCCGCGCCGCCTCGATGAAATTTTGCCCACCACGCCCGCACAGGCTCTTGCCGACAAAATTCACCGCGCCCAGTTCGTACAAAGACCGCAGCACGCCGGTCAGGTCCGATAACAATACGTCCGGCGTCACCGTCAACGGCGCGTCGCCTGACAAGTCGCTCTGCCGCGCCACGCTGACGTTGAACTCGCGGCACAACGCCTCGATTTCCCCCGACCGCTCGACGTGTCGCGGTGCCAGCACCAGCCGTAAATCCGCGTGTTGCTTTTTTAGCGCGGCGAATAATTCCAGAAAAATCCGTTCCTCGCCCGCGAAGGTGCTGCCCGCCAGTAGCACACGGTCAGCGGCTCGCCAGCCCAGTCGCGCCCGCAATTTTCCCGCCAAATCCCCGTCCACCGCCGCCAGTTGCGCGACGTCGAATTTCATGCTGCCCGCGCTGAAAATCGTGTGCGCCGGGAAACCCGCGTCCGCCAGCCGCGCCGCGTCCTCCTCGTCCTGCGCCACCGTCAGCGACAGTTTGCCGAGGATGGACCGCAAAAATTTCCGGTATTTTTTGAACCGCGCGCAAGACCGGTCTGACAGGCGGGCGTTCAGCAGCCACACGGGGACGTCACGGCCAGCGGCTTGCCAGAGATAGTTCGGCCAGATTTCCTGCTCCATCAGCACCAGCAGGCGCGGCTTGATTTTGCCAAACGCGCGCCGCACCGGCAGCCACCAATCCAGCGGGTTGTAGAGCAAGACCAAATGGTCGTCCGCCAGCTTTTGCCCCACCTGCCGGCCCGTCACCGTGGTGGTGGTGATGACGATGTCGAGGTCGCGGCGGCGCGTCCGCAATTCCCGCGCTAGCACCGACGCGAGCATCATCTCGCCGACGCTGACGGCGTGAATCCAGACCGGCGCGCGCAACGCTGACAGTCGCGCGCGCAGTTCCGGCGAGTACCACGCCAGCCGCTCGCCGAACGCGCCGCTGACGTTCCCGCGCCGCCACATCCGCCACAGGTAATACGGCGCGGCGAGCGCGCAGGCAAACGGGAAGACGAGGTTGTAGGCGAATCGCAACATGCCGTTGATGATAAAACTCAAATCGCAAAACTCAAATCGCAAAAGTTGCCGCGCCGCTGACGGTCAGTTCCCGACAAAGGCGTCCATCACGCGGCCGAGGAATTGCTCCGCCGCGGCGGCGTGACGGTCAGCGCCGGCGCGAATTTCCGCCTCGGTCTGAATCCACGGGCCGCTGAGCTTGAAGTCGTCGCGACAGTCCTCAATCAGCGCGTCGAGGTCGCCGGGGCCGATTTCCAAATGAAATTGCAACGCGAGAATTTGCGCGCCGTAACTGAACGCCTGGCGCGGACACGCCGCGCTCGACGCCAACAATGTCGCGCCACGCGGCAAATCAAAATTATCGCCGTGCCAGTGCAGGACGCGCTGACCGTCAGGCAGCGCTGACAGTGACGAGTCCTTGGCGGCGGCGGTCATCGTCAGCGGATGCCAGCCGATTTCGTGAAACGGATTTTGATACACGCGCCCGCCGAGAATGTCAGCGAGCACTTGCGCGCCGTGGCAAATGCCCAGCACTTTTCCGCCGCGCGTGAGGAATTGCTCGGCAAATTTCCGTTGCGCCGGCAAACACGGATAATCGCGGTACTGATAAACATTCCTGGCACAACCCATGATGACCAGCACCTCAATGTCACCGTCAGCGGGCGGCATCTCGCCTCGCGCAAACCGCGTGCGGCTGACCGCGCGCCCGCGCCGCCGCGCCCAGCGCTCGATGTTGCCGCAACGCTCATGCGGCAGGTGTTGGAAGAAATGGATGTTCGGCACGCTGATAGTGAAGCAAGTTTTACGCCAAAAATCAGTGACAATTTGCGTCCGGCCGTGGTTAAATCAGTTCATGCCTGTGCTCAAAATCACCACCAACGTCACCGTCAGCGCTGCGAGCAAAACGGAAGTGCTCAAAGCCGCATCGCGCCTCGCGGCGAAGGAACTCGACAAGCCGGAAGGTTACGTCATGGTCAGTGTCAGCGACGGCGCGGCGCTGTTGTTCGGCGGCAACGACCAGCCGTGCGCGTTTGTCGAGTTGTTCAGCCTCGGCTTGCCGGAGGAACGCGCGCCGCGTTTGTCCGCCATGCTCAGCGGCTTGTTGAAAGAATCGTTCGGCCTTGACCCGCGCCGCGTGTATGTCAGGATGTCCGACCACCCCGCGCATTTGTGGGGCTGGAACGGGGAGGTGTTTTGATTGAAGACTAACGCCTTTTATGGACATGAAAAAAATGATGAAATAAAAAATTTGTCAAAAAAATGAAGACTGCCCCCTTTCCCAATGAAAGTTATACTTAATATTTTATATATTTGCTATTGTGTATTTTTAGTAGTGTTATGTGCTTTTGTTTTATGGTTAGTTTTAAGATGGGCATTGCCAATCCGAGCACAGGAAATGCCAGGGACATATATAGCATGGCTACCTGATAATCATGGTAAGGATATCTTGATTTTGAAAAGAAACGGTTCTTTTCTACAGGAAATTTATATAAATGATAAAGTAATTAAATCCGAGGGAAGGTGGGAACTTAGTAAAGATTTTGGTTGGACATGCATCATTCTAAAAAATATTTGTAATGTTTTAACTATAGAGGATAAGATCAAGTCAAATTATGATGAAATAGAAAAAAAAACTAACATCGCTCTACCAGTTTCAAGAAATTTTGTTACAGGGAACCCGCATATTGAAATGAGTTTAAATCTGGAAGTCTATTATGGAAAAATATCATCGTCAGCGGCCAATGTTGGTCACAAATGAAAGCTGACATCTTTTATTTCAAACTGGCTGACCGTTGGCCCATAACTCCTCGCAGGACAAATCAAGCTCGTCATTCCAGATGATACCGTAACCGTGCAAATCAACCCGCACTCGCTCAAAAATACCCGGCAAACTTTTGAGCAAACCGAAAGACTCCCACTTGACAATCAGCGGAGCCACATCGTACTGTTTGCGTGTGCCGTCCTGAAACTCGACGGCGAGCGTGAGGTTTGCCAGCGGGGTGACAGTTTTTACTTTGTGAAACATGCTATGGGACTCCGGTTAGCTCAGGGGTGCGACTTTGATAAATTGTTGCGTGTCCCATTTTTTGCACCTCGGCGCGGTGCAAATCCAGCCACTCGGTGACCAAGCGCTGCCCTTTGACCGGCAGGTCACCTTCCATCATTTCACCAGTGCGGATGTTGAAAACGCCGACGGTGCCATTGTACACCACGTGGATGCGCGGCGGATTATGTTCCGCTTGCTGGAAGTACATCTTGATAATCATTCCGTAAAATTCACTAATAACTGGCATATGCCGACAGCCTATGACAAAAAGCGCAAATTGCAAGTACTCACCACCAACGGCGAAGGTTTGCAAGAAATGAGGATTGATACCTTTTATCCTTTCCGATAGACAGGCACAAAAAATCATTCAGGATTAGTGAAACAATTTATTGAATCCGCGATGAGTAATGCCACAAAACATGATAAAATTCTGTTACAGATTGAAGCGGCGCTTCCACTTCTTCAACTAGAGATAGCTAAAGCTGAAAATGGAATCAAAGCAGTAGACAGTCTGCGTTCGTTAAAGTTTATCAAAAATCGTCTTGAGGATATGAAGCAAATGATTTGGTCAGACTTAATTCAAAAAGACGAGCGTTACAGGGGAAGTATGGGACACCTTGTCATTGATACATGGCCTCTCCGTGATCCTTTAGGCTCAAAAATCACCGAGATTGAATATGCGTTCTATCGGCTCAAATGAAATGACTGGCATATGCTGAAAGCCTATGACAAAAATATGAGTCTGAGATGCCATATAGTCAATTCTTCAATCACCATCCGTGCCGTCATTCTTGCCTGCCCGATGGTTTCTTCCGCAAGGCCTCCAACTGCAATACCATCTGCAAATCACGCGGTCGCGCCACGGCACGCTTGGCGACAATCAGCGCGTCCAGACTGATGATGCAAACGGTCGCGGCGCCCAATTTTATCGCCTCGCTGACGGTAAGACATTTTTGGTAACCGCCGATGCCCGTGATTTCGCCGAGGCAATCCAGTTGCCCCCAAGCGGTGCTCAGGTAAATATTTTTCCAATCGCCACGGTCAGCGTCCGCGCGCGTGAACGGCGGTTTGCCGCCGGCGAGCCGATGCACCGGCTGAAGGTCAGCGACCGCGACGAAAAGTTTTTGCAGATTATCCGGCTCCATGCGGCAGGCGATGTCAATATCCTGCGTCACCAAACTGCTGCCGTGGATATACGCGCCAAACCCGCCGACGATGATGAAATCAACACGGTATTCCGCGAGGCGACTGATGAGGCGTTCAAACTGTTTCATGCTTGGCTAAAAATGCGGCGCGCAAAAAATCCAATTCATTGGCCATACGGTCATGCTGCCGAATCCGCTCCAGCGGCGTGAGCCGCAAATTTTCCTCCAACAGCGACAGGTCAATGCCGAACGCCTCCGCCCGCTGCTCCGCCGTCAAGCCGTCATCCGTGCGCCAAAATTTTTCCAACTCCGGCGGCAATTGTGCCAACTCGCTGTTCATCTCCATACGCTACCGGTGATATTTTATTTGGTCAAAAAAATAACACGCTGACGGTGGCACCCACTGTCAGCGGTTAACGTTTGCCAGTAAATGAATGAAAACTGACACCCTTATATTTACACATGAAAATTCCCCGCTCGCGGAGGGGTGGCAGCGCAGACGGACGGGGTGTTTCAGCGTTAGGGGTTTTTCCGTCAAACGCTAAAACACCCCGTCGGCTGGCGCCGCCACCCCTCTACGAGCGGGGAATTTGCTCGCGCCGGAGGCCGGGGCAGTGGGGCATGTGCCGGCGTCGGCGCTGCCATTGCTGACCCCGTTACTCCGCGCGACATAAGCCAGCGCGAGAAATCTCATCGTCAGCGGTGGCGCTTGATTGTACAATCCGCGCGTGGCTTTGTTGCAACTTAAAAATGTGTCTTTGCGCTACAGCGCCGCGCCGTTGCTGGATGGCGTGGATTTTCAGCTCGCGGCCGGGGAGCGCGTGTGTTTGCTCGGACGCAATGGCTGTGGGAAGACCAGTTTGCTGCGCGTCATCGCCGGCGAGGAGTCGCCCAGCGGCGGCGAGTTGATTCGCGTCAACGGCATCACCGTCAGCCGGCTCGCGCAGGAGATTCCCGAAAATATTTCCGGCACCACCGTCAGCGTCATTCGCGGCGGTCTGCCCGCTGGCCGTCACGAGGAGGAGTGGGAGGCGGCGCGCCGCGTTGAGTCGTTGATGACGGCGATGCGGTTGCCCGCCGACGGTGATTTCGCCGCGTTGTCCGGCGGGTTGCGGCGGCGCGTGTTGCTGGCGCGCGCGCTGGCGGGGCGGCCCGAGGTGTTGTTGCTCGATGAACCGACCAATCATCTCGATGTTGACGCGATTTTGTGGCTGGAGAATTTTTTGCTGGCCAGCGGCACCGCGCTGTTCTTCGTCACGCACGACCGCGCGTTTTTGAAAAAGCTGGCGACGCGCATTGTCGAGCTTGACCGCGGCAAGTTATCGTCGTGGGACTGTGATTACGCCACGTATCTCGTCCGCAAGGAGGCGTGGCTCGAGGCCGAGGAGAAAAACCGGGCGGCGTTTGACCAAAAACTCGCGCGGGAAGAGGCGTGGCTGCGGCAGGGCGTCAAGGCGCGGCGCACGCGCAACGAGGGGCGGGTGCGCGCGCTGGAGCGGATGCGGCGCGAGCGGCAGCGACGGCGGGAGCGGCCGGGTGAGGTCAAACTCGGCGTCACCGACGGCGGCGTGTCGGGGCGGAAAGTCATCACCGCCGAGAATGTCCATTTCGCTTACGGCGACCAGGTCATCGTCAGCGGCTTCAGCACGGAAATTTGGCGCGGCGACAAAATCGGCATCGTCGGCGCGAACGGCGCGGGCAAGACGACATTGCTGAAGTTGTTGCTGGGGCAACTGGCGCCGTCGGCTGGCGGCGTGCGGCACGGCGCGAATTTGCAAGTCGTGTACCTCGACCAACTCCGCGCCATTGACGGCGGGCGGACCGTCGCGCAAAACGTCGCGGGCGCCGCCGAGAGCGTCGTGTTCCAGGGGCGCGCGCGGCACATTCACAGTTACCTCGCGGATTTTTTGTTCGCGCCCGACCGCGCGCGCGCGCCGGCCAAGATTCTCTCCGGCGGCGAGCGCAACCGGTTGTTATTGGCGAAACTGTTCCTGCAACCCGCCAACGTGCTGGTCCTCGACGAGCCGACCAACGACCTCGACGCCGAGACGCTGGAGTTGCTGGAAAATTTGCTGGTGGAATACGCGGGCACGCTGCTGCTGGTGTCGCACGACCGCGCGTTTTTGGATGAAGTTTGCACCAGCACGCTCGTCTTCGGCGCTGACGGTGAGATTACCGAGTTCAACGGCGGTTACAGTGATTGGCTCCGGCAACGTGGCACAGGCAATCCTGCCTGTGTTTCGAGCGGCGGAGCCGCTGACAGTGGGCACACAGGCAGGATTGCCTGTGCTACGTTGCCGAAACCGCGCCGCCCGCGCAAGTTTTTGAACCGCGAGCAATGGGAACTCGACGCGCTGCCCGCCAGGATTGAGCAACTCGAAGCCGCGCAGGAGGAATTGTCGCGGCAACTCTGGGCGCCGGAGCTTTACCAAAAAGAGCCTGGCAAAGTTTCCGTATTAAAGTCACAGTCAGCGGCGCTGGCAACGGAAATCAAGGCTGCCTACGCCCGTTGGGAGGAGTTGGAGCGCCTCCGTGAAGAATTTACTTAGTGAGGAACCTAAAAATCAACCGACGCGCTACCCGAAATTCCCCTTGGCCCCTCCGCCCAAGGGTCTAGGTTATCTCCATGAGCGTCACCGGTGACCGCGTGGCGCGCGGTGCAGCCAAGTTGCACGACTGGGATGCCGTGAAGCTCAATCTCGGCTGATAATGCCGGGGAATCCCGAAAAACTTTTTCAAAAAAAGTTTGACAACTTCAGTCATTCCTTTATTTTTCGCAAAATGTTTTTTGTGTTTGACAACGTAGTGGCAGGGCTTTTAAGCTCTTCGCATCTTCGCATCTTCGCATCTTCGCATCTGGCATGACTCCTGCCCCGCTCCGTTAATTTGCCCGCAAAGTTTTACCCGTTTCATTCCTCATGAGGTAGAATGCCGTTCGTCAGCGGCATTGCAAAATTCACCTTCCATGAAGGGCCGGCCGCGCCACGGACGGGGTAGTCCGGCGTTATTATGGAGTCTTATAACACCATGAACAAAACGTTGCTTTTTATTTTGGCGCTGACGGTGGCGACGGCGCGCGGGGCGGTTGAATACACGGAGGCCGAGGGCGCCGGCAGTGGCAAGACGGAGGCGGTCGCGGTGGTGGCGGCGTTGCGCGCGTGCGTGGCGCAGGTGTGCGGGGTGGACATCGCCGGCGATACCAATCTGTCCATCGTCAGCGTCACGCTGGCCGGGAACGGCGGGGATAAAAGCAAGGTGTCGGAAAAATTGCGGCACCGCGTCAGCGAGAGCACCAAAGGGCGCGTGGCGTCGTATCAAATCCTCGACGTGAATCCAAACGCCGCTGACGGTGTCACCGCGCGCGTGTCGGCGAAAATCGCCAGGTATCTCGACCCGCAGACGCAGCGCAAGCGGCTCGCGCTGGTGCCGTTTCGCGCGGCGGCGGACGGCTTCATCGTCAGCGGGAAAAAAGTTCCGGCGGCGGACATCACCTCGGAGCTGTCGCAGGCGCTGGCGGTGAACCTCGTGTCCGCGCGCAAGTTCGCGGTGCTGGACCGCGAGTATTTGAACGAAATTTCGCGCGAGCACCAACTCATTGCCTCGTCGGCGGTGAGCGATGACGAGTTGTGCAAACTCGGCGCGCTGGCCGGCGCGGATTATCTCGTGTGCGGCACCCTGCGCGATTTCACGACGGCCAGCGAGGCGCTGACGGTGCCCGGCGCGGGCGGCGCGACGGTCGCGCAACTCACCGGCGGCGCGGCGCTGGGGTTGCGAATCCTGGACGTGGCGACCTCGCAAATCAAATTCGCCGACAGTTTGAACTTCCGCTTGCTGCTCGCCGGCGCCGGGCAATCCACCAGCATGGAATTGTGCGACATCGCGGCGGCCGGATTGGCGCAAAAAATCATGGAGGCGATTTACCCGCTGATGGTGATATCCGCCGACGGCGGCGAAGTGGTGCTCAATCAAGGCGGCGAGATGGTGCGGGCGGGGGCGCGCTACGAGTTGTTCACGTTCGGCGCGGAAATGATTGACCCGGTGACCGGCGAGTCCTTGGGCCGGCGCGAGAAAAAATGCGCGACGGTGGAAATCGTCGAGAGCAAACCGAAGTTCAGCGAGGCGCGCGTGCTGGAGCAAACGGGCGATTTGGCGGAGCTTTTGAAACAGGGCAAAATCGCGGCGCGGCCGCAAAAATAAGTTTTGGAAAAATTATGATGAACACGACCGGCCTGAAAAAATTAGGCGCGACGCTGACGCTGACGATGGCGCTGGCAGTCGCGGGAAACGCGGAAGAAGCAAAAACGGCGCCAGTGCCGGCGGCCCCCGTCGCTGACGGTGGCGCGGGGGTCGAGAGCACCGCGGATTTTCTCGACAACTCGCCGGAAGCGCTCGGCGCGGTGGTCAGCAAGGCGAAAGGCTCCGCCGAAAAATATCTCGCCGCGAAGGGCTGGCACCCCGGTGTCAACAGCGACGGCAAATACGTCG
Organism: Verrucomicrobiales bacterium; assembly: GCA_031265365.1. GTDB lineage: Bacteria > Verrucomicrobiota > Verrucomicrobiia > Methylacidiphilales > JAAUTS01 > JAIRPN01. The sequence continues at coordinate 25,529 of JAISCS010000019.1, forward strand.
CGATTGGCGAGGGGCCGATTGACGCCGCGCCGACGGACCGGGATTTTCAACTCAAGCGGGTCAACGCCTTCCAGCGCGCGATGTTGAACGCGAAGGAGGAAATCGCCAAATACTACGCGCAAAACATCCGCGTGGAAGTGCTGTCAAAATACTCGACCACGTCCGGCGCGGCGCGGCAGGTGCAGTGGGAAGCGGCGGCGGAGAACAACACCGGCGCGAGCATCGCGGCGAAATTGAACCTGTTGCTCGCCGCGAAACTGGACAAGGCGCTCGCGGCGGAAGGCGTGCCGGTGAACTCACCGTCAGCGGGCAAGCGCGCGGGCGAGTTGCTGAACAGCGACTTGTTCAGCCAGTTGGTCGAGCGCACGGCGCGCGCCACGGTCAGCGGCTTGATTTGCTCGAAAATTTACGAGGAAGACAGGCACGTCGCGGTGGCGGCGTATTATTCGCCAAGCACCCGGTTGCTCGCCAACGCGCTGCGTGGCGGCGGCGCGGCACCGGCGGCGACGCCGCGCCAGGGGCCGCTCGGCGCGTGGGTCGGCGCGCTGACGCCGGCGGAATTGTATCCGTCGTTCGGCGTGCAACTTGCCGCCGACGAGCGCGGCAACATCGTGATTTTGTCCTACGGCCAGATGCCCGCGCAGAGCGACAGCAAACTCGCCGTCCGCAACGCGCGCACCAGCGCCGAGGCGCTGGCCGACGGCTACCTCCGGCAGTTCGCCGGCGAGCAGGTGGCCTTTTATAATTTGACGAACGTGCTGGAAAGTTCCAGGGAATTTGACGACGGCACCGCCGACAAACTCGCGGGCGAGGCGTCGGAAACCAAAATCAGGGCTGTCGCCGCCGGCCTCAACATCAGCGGCATCCAGACGCTGCGGCAGTGGGAAACGAAGGACACGCGCGGCGGCAAAATCATCGTCGGCACCGTGCGCGCGTGGACGTTGCAAAGTTCCAGGGAAGCGAAAGCGGCGGCGGCGGGAAAAGTTTTGCCGGCGGCGAAGTCACCGTCAGCGGGCGGCGAGGCGAAATCGTATAGGCAGGAAGGCTTGGAAAGCCAGGATTTTTAATGGCAAGAACCAGAAAACCAAAAAACATGAAACTAACCAACTTAGTGCCACTGTCAGCGGTCGTGCTTATCGGCTGCGCGTCAACCGAGAACCCCGGCGTCCGTTACGTTGACCCGAACGCGGTGGGCGCCGTCGCTGGCACCGGCGTCGAGTCGCAGGACATCAACGCCGCCGCCGCGAAAGCCGCGCAGTCCATTGTCAGCGTATCGGCGATTGCCCGCGCCGCGACCCCGCCGACGGTGGTCATCACGCCCGTCGCCAACCGCAGCGCGTCGCCGATTGACACGACGCTCTACACGACGAAGTTGCGCGGCGCGCTGATGGAGCACTCGGCGGGCAAGGTGCGTTTCCTCGCGCGCGACGCCTCGTGGAACGCCAACGCCGCCGAGCAGGCGTTGCGCCAGTCCGGCCAGGTGGCGGGCGGCGGCACCGCGACGACCGGTCGCGCCGGCGCGACGTATGACTACATTTTGACCGCCGAGTTGTCGGGCCTGTCCGCGGCATCGTCAGCGGGGCAGAGCGAATATTTTCTCATCGCGTTCAAACTTGTGGATTTCCAGGACCTGCTGGTTTGGGAAAGCCAGTATGAGATTAAGAAGGAAGGGAAAGTGTCGGCGGTTTATCGGTAAATTTTTTATGAAACTTCTCCCCACCCTCGCACTAGCAGCGGCGTTGTGCCCCGCTTTCACGGTCAGCGGCGGCACCCGCTCGGCGTCCGGCGAGGAGGTGCCATCGCCAGTTCTCGCGGCGGCCGAGCAGCGCGTGACGGGGGAAAACATTCCCGCGCCGTTGCGGCCGCATTTTGTCCGGCTGTACAGCGAGGGGCCGCAAAACGCCGTGCTGCACAACATGCGCGGCGGGTTGGCGGCGTTCCGCGCCAGACATTTTGAGTTGGCGAAAAAATGTCTCGACGACGCCATCGCCGGCATGGAAAACCTGATTGCCGGAGGCAAGCGGGCGGAGGACGCCAAGAGCGATTTTGTCGAGGAACGCCGCAAGTGGTTCAAAGGCGAAAATTACGAGCAGTCGGCGCTGTATTTTTATCGCGGCTTGCTGTATTTGCGCGACGGCGATTTCGGCAACGCGGCGGCATGTTTCAAGCGTTGCGAAATCATGGACATCACCGGCGACGACGCGAGGGATTTCGCGGGCGACTGGTATGCCGGCGAGCTCGCGCTGGCGCTGGCCTCGCGTTTGAACGGTTATGCCGCTGACAGTGATGCGGCGTTGCGGCGCGCCGCCGGTTTTTCTTTCGCGCAATTCGTTCAAGTGCCGCCGCCGACCGCGACGACGAACACGCTGTTGGTGGTCGAGACCGGCAGCGGGCCGGAAAAATACGGCGACGGGCAATATAACGAAAAATTGAAATACCGGGTCAAGCGCCCGTTCACCGTCAGCGTCAACGCCAACGGGGTGTCAACGTCAGCGGCGGAGGATTTGTTTTTCCAGGCGACCACGCGCGGCACCCGGCAGGTGGATTACATTCTCAACAGCAAGGCGGAGCTGAAGGAAGACCTTGGCAAAGCCGGCGTGGGGCTGGCGGCGGCCGCGTTCACCGCCGCCGCGATTGCCGCGCGGGTGGACGGCGGCACGACGGCGCTGGCGGTGGGCGGCGGGCTGGCGGTGGCGTCCGTCGGCACCATGATTGTTTCCTCCCTGACCACGCCGCAGGCGGACACGCGCGCGTGGCATAATTTGCCGCGCTCGATTTTTTTGCTGCATCTCGAAACGCCCGCCGGCACGGACAACATCACCGTCAGCGGACTCACGCCCGACGGCAAAACCACTTACACCAAGAGCGTGCCGCTCCACACCGTCAGCGGCGCCGGCACGAATTTCAAAATCGGCTTTGCCAAATTTGACCATTGAATCAGCCGGAAAAATTTATGGACATTAAAATGACAATAAAAAAAGTGTCAGGGAAAAAACTGGAATTGAATTTGCTCGCGTGCGCGGCGCTGGCGCTGACCATGATAGGCTGCGCCAGCGCGCCGACGCCGGCGGTGCCGGTGGACACGTTCGACGCCGAGCTGGACGATGTGCCGGAATTCGTCCAGCGCAACAAATTCGGCATTCCCGACGGCACTTACGAGCGCGTGGAAATGAAAAGCGCGTTGTTTTCTTACGACACCATCACGTGGAAATTCACCGTCAGCGGCAAAAATTTCACCTGGCTGATAACGGAGAAAAAAGGCAAGAATCCTGACATCATGCGGCTGGACGGGCACCTCGCCGGCGGTCCCGGCGGCGCGGTCGCCACCGTCAGCGACGGACGCGCACTGACGTCCGGCATTTTGTATTACCGCGACAACTATGACGGCACCGTCAATACACTTATCAGCGTCAATGCCGCGTCCGCCACCCAGCAAGGCTATACCGAGGCCACGCAATATCGCGCGAACAAAATGCGCGGGCAGACGGTGCCGCTGCGTTACCAGCAAAGCCAGTTGTTGATGGACGACGGCGGCAAAAAACCGAAAATCCTGCGCCATACCGGCGCCGGCGAGGAAACCACTCCCGCCGCCGTCACCGGGAATTGAACACCAAACAACCATGCAACTGAAAAAACTTCTGTCATTGTCAGCGGTGTTTGCCGCCGTGGTCGCCGTCAGCGCCTGCTCGCATCCGCCTTACGGCTCAAAGGACGGCGCGCTCGCGCCCGCCGCCGGCGCCGCGCAAGTCGTCTATCTCGACAAGGATTTGCGCCGCGTGCTGGTCGCCGACCAATTGGTCGAGACGCGCAACGCCGCCGGTTTGCTCGAAACGCAAGTCGCGCTCCGCAACGCCACCAACGACGAGACACTGACGGTGCAGGCGCGCGTGATTTTCAGCGACGCTGCCGGTGTCGCGCTTTACCTCAGCGCTGGCACCGACGCCGCGTGGCACGTTTACACATTGACGCCCGGCCAAACTGTCCGGCACCGCGAGAACGCGCTGACCGAGGCCGCCACCAGCGCGCGCATCGAAGTCCGTTACCTTGCCCGCTGACAAAATAGCCTGAGCTAAAGTCACAGTCAGCGGCATTGGCCACGGAAATCAAAACCGCCCATGTCTGCTGGGAGGAGTTGGAGCGCCTCCGCGAAGAATGCGCGCCGGGCCGTTGACGGGGCGGTTATTTTTTCTCCACGGCGATGATGTCGTCGAAAAAGACCGTGCCCTCGCCTTCTTTCACCGTAAATATAAAAATCAGGCTGGCGCTGTCATTCACTTGGGGAAAATTCCACACTAGCTCGTGCCACTGACCGTCAGCGGTCAAATCCCGGGTAGTGAACGTGGCGCCCACGCCATTGCGCTGTCCGCGTAATTCCAGCCCGCGACCTTTGTAGTCGGCGGTTTTGTACCGAAATTTGAGCGTAATGTCCTTGATTTTTGCCGTCTTGATGTTTTGCGAAAAAGATTGCCTCGCATTTTTTTGGCCTTGACCGCCAGCACCCGATTGTCACCGTCAGTAGTGAAAGAGCGGTCCCCCTGCCAGCCCATCGTGCCGTTGCTCATGTCGCCATTTTTGAACAAATTCCCCTCAATAGTCTTTTCCACAACGCCTGCGGTTTCCTGCGCGGAAGCCGGCCACGTCATGATTGACAACCAAATCGCTAGCAAGCCAAACGATAAATATTTCATACCGGCGAAAATTATTGCCCCCGCTTGAAAAATTGCCAGGCAAAAATTCACGGAGCGCGTAATTGGCGGATAATATTATCTTGCCAAAAACCAAGCCTCTGCTAACTTTTACCCCTTATGACAGACTCTCGCTTAGCACGACAGACGGCGGAACGGCTCATCGGCTCCCGCGCTCAACTTCTCAAATACAACGGCTTGGTCGGCTTCGACGGCTTCGTTGACACCATTCTTGAAGTGGTGGAACAACGACAGGCCGCCACCAAATACACGACCTATCGCTCGCTCAAGGATTTCGCCAAGAAAATCGGCGACGCGGCGGGCAAAAGTGCCAACTTTGAAATTGTCCCCGCGCTGGAAAAGCTCGGCGGCAACGGCCCCATCATGGCCTTCGCCCTTAGCACCCTCGGCGCGCCGATTGAATACGTCGGCATGGTCGGCCACCCCGACGAGCATCCGGTGTTCAAGGAATTCGGCAAGCGCGCCAAAATCCACGGCATCGCCAACCCAGGCCTGACCGCCGCGCTGGAGTTCCCCGACGGCAAGCTGATGCTGGGCCAGCACGCCACGGTCAACGAGGTGAGTTGGGACAACATCAAAAAGCGGCTCGGCGACAAGAATTTCGCCAAGCTCTGGCAGCAGGCCAATTTCATCGCGATGGTCAACTGGACGATGCTGCCGAATATGTCCGCGCTGTGGAAGAAAATCCTCAACGAGTTCAAGCCCGGCAAGGGCGACAAGCGCAAGCTGTTGTTCTTCGACCTGTGCGACCCGGCCAAGCGCATTGACGCCGACCTGACCGCCGCGCTGAAAATCATCGGCGAGTTCCAGCAGTACCACGACGTCATCCTCGGCCTGAACGAGAACGAGTCACTGCACGTCGCCAAGGTACTGCGGTTGAAAAAATTCCCCGCGACGCAGAAGGGTTATGCCGCGCTGGCCGGCGCCATCCGCGAGAAACTCGGCCTGCACACGGTGGTGGTCCATCCCGTGCAATACGCTTGCGGCGCTGACGCTGACGGCGAGGTGGCGGTCGAGGGGCCGTACACCGCCAAGCCGAAAATCAGCACCGGCGCGGGCGACCATTTCAACGCGGGTTTCCTGATTGGCCGTTTGCTGGGCCTGAGCCTCGCGCACTCGCTGCAACTGGCGGTGGCCAACAGCGGCTTCTACGTGCGTCACGCGCAAAGCCCGAACCGCGAGCAGCTGGTGCGTTTCCTGCAAACGTTGTAAGGTCACGGTCAGTGTGTTTGAAAAAGGCGGAATCGCAAGATTCCGCCTTTTTTATGGTAATTCATCATAATATTGGCAGAGTCCCCTGTCATCCTGAGCGCAGCCCTGAAGGGGCGCAGTCGAAGGACCGGCCCAGCACAGACCAACAGGCTGATAACGACTAATCCGCTGACGTTCACCTAACCGCTCCTTCGACTACGCACCTACGGCGCTACGCTCAGGATGACGGGGGAGTCGGCCAATGTGATGAATTACCATATATCGGGTCATGCCGGCGGTTCAGGGCAAAAAAACGGCGGGCTAGACAAGCCCGCCGCCAAAAGGAGAAGAACAAATGAATTAAACTTCTGTACACTTAGACTGAATCGCGGCCACTTTGTTCAAATTTTTTGAAAAAATTTTTGGTTTGTTATGCAACTCGCTGATGATGAGAACATTGGTTGTTCCATTAACCCACATTGTCAGCGGCGCGGCGCTTGAGGGTGATGCGTTTCAGGCGCGCGGTGGTTTGCTCGCTGACACTGGCGATGTCCGGGTCGTTGGCAAAATGATGGTGCACGAGACGGCGGTCAAAGGAGTTCATTGGCGGCAGCACCACTTCCTCGCCGGTGGCTTTGATGTGCGCGGCTTTTTCAGCGAGTTTTTTCAACAACGCGGCGTGCTGTTCCTGACGGTAATTTTCCACATCAACAATCACGCGCTGGATGTCGTCGTTGCCGCTGCTGATGACGTGGTTGAGCAGGTATTGCAAGTCGTCCAGCGTTTTGCCGCCCTTGCCAATCAGGCGGGCCGACTCGGCGGTGAAGATGTGCAGCGTGGGACCGGCGGCGCGCGGTTCCTCGCGCACCTCGGCGGTGAAACCGAGTTGCTCCAGCATTCGTTCGAGCGTTTCCTTTGGCGTGTATCCCGAGGCCATAAATTTCGTCAGCGTCAGCGTTTGTGTTGCGCTTTGCGCCGCGCCACCGCCTGCGCTTTCATCGCCTCCAGCGTGGGCGCGACCTGCCGCAGATTGTAGCGCATTTGCACGATGGAGAGAATATTTTGCGCCGTCCAGTACAATGAGAGCGCGGAACTGAAATTGTAACAAAAGAGCAGGAAGAACAGCGGCATAAACTTCATCATCTTCATCATCGGGTTGTCCACGCCCTGCGGCTGCGGGCTGATACGCATGGAGAGATACATCGTCAGCGTCATCAGCAGCGGCATGGGGTTGATGGGCAGCGAGAAGGCGGGGCCGAACGCGAGGCGCCACACGGTGTCGGGTTGCGAAAGGTCTTTAATCCACAGGAAATGCTCGTGCCGCAACTCAATGGAGCTTTGCAGCATCCAGTAGAAGCCGATGAAGATGGGGAACTGGATGAGCATCGGCAGGCAACTGCCGACGGGGTTGACGCCGTAGTCCTTGTAAATTTTCATCATCTCCTGGTTCAACTTCTCCGGCTTGTCCTTAAACTTTGCCTGCGTTTCCTTCATCAGCGGCGCGACGGCTTGCATCCGTTTCATGCTGCGGTTGGCGGAGGACTGCGGCCACCACAAGACCGCGCGCAGGATGATGGTGACGCAGATGATGGCCACGCCGTAGTTGGGAATGACGTCGTGGATGGCGTTCATCAACCACAGCAGCGCGCGGCTGATGATGCCGAACCAGCCGAACTCCATGATTTTCGCCTGATTGTCAGGCAGCGCCTGCAAGCGCGAGTTTTCCTTCGGGCCGGCGTAGAAGGAAAATTGTTGCGCGACGCTGGTGCCGGGGTTGACGGTGACGCCGCTGACGGTCAGGTCGCCGACGATGCCGGCGGGGACGGCGGCGTTCGGGTTGGACTGGAGGTCGGGGAAATACTGGCGCGTGCCCTCGGCCCGCTGCGCGTCAAAGCCGAGGCAATTCACCATCATGGCGAAAAACTGCGACTTCACCGCCGCCCAACGGATGGCGTCGCCGCCGCTGTCAATGACCTTCTTGCCCGACCAGAGCTTAAAACCCAGCGGCGCGGTGTCGCTGAACGAACCGAGCTGGCCGGAGCCGTAGCTGTCGCCGACCGTGTACCACGAGAGCGTGACGTAGCGCTCCTCCGCCGCGCCGTTTTCGGGATGCAGCGCGGTGACAGCGCCGAGGGCGAGGCGGTACGGGGGCAACACCTTGAGGTCCTTGGGGTCGGCGCTGCTGTTGGTGATGATTTGGTCGAGCGTGAGTTGGTAGTCGCCGCTGACGGTGAAGCGGCGGGTGACGGTGAGGTTGGGCTGCAACTCGCGGGTGAAGGTCACGCTGCCGGCGTCACTGGCGGCGATTTGCCAGCCGATGAGATTCGCGCCCGCCATCCAGCCGCTGATGTTGAACACGGGCAAGCGCGCGCCGTTGTTGAGGATGACGGGCTGGTCAATGCCAGCGTGGTGTTTCTTCAACTCGACGCGCTTGACGCCGCCGCCGTGCGTGGTGAGCCTGACGCGGAAGTAATCATTCTCCAGCGCGCACTCCTGCTCCGGCGCGAGGTCGCCCTCAGGCGTCACCAGTTCGGGCGCGGCGGAAAGCTGTTCATCGGCAGGCCGCGCGGGCGGGAGCGGCTGGGCGGCGGCGGGCGGCGGTTGCGCGACTTGCTCGACGCGCTGACGCTCAAGCTCCGCCTGCCGCGCCGTCTGTTTTTTCTGCGCGTAATGCCAGTTCAAGCCGAACAAGACGACGCACAAGCTGATAACGATGATTGCTGTTTTATCCATGACTAAAATTTCCGGTTGACGGTCAGCGGCACCGGGTCGTGACCGAAGTTCCCCCACGGGTGGCAGCGCAAAATCCGCCGCGCCGCCAATCGCGTCCCGTGCCACGCGCCGTGCCGCCGCAACGCCTCAACCGCGTACTCCGAGCAACTCGGTGAATACCGGCAGCAACCCACCGTGCCGCCGACCAGAGGCCGTAGCGGCGCCAAAACCACCTGATAGAAGCGCACCAGCACAATCAACCACGCATGAACACGAATAAACACGAATTTTTCCCGACGCGATAACGATTCGTGTCCATTCGTGTTCATTCGTGGTTCAGCTTTCATAAACAAACCTTTGCCTTTTCGTACAACGCCAGCACTTCCTCCCGCAACCGCGCGAAACCGGCATCAGCGGCGCCCTTGCGCGCAATCCACACCGACCACAAATCCGCCGCCAAGCCATGCTGACAGTGACGGTAAATCTCGCGCAACCGGCGCTTGATTTGGTTGCGCCGCACCGCGTCACCGCAAACCTTCGGCACGATGAACCCCGCCCGCCGCTCACCGCCGGCGACGCGCAGGAAATTCAGCGCCAAATGCCGGCTGGCGACCCGCCGCCCGTCGCGCCGCACCGCGTCAAAATCATTACGGTGGCGGAGCACCCTGGCGCGCGGCAGCGAGAAATCCGGCATGGCGGGTTATTTCCTCGCGGCGACCCTGGTCTTGCGCGCGACTTGCTTTTGCGCCTTCACCTTCGGCACCGCGTGCTGCTGCTTGTGGCGCGTGAACTTGCGTTCCGTCTTCTTCGGCAGCAAGCGTTTGCGTCCCTTGGCGCGCCGGCGGCTCAGCGTGGCGCGGCCGCTTTTGGTACGGGTGCGAGACAGGAAACCGAGCTTGCGTTTCCGGCGACGGGTCGAGGGTCTGTATGTAGGTTGCATAATAATCTTTCTTCAATTTTTAACGAGAACGGTAGAGGTTATCAGCTTTGCTTTTCAAGTCAAGCGGTTGCGCCGCGATTTGTAAAAAATTACCACTGAATATTAAAGGGTTCGCGCGGAGCCGCGGAGTTTTTTTATTGGGAAACTCGCGCAAAGACGCCAAGCCGCAAAGAATATATTTAACAAAAAAACTTCGCGTCTTGGCGGCTTTGCGCGAACATGGATATTTGTTACGTTGAGCGGCGGCGGCGCAAGAGGACGAGCAAGGCCGCGCCCGTCAGCAACAGCGCCCACGTGCCGGGTTCGGGGATGTTGGAGATGAGGCGCAGATTGTTGTCGAAAATGTCCAGCGTCCAATCGCCGTCGTCCACCATCAGCGCCGCGCCAAGCGCGTCCTGCACCTCTAACACCACATTACCGAGCGTCATGCCGGAAAAGCCGGCGCTGAGCAGCCACGTGTCACCCTCGGCGGGCGTGTAACCGTCGAGGAAATTCAGCCGGATGATGGAGTTGTTGGCAAAGGTCAGCTCGGGCGAGGAGATGTTTTTATCGCCGGTGTCGGTCGTGTAAACGGCCAGTTGGTCGCTGACGGAGTTGCCGGCAATATCCACGTTGAAAATCGAGCCGGCTTGGAACTCCACGCCGCTGATGTTTTTGCCAATCCACAACGCGCTCGCTTGCAGCGGACCGTCCACGTCACCGGGCGCGATGAAATAGCCGCTCTTTACCGTGAGGGTTCCGGCGATTTCGCTGCCGGTGGGCGCGCCAAGGGTGAGTTTTTGGCTGTCGGATTGGAAGTAAACACGTCCGGTGCCGGCGAGGTTGCCGACGCGCGCGTTGTTGGTGTACACCCACAGGTTGGACGCCATGTCCACGCGCACGTTGTTTTGCTCGGTCAGCGCCTGATCGTGCATGAGTGTGATGTATGAGCCGCCCTCAATCAACACGGTGCCGTGCAGGTGCGTGCTGTTGTTGTTACGCAGATACACATTCGTCGCGGCAATCAGGCCGATGTCGGAGCCGTTGACGGTGTTGTGAATGGTGAGGCCGGCGCGGAAATCCACTATACCTTGCCCGTGGACAATGAGCGCGCGGTTGCCGGTGGAAACGGTGCCGCTGCCAATGAAATTGGATTGACTGTTCACGCCGTTCAAAATCACGCCGCTGGCCACGTTCAGGTTGCCGTTGACGGTGATGGAGACATCGTTGGCGGTCGTGATTTTCAGCGCGTTGATGGTTTGCGCCGTGCCGGCGGCAATGGTTTCGGCGACTGAAACCAGCACGTTGTCATCGGCGGCGGCGTCAGTGAAAGTGGCGTGGTATTCACCGGCGGCGAGCCGGCGGAAGCCTTTGTCGCCGCCGCTGGCGTAAGTCACCAAGTCGACGCTGTTGCCGACCGCCCACGGCACGATTTTCAAATTCGTCACGTTCGCGCCGGCGGTGCCGCTGTCCACGGTGCCGACCAGTCCAAGGTTCGTGTCACCGCCGTCCTTGATAATGAACCGTCCGGTGGCCTGGCCGGCGCTGAAGCTGTCGTTGAGCGCGCTGAACACCACGGTCGCGCCGTTGAACGAGTTGAGCGAGTCCGCGACGAGGCGGAAGCCCTCAAGGTTGCCCGTGTTGCCGGTCCAGCCGATGACATTGCGGCCGCTCCGCAAATTGACCGCGCCGACGGTCTGGTGGTTGATGGTGTTGGTGCCGCTGCCGAACACTTGCAAGTTGCCGGTGAACAAATTGATGGGCGCGTCGTCAATCACGTTATAGTCCGCGCCGGAGGTGGCGTTGTAGCCGGTGTGCAGGGCGAACATGGACAACCCCACGATGCGGTTCCAAGTGGTGGCGACGTTGATGGCGCCCGCGCCGACGACGCGCGGCGAGGTCAGCGTCTGGTTTTCAATGCGCGCGTAAAAATTTCCGTCGAGCACGTTCAGCGCACCGCCGTGCAGCGTGAGCACGTTGTCCGCGCCGCCGTTCAGGTACAAATTGTCCGGGCCGGTTTTGTTGAAATCGCCGGCGACGTCCACCGCCGCGCTGAGGTTGATGTTGGTTCTGCCGTTGATGTAACGCGACTCGCCGCTGATGTTGCCGCTGAACAGCGGATTGAGGCCGTAATTGGTGGAAAAAGTTGCGTCGCCCAGAAATTGCAGCGCGCCGGTGACTGTGAACCACGGGTCGGAAATTTGCCCGATGGCGACGATGAAGTTCGCCTGCGGGTCGGTGAAGACCAGCTTGCTGTTGGCGACGGCGTTTTTGAGATTGACGGTGCCCTCGTGCGTGTTGACATACACAAAATCCTTCGGGACGCTGACGGTGCCGCTGTAGGTGATGTTATTGAGCGTGTTGGTGTAAGCGCCCGGGCCGGTGAGGGTGAAGCCGCTGCCGACGCCGGTGGTGGCCTGGCTGAGCGTGACCTGGCCGGAACTGTTCACCGAGCGGATGTAGGTGCCCTCGGCGATGCCCGCGCCGGTGACGAGGGTGCCGAGCGTCAGTTGCCGCGCGTCGTAAGTGCCGGTGTACAGGGTCGTGGAACCGGCGGCGTAGGTGCCGCTGGTAACGCTGACGGCGGGGCCGGTCGTGGTCAGCGTGTAATCGCCGCTGCTGGCGCCGGTGGTTTTGCGGTCAAGCTGGATGGTTGACCCGCTGGCGTTGATGGAGGAGATGTAAGTATTGTCGTAAAGATTCGCGCCAGCCACGCGGTAGCCGAGTTTATTGGCGAGGTCCGGCCAGTTGCCGGTGGTGGTGGAAACATTCGTGGCTTGATTCATGCTGGAAAACACCCACGCGCCGAGGTCATAAGAAGTGCCGGTGGTGTTGAAGAACCAGAAATCGGCGGTGCCGGTGACATAATTGGCCCCGTCAGCGATGTCATAATTGGCGGCGTCATCTTTCCACTGCGCGTGTGCGGTCACTGTCAGCGCCGCTGACAGTGGCAGAGCCAGCAGGAACGCGAGCGTCAGCGAGCGGTTAAGCGAATTGCCGAATTGCCGAATTGCCGAATTGCCGAATTGCCGAATTGCCGAATTGCCGAATTGCCGAATTGCCGAATTGCCGA
>JAISCS010000007.1 GCA_031265365.1 Verrucomicrobiales bacterium
TTCTCGCGCCTCATCCGCGAGCGCACCGGGCGTTCGTTCAGCGAACTACTGCGCCAATGCCGCGTGGAACTGGCGGCCAAACTCCTGCAAGACACCGAGCGCCCGCTGGTGGACATCGCGGGGGAATGCGGGTTCTGCGACCAGAGTTACTTCACCCACGTCTTCCAGCAAGCCAAGGGCCAAACCCCGCGCCAGTTCCGCGCGGCGCGGAGTTGAGGACCATGCCTCGGTGCCAGCAAATTCCCCTTCCGTGAAGGGGTGGCGGCGCGGGCCGCCGGGGTAGTTCAGCGTTTGGAGGAAAGTAGGTGCATGTCACTCTAAAAGAAAAAATGCGCTCGAGAGGATTCGAACCTCCACGGGGTTACCCACTAGCACCTCAAGCTAGCGCGTCTGCCATTTCGCCACGAGCGCGTCGGAATTGAAATAATGCCCAAGCACGGCCCCCAAGTAAATCTAAAAATTCAACACCACGCCCAACATGCCGTTGATGCCGGGCATGGGGTAGCCGGGACGGTAGTAATAATCGCTGTCGGTCAGGTTGTCGAGCGCGAGAAAAATCTCGCTCTCCTTGAGTCGGACTTTTTCCGCCTTGAACAGGTAGCTGAGCTTGGCGTTGACGGTGACGAAGGACGGGACACGCGGGTTGTTGGCGGGGTCGGCGCTGGCGCGGGCGTAGGCGTTGTCGGGGTTGACAAACATCCGGTCTTGCACCAACACGTCCATGCTCAGCCGGAAGTTTTTGAGGAAGCGCCAGTTGAAGCCCGCGCTGGCGGTCCACTCCGGCGCGTAGGGCATGCCGGTGACGGAGGTGTGCAGCCACGTCAGGCCGGCGAAGACGGCGAGGTCGTTCGTCGGCGACCAGGTGACGCTGCCTTCGACGCCGTGATTGTGATACGCGCCGATGTTTTGAAACCCGGTCGGCGGGCCGAAGGCGGGGCTGATGAGGATGTAACGGTGATTCCCCTCGTCAAGAAACACCGTCGCGTCGGCCTTGAGGCGCGGGTTGAACCGGTGGCTGACGCCGAACTCGTAATGATTCAGCGTCTCCGCGTCGAGCTGGCGCCAGGCGTCGCGGACCGCGGGGTTGTTGGCCAGCGGCGGGATGAGCGCGGTGGACAGCGCGGCGACGTTCAGCCCCGGATAATTCACCCCGCGCGCGTAGTTGGCGTGCAATTCCGTGTCCTTGTATCCGAACACCACGCCGCCGAAGGGCGACAGTTCAGGGTTAAAGACGCTATGCGCGTAACCGCGCAGCCCGCCCGACGGCTGGAGGTAATAACCATCCCGGCGGCCGAACAGGTGATTGGCGGCGAGGTACGGCGAGGCGATGGCAAAATCGTGGCGCGTGAAATAGGCGTTGGCCGCCGGCGCGTAAGCCTCGCCGGTGACCTTGCCGCTGATGAGGTCGTAGTCCACGCCGGCCAGCACTTCCCCGCCCTCCCACAGGGTGAACGTCTCCCGCGCGCGGACGCCATACAAATCCCAGTCAATCAACGTGCGGTCGGTGTCCGTGGGCGCGACCGGCCGGCCGGAGTGGCGCATCCCTTGGTCGAACCACTTGGCGTCGCCGCTGTTCCAGTACGGTTTGATGTAGCCCTCGGCGATGTCGTATTGATTCGCCAGCGTCCACACGCTCATCACGTCGCGGGTATGGTAATTGCCCATGTGCCAGGGCTGGCCCTCCACGCCGGGGTCCTCGGCGAGATTGTCCGTGAAATCACCGAAATAAGACAGGTACCAGTTATCGTTCAACTGCCAGCCGAGGCGGAAAAAATAATCGCGGATGGTGCCGCCGGCGTTGTTCCGCTGACCGTCGGAACTGCGGTAGCTCTGGCCGGCGTAATAATCAAACTTGCCGATTTTCCCGCCGCCGCTGACCGTCTCCACGCCGGTGTTCATCGTGCCGTAGGCGCCGGTGACTTGCGCCTGATAGTCAGCCTCGGCGCGTTTCGGCGCGAGGTCAATGGCCGCGAAAGCGTCGCCGAAATACTGCGGCTGGGCGCTTTTGTAAACCGTGATGGCCGCCACGGGGTCGAGCGACAGCGTGTCGAGCATCGAGTGGCTGAACACGCCGTTGTAGCGCGGCGCGCCGTCGAACATCGTCAGCAACTCACTGCCCGGCCGGCTGGCGCCCAGCCCGCGAATGAACACCGCCCCGCCGCCCGCGCCGCCGTAGGAGCCGATGGGATTGTACCGGCTGATGTTCACCCCCGGCGTGCTGCGGAGCGCCGTGCCGAGGTCTTGCGCGTTAAGGTCGGCCAACTGCCGCTGACCGACCACACTGGCGCCGCTGCCATAGGCGTCCACCAGATTGCCTTGAATAATCGGCGTGGCGGTGACGGTGATTTCCGGCAAACGCTTGGTCGCCGGCGCGGTCTCATCCGCCGCTGACAGTGAGCAAGCCAGTCCGCCCAAGCCCAGTGCGATAACATAATATTTCTTCATCGCCCGCCTTCCTCGCCGGCGAGGCATTTCGCAATCTCGCCGGTCACGGCCTTCGCGTCGCCGAAGACCATCAGCGTCTTGTCGTCGTAGTAAAGTTCATTCTCAATGCCGGCAAACCCGGGGTTCATGCTGCGCTTGATGGCGAGGATGGCCTTCGCCTTGTGCGCGTTGATAATCGGCATCCCGTAAATCGGACTCTTCTCGTTGTGCAACGCGGCGGGGTTCACCACATCATTCGCGCCAATCACCAAACACACGTCCGCCTGCGGCATATCGGGGTTGATTTCGTCCATCTCCACCAAATCCTCGTAAGGAATATCCGCCTCCGCCAGCAACACATTCATGTGCCCCGGCATCCGCCCCGCGACCGGATGGATGGCGAACTTCACACTCACGCCGCGCTTGGTCAACTGGTCGTAAATCTCGCGCACCCGATGCTGCGCCTGCGCCACCGCCATGCCGTAGCCCGGCACGATGACCACCAGCCCCGCGTGCTCCATCAACTCCGCCGCGTCCCGCGGCGTCGCGCTCTTCACCGCGCGCTTCTCGACCTCACCGCCGGCGGCCTGCACCTGCCCGAACGCGCCGAACAGCACGTTGGCAAAGCTGCGGTTCATCGCCTTGCACATGATGATGGACAGAATCAAACCCGACGAGCCGTCCAGCGCCCCCGCCGTGATGAGCAGCTTGTTGTTCAACACAAAACCCATCGCCACCGCCGACAACCCCGCGTAGGAGTTCAGCAGCGCGATGACCGTCGGCATATCCGCCCCGCCAATCGGGATAATCAACAGCACGCCGAACAGCAGCGCCAGCACAATCACCACGGGGAACAAATACGCGAACCGCGGCGCGTCGTAAATCAACAACCCGCAGCACACCACCGCCGCCACCAACAGCGTGAAGTTAATCAAATTCTGGTTCTTGTAAATAATCGGGCGCGACGGCAGCCACTCCTGCAACTTCCCCGCCGCCATCAGGCTCCCCGTGAACGTCAAATACCCCAGCAACACCTCCGCGCACAACGCCACGATGACGAACAGCGGCACCTCCTGCCCGCCGCGCACGAAGTAATAAAACTTCGCCGTCCCGACCAAGCCCGCCGCGAACCCGCCGAACGCGTGCGACAACGCCGTCCGCTGCGGCACCGCCGTCAGCGGCACCAGCGACAGCGGGATGCCAATCACCGTGCCGAGAATCACCGCCAGCGCAATCCACTTGTAATTGCCGGCAATCACGCTTGGGTCAATCAACGTCCCCGCGATGGCCAGCGCCATGCCCAGCACCCCCGCCAGCACGCCGCGCCGCGCGGTCTTCGGGTCGCTCATCCACTTCAGCGAGAAAATAAACAGCGCCGTCGCCACCAAGTAAGTGAGTTGAATCGCCAGCGTCATTTGCTCCCCCGTTGCTTGAACATTTTCAACATCCGGTCGGTGATGAGGAAGCCGCTGACGATGTTCGTCACCGACGCCACGATGGCCACCAACCCCAGCAGGTTAATCCACGTCAGCTCACCGTCGGCGACATACGAGCGCCCGCCGACCAGAATCGCGCCGACGACCGCGATGGCTGAAATCGCGTTAGTCAGCGACATCAGCGGCGTGTGCAGCAGCCGTGACACCTGGTTAATCACCATCAGCCCGATGAACGTGGACAACAAAAACACGAACAACAAGCTCATGTAATCCGCCGACTCCCCCGCGTGCGCATCCCCGGCGGCGAGGTCCGCGACATTCAACTCCGCCGCCCGCAGCGCCGTCGCCGCCACCATCGGCAGAACCATCAACATCAGTTTTTTTTTCATAAACAATATCAACCTTCTAACTTTGCCTCAACGCCGGATGCACAATCGCCCCGTCCTTGGTCAGCAAACACCCGCGCAAAATCTCATCCTCCGCGTCCGTCCGCAACCGCCCCGCCTCCTTGTCCCAAAAGTGCGTGATAAACGCCAGCAAATTACTCGACAACATCTGGCTCGCGTGAAACGGCACCGTCGCCGGCAAATTCGGGCACCCAAGCACCCGCGCCCCGCCGTCTGTCACCACCTCACCGTCAGCGGACGACCCCTCCACATTCCCGCCCGTCGCCACCGCCAAATCCAACACCAAACTCCCCGCGCGCATCCCCGCCAGCATCTCCTTGTTGATGATGCGCGGCGCCGGCCGCCCGAACACCTGCGCCGTCGTAATCACCACGTCACTATCCGCGCACGCCCGCGCCATCCCCTTCTTCTGCAACTCAATCTGCTCCGGCGACAACTCCTTCGCGTATCCCTGCGCCGTCTGCCCCGTCTCGCCGAGGTCAATCTTCAAAAACTTCGCCCCCAGCGACTTCACCTGCTCCTCCACCACCGGCCGCGTGTCAAACGCCGTCACCCGCGCCCCCAGCCGCCGCGCCGTCGCAATCGCCTGCAACCCCGCCACCCCGACGCCGACGATAAGCACCTTCGCCGCCGTCAGCGTCCCCGCCGGCGTCATCATCATCGGGAAAATACGGTCGAGTTTCGCCGCCGCCAAAATCACCGCCGCGTAACCCGCGAGGCTCGCCTGCGAACTCAGCGCGTCCATCTTCTGCGCCAGCGTCGAGCGCGGAATCATCTCCAAGCTCACCGCCAGCGCCCCGCTTGCCGCGAACGCCCGCGTCAGCTCCTGCTGCCGGAACGGGTCGAGGAAGCTGACCGACAGCACCCCCTTTTTCAACACGCCAATCTCACCGACCATCAGCGGCCTGACCTTCAACACCACCTCCGCCTCCCGCAACAACCCCGCGCGGTCCCCGCCGACGCTCGCGCCCGCCGCCGCGTAAACCGCGTCCGCCAAACCCGCCGCCGCGCCCGCACCCGACTCGACCGACACCGCAAGTCCCAGTTGGATTAATTTCTTCACCTCGGCGGGAATCAACGCTACCCGCGTCTCGCCGATTTCGTTTTCTTTAAGACAAAGTAATCGCATCGGGAAAACGATAGGCAAAAATTCCCCGCTGGGAAGAAAAATATCCGGGGGCTGCGGGCATACTCATTTCCCATGCGGCTGAAACTGGCGGCGCTACCAACGCCGTTGATTTACCACGGAATAGAACCCCAAACGCGGGCGACAACGCTGAAACACCCCGTCGGCTCCACCATCAGCGTGCCGGGAATCGGCCACGACATCGTCGGCGCGTGAAAACCGTAATCAATCAGCCGCTTCGCCACATCCTCCGCCTCCACCCCGCTCGTCACCTTCAGCGGGCGCAAATCCAAAATACACTCGTGCGCCACATAACCGTCGCCCTTGAACAACACCGGATAATGACCCGCCAGCCGTTTGGCAAGGTAGTTGGCGTTCAAAATCGCCAGCGCGCTCGCCCGCGCCAACCCGCCGCCGCCCATCATCGCCAGATACATCCACGGAATACACAACACCCCCGCGCTGCCGTAACGCGCCCCGCTGACACTGCGTTCACCGTCAGCGGGACGGCCCGGCAAAAACGCGCGCAAATGTTCCGCGACGCAAATCGGCCCCACCCCCGGCCC
>JAISCS010000036.1 GCA_031265365.1 Verrucomicrobiales bacterium
CCGCAGCAATTGTCGGAATTTCCGCGCCCCAAGGTGCGTCCCTTTCAGATACCGGTTCTTCATGCTTCAAGCCTAGCTCAAATGGCTTTTGATACCATCTAATCTAGGCTTGAACCAAAGTAATTTCAGCCTCGGCGGGGCTGCAGTGTTTTGCATAGCAGCGGTATTTAGTTTGAAATTTTGAATTTGGGATTTAATTGGAACATGGCAGTGAAATTTGCTCCCGCGGCGGGCACCCGGGGTGCAGGCGTCCGTCCTGCGCAAAACCTTCCGCCCGGCCCGCCAACTCCTCCGCCAGCCGCGTGCGCCACCATGCCAGCCGTGCCGTCGACGCCGGCACCCGCGCCAAATCCCGGCACTCGTGCGGGTCGGTGCGCAGGTCAAACAACTGCTCCCGTCCGGCGCGGCTGAACCATAAATATTTCTCCCGCCCGTCCGTCAGCCATTGGCACGACTGCCCCAGCATTGTCAACTCGCCGTGCAATTGCTCGCGCACTCCGCCCGCCGCGCCACGCGCCTGGGCCAGCAAACTGTGGCCGTCCAACCCGGCGGGCACCGGCAGACCGGCGCACGCCAGCAGCGTCGGCATGATGTCGCGCTGCTCCGCCACTGCGTCGCTGACCGTCAGCGGCGGCACCCCCGGTGCGCGCAGCAACAGCGGCACCCGCGCGGAACCCTCGTACCCGAGGCCCTTGCGATATAAATGGTGGTCGCCCAGCATCTCGCCGTGGTCGCTGGTGAAACACACCGCCGTCGCCCCGTCCAGCCGCCACTCCGCCAGTGTTTCCAGCAAGCGGTTGATTTGTTGGTCAAGGTGCGTCAGGTGCCCGTAATAACCAGCCCGCGCCCGGAGCGCCACGTCGGGGCGGTAGCGTGCGCGGAACGCCTCTGGGTGCCACGATTGGTCGAACTCCGCGAAATCCTCCGCCCAGTCCCCCACCGGCGGCACCGGCAAATCCATCCGCAGATATTGGTCGAACGCCCACGCCGGCGGGTCATAAGGCGGGTGCGGACAGCGGAACGAGACGTACAGGAAAAACGGGCGCCGATGGTCACGCTCCGCGAGGAACGCCAGCGCGCGCGTCACCGCCCAATTGGTCGGGTGCAGGCGTTCGTCCTGGTCCCACGGGCGGGCGGCGACGGCATTGCAATTCAACCCGTGCGCGCAAAAATCCGCGTCCGCGCGCCCGGTCTCGCGCCGCAGCCACGCCAGATAGTCGTCGTTGGCCGCCAAATCCCCGGCCCGGCGGTCGCGCGAGGCGTGCAAATAGCCGTCGTGCAATTCCACTTGCTCAAAACCCAACCGCTGCCGCTCCGGGAACGTGTGCAACTTGCCGATGGCGCGGGTCTGGTACCCATGGCGGGCAAATTCACCCGCCAGCGTCAGCGGATACTCCCACGGCACCCCGTCCCGGTAGGCGACGCGCCCGTGCGACTGCGGCGCCAGCCCCGTGTGCAACGCCACGCGGGCCGGGATGCACACCGGCGTCGCCGAATACGCGCGGGTGAACCGTGCCCCGTCGGCGGCCAGCCGGTCCAGAAACGGCGTGTACACGACCGGATGGCCGTCGGCGGACAAGCAGTCGCCTCGCCATTGGTCGGCTTGGATGAGCAAGATGTTTGGACGGTCTGGCACAGGGCGATTGTACCGTTGCCCCATCGCCTGTCAACCACCGCCGAAGATTTGATGTGCCCCCAACCATTGAGTCAGTCATTGTGAGAAGACTCCGTAGTTAAGTTGTCGGTGTGGTAAACATCAATTCCGCACGTCACCGGCGAGTGACCGTAGGCGTCATGCGCGCGAGTGTGCGCCTCGCGCAGCAACCCGGCATCGCGGGAAACTTCCCACGGGGATTTTTGCAGGAACGCGGCGGCGTGTTCCAAAACGGTGGGATATAACAAGGATGAAGGGTTCATAAGAGTAAACGGAGGGCAGGTTACGCTTCAGCATGAATTTATCAATATCCAAAATTTATGCACGTGCACATAAATCTTGTTTTCTATCGCTGGATTGCCTATGCTGGCAACATGGCAATCAAGATGACGCGTAAGTTGTCGCTCGGCACGTTCGGGATTTCCTTTTTGTTGCACGCGACCTTGTTTTTCATGGTCAGCGGTTGGGTATTGATTCAATCGGTGACGCCGAAGCTCGTGCCCGTTGCCGCGGACGGGGGATATGAAACCCAGACGCCAGTGGAAGCGCCGCCGGAAATGCCAGAGGATGAAATCCCCGCCTTGCCCAATCATGATTCGACCGAGGTCACGGATTCCACCGTCGTGCAGACCGGGATGCCGACGGAGGTTATCACCGCCGCCGGACCGGGCAACTTCAGTTTGCCGCCGTCGGTGGGCGTGTATGTCCCTGGCGCGGCGGTCAACACCATGCCCGCCCCCGGTACCGGTGAAGCCAGGAGCGCCGACGCGGTGAAAAAGATTGCCGTCGGCCAAATCTTCGGCACCCAGGTCGAGGCCGGCAAGCTCGGCGTCATCATTGATTATTCCGGTTCCGCGCGCCCGTTTCTCGGCAAAGTGTATGCGGACATCGAGCGTTCGTTCAAGGACGCGGTCATCGTGTTGACGCATGGCTGTGGCATCAAGGACCCCGCCGGCACGAACATCAAGGTCAGCGTCGAAAAATTCACCAAGGGACGGCTGGCCCAGCGGATGCAATTTTATGTGGACCGTTCCATCCAGCGCAAGGACGGCGCGGAGAAAATGTTTGAGGCCCTGTTAGCGCGCAAGGACGTGTATTACGTGAATTGCAATGGAAGCACGAAGAGCATCTCGGACATCCACATGACCCACTTCGCGTTCGCGGAGCTATTCAAGCGCGGGGTGGACACGGTCTATTGGTTCTCGGATTTTATGGACGCCATTGATTCCGCGCCGGCGCAAAAGCTGCTGGAGGAAATCAAGGCGCGCAATATCCGCGTCTATATCAACAACTTTACCGGCCTCACGGCCAACGAGGGCATGAAATTCGCTCGCCAACTGACGCGGGAAACCGGCGGCACTGCCACGGTGAAGAAACGCTAACCCTGTCCGTCATGCTTAAAATCTGGAATGAGACCGAAAAAATATTGCCTAATTTATGGGGCACGTGCACAATGCTTTTTCTATGAAACCTTCATTTGTCCATATTTTTCAATCGGCGCTGACGATGATGCTTGGCGCGGCGTTCATCATTAGCGTCCATGCCCAGAATGTCCCGTCTCTTGACCCTGACGGCAACGGTCTCTATGAAGCCGCCGAGCGCAAGGCGCTGCTCGATTTTCTTCAGGCGCAATACCCCTCCGCCAAGGCCGAGGGGGTGTTCGACGCCGACGGTGACGGGACGGTCACGCTCGAGGAAATGATCGCCGGCCGACACCCGCTCCAGCAGGTGATTGGCGCGGATTTTCTGGCACAGCCCGCGGCGGTGCCGTGGGCGGTGGACGTTTTTCCCGAATGGATTATGACCGCTTACACGCGGGAGGACGTTGCCGCTGGCGGCGTCGCGGTGTTGCCCGCGCGCGGAAATTTTCCCATCGCCGGGGCGCAGCCGGACACGGCGCTGCAACCGCGCAAGGCCGCTGATGGCGGCATCGAGTTCGCCGCCGACAGCGGGCAGTTCATCCAGATGGACGGACACCGTGACGCGCGCTGGAGTTATCGCTGGCTGGTAATGACTTTCAAGATTGACGGTGTCACCGGCAGCGGCGGCGAGACGGTTTTGCTCGACATCAACCATCCGTTCAAGGGCGACGGTCCCGGACGCTCCTCACCGAAAGTCTGGTTCGACAAGGCGGGCGGCACCGTCAGTGTCCAATATACCGGTCGCGGCAAGCAGGGCCTGGACCGCCGCGTCTTGTCTTCCAAGGCGGTGGTCGCCGATGGCAAAACGTGGAACGTGCTGGTGGCCGGTATGCGGCAGGGGCGGATGTTCGCCGCGCTCAACGGCGTGGCAATGGCCGCTGACCGTGAGCAGCTGCCGCGCTACTCCAGCGTCATGGTCGGCGACAAGCCGGTGCCCGCCGATTGCGCCTCGTTCATTGGCGACTCGCGCAAAACCGGCTCCGCGTGGGTGCTTGACGCGCTGTTTCTCGGCCAGTCGGAATTATCCGAGGCGATGGTGAAAAAACTTTCCGGCTGGGGTGCGCACCGGCTGAGTGTCGCCGCCCGGCTGCCCGCCGGTCATCCTTGGCGCGAGGCGCGGCCGGTGGTGGACGCGGAGGATTTTCCGCGCCGTTATTTTCACGATGACGCGAAATGGACGGAATGGCTGGCCAGCAACCCGAAGGAAGTGACGCGCGCCCACAGCGGTGGCCCGCGCGTGCTGCCGCAAGGTTTCGAGCGCGTGTTTTACGACGATTTCCGCACCTCGCGCCTCACGCCCAGCACCAGCGGGGAGGGAGACTTGTGGCAGGCGTTCGGTTTCAATGTTGCGGTCGGTGGCTCGGCCAGCCTCATTGAGCCTGGCAACGCGATTGACGCCTATCCGTATGACGCCGTCAACCAATGGCAAATCCTCGCGCTGGCGCCGCAGGGTAAGCGTTTCCGCGGCAGCGCCATTTACAGCGTCAACGACATGGGGCAGGGCTACGTCTGGGCGGGGCCGAAGGTGTTTCGCATCCGCTGCAAATTTCCGAAAATCGAGGAAAAAGCGGTGCCCGCCGGACTGTTCCCCGCCTTTTGGTCCTACGGCACCGAATTACTGTTCTGGCGCACCTCCAACCGCATCGAGAACGACTGGTGGGAATTTGACGGCAAAGGTCCGCGCTGGATGAACGGCATGTCCACGCATTTCCACTACCCGCATGTCAAGAACATCCACGTCAAGCAGAACGAAAGTTATCAGCGGGCGAAAATTTTCGGCGCGTCCATGACCGAGGAAAAAACCCGCATCCCCGGCGGCATTTACGTGTGGGACGGCGAATTTCACACGTGGGAGTTCATCGTTGACCGCGACTGGACTTACGTCAATGTCAGCGTCGAGGGCGCCGACGGCGAGACGTGGTATGAACTGTGGCGTTGTCACACCGCGCCGACTTATCTGGAACCGCAGGATTTGCAGCTTGACTACGCGTTGAGCAAGACGGGCGCGCCGCCAGTCGGCCAGCGGCAGGATTTCATCGTTGATTTTGTGGAAGTATTGCAAAAGAGCGAGGACCTCGCGCGCGTCTCCGCGCCGTTCACCGTCCGCCCGGCGCTCACTGTCAGCGGCGGCGTGGCACGGTGCGAGGCGAATGTCGCCGGGGTCAGCGACCTGCGCTATTATTGGTTCGCTGACGGCTACCCGCTGACCTACAACGCCAGCGCCGAGCACCCGCTTGCGCCCGCTGACGCCGGCAAAATCATCCGCTGCATGGTGAAGGCGGTTGGGTTCCGCGACCAACCCGAGGCATGGAGCGACGGCGTGCCAGCCCCGCGCTGATGATGAATATTTAACCGACCACGAAAGGAGCACAACCACATGAAACCAAAATCCGCCATCCTGTCCGTCTTGTCCATGCTGTCATTGACCCTGTCAACGCCGGCGGCGGACTACGACGGACGTTACCTTGACTTGGTGAAAAAATCCGCCGACGCACTGCTCGCCAACGCGGTGGACCATTACGGCGAAAAGCAGACGGCACTGATTATTTCCGTGCTCGACGCAACCACCGGCAAGCCGCTGGAGCGGACGGAAAAAACCATCAACGGCGAGGTCAAAAAGGTGCTACCGCCCCTGCCGAACGGCATCCGCTCCTACGACCGTGTGGCCGAATACGGCTCGAACGCCAGCTTGCAGGTGGACTTGTATCGCGTGTTGCAGGAATTGTCGCGGCTCACCGGCGACGCCCGCTACGCCGACGCCGCGCGCGAGGCGTTGCTGGATTTGTTCCGCGTCACGCAGCATCCCGACACCGGCCTGCTGGCGTGGGGCGAGCATACGTGGTGGGATTGCCTCGCTGACGCGGTCGCCACCAACATGAAAAACACGCACGAGCCGAAGCGGGCGTTCGGGTATTTCGACCTGGTTTATCAAGTCGAGCCGGAGCGGATGCTGCGCTATGCGCGCGGCCTGTGGGACCACCAAATCGCCAATAAAAAGACCGGTGACTTCAGCCGCCACGCCACCTACGACAAACACGGCCCGCGCAACGGTTTTGATTTTCCCAAGGAGGGCGGTTTCTTCATCAACACCTGGGCGCGCGCCTACGAGAAAAGCCAGGCCCCGGAATTTTTGACCGCCGTCAGCGTGCTGGCCAACCGCTATCTTGGCCGCACCAACGAACGCGGTTTGCTCGACTGGGATTCGACCCGTCACGGCACCTGCGTCCCGCTGTGGCTGGAATCCCTCGCCATCGAGGCGGACGATGCCGTCGCCCGCGTGGACGAGCCGACGGCGGCGTTGTTGAAAAAACTCGTCGCCGCGCAAGACCAGGGCTTCCTTGGCCTGAAACACGACCCCGCGGGCCGCGGCTTCATCTGCAACGCCGTCACCGCCAGCGGCGAGCCGCTGCCGCGTCCGGAGCGCAAGTCTGACGGCTGGTCGCAGCCGTGGGGCCTCGGTTACGGCTCCTACACAACGGTTATGTTCGCCCTGCTCGCCAACACGCGCCAGCAGCAACTCGGCGGCGGCGAACAAGCCGGCCAATACCGCAAGCTGCTGCTGCAAGCCGCCGACCTGTATCACACCGCGAAGCCCGATTCGCAAAAAGACCTGTGGGTCTGCGAATACGGCATGGTCATCGGCCTGGAAGTCGCGGCCTGGCGGTTGACCGGCAAGGCGGAATACCTCGACACGGCGAAGTGGTATGGCGACGAGGCGGTCAAAATTTTCTGGGGCGCCGGCGCCGATGGCAAGCAGATTCCCGGCGTGCTGCCGCGCGCCAGCGTCCGCGCGACCTACTACGACGCCATCACCTATCCCGACACGCTGCTGCTGGCGCTCCTCGCGCTGCACGAAGCCTGTGCCGGGCTTGACGGCAAGGTGCCGGTCAGCGACACGATACGGTAGGGAAGTGGTGCCGTGCTGTTAGCAGTGGAAGCGCTGACGCCGGAACCAACTCCACCGACCGCACTCCCCGCACACGCCAATTCCCCTTCCGTGAAGGGGTGGCCGCGTAGCGGACGGGGTAGTTCAGCGTTAAAGGAAGTACCCAAACCGCATGCTGAACTACCCCGTCGCTCCGCGCCACCCCTTCACGGAAGGGGAATGAGTCACTTCATCAATTCGTCCACCCTTGGTTTCAGGGCATCCGCGAAGATTTGATACCCCTTGGGCGTGAGGTGAAGGAAATCGGACATCACCTCTTTGGAAATCGTTTCATCAGGCTCCAGGAACTTGCCCGCGATGTCCAGGAAGAATACGGAGGTTCCATCGTCCAGTCTCGCGATGTAGTGGTTCGCCTTTAGCACCTTCTCCCGAAGCCCGTTGGGTCGTTCGCCGCGCGGCAAAAGCGATACCAGAATGATTTTCGACGCGGGAGCTTCCGCCCGGATGGTCTCGACCACCTTGGTGACTCCCTTCACCATGTGCTCCGCTTCCACGAGGGTGGAATTGTTAGTCCCAATCAGCAGCACGATGACCTTCGGCGAACCATCCAGCTCGCCGTTGGTCACCCGCCAGAGAAGATGCTGCGTGCAATCGCCCGATATTCCGAAAGCCGCCGCATTGTAGGGACCAAAGTTGCTGGCGAAGATTTCCGCCGCCCCGGGGCGTTCCCAGCGCTCCGTGAGCGAATCACCCAGGAACAAAAGTTGCGGTTTCTTTTCTTTGGCCATCGCCACATATTTTTCATGGCGTTGGAGGAATCCCGCATCCGGCGTGCCCGCCTTGTTGTACTTGATGGTGGGAACCACCGGATTCTTCATTGATTGGAATGCCGTCGCAGCATCAACCGGAGGAAAAGAAGTCACACTGAACTCCTGCGCGTGGACCAACAGCGCGGCGTTGAAGTTGAGTGCGACCGCGACAAGAATACTGGATAGATGTTTTTTCACAGTCGAATTGTGCACGTTCCCATCTTTACCACAACAGTTTTTTGCCTGAATCGAAATGCTTACAGCGAACCGCCATCAAAAAAATTAAAAATTGGTTGACATAATTTTGACAAACGCCACTATGTGCACGTGATTCAAAAATATTAACTACAAAACAACGGAGGAAATATGAAAAAAATGTTGATGAATTGGGCGGGATGCGGCGCGGTGGCGCTGCTGATGACGGGGACAGCGCGGGCGGAGGTGTTGTTGTTCAACTTGGCCGATGTCAAGCTAAGTGACGAGACTGAGGCGAACACCTTCATCCTGAAATACAACAACACCAGCGCGAGTTTGACCGCTGATGGCAGCACGTTGGCTTGGGACGGACAGACGAGCAACGGTAAATACACCGGCATCCTCAGTTATTTTGACTCCGTGACTTTGGCTGTCGGTGAAACCCTCAAGCTTGACTACACCTTCACCACCAACGACCCGTCGTACTTTAATACCTCTGCCAGCAATTTCCGCGTCTATCTGCTCAATTCCAACGGCGGCAGAATCACCGACGATATTTCGACTGCCGTTGGCGACAATATTTTCAACACCAACGGCTACCGGGGTTACGTGGAGGGTTATAACCCGCGGCTCACCGTCAATAATCCGGGTAGCATCCAAACAAAATACAAGGCCGGCGCCAATGTATTTTCCACGGACTTCTGGGGCACGGTGAACTCGCCTACCTTCATCAACCCCAACAGCCAGAGTATCACCGGCAGTTTCGCCGTGGAGAGAACTGCCGAAGGTCTGGTGCTGACCAGCATCGTTAACGGCACTACGATCAGCGTGGACGTGCTCAACGGTTACAACATCGGCGGCAACAACGCCTTTTTCGACACCTTCGACACGTTTGGCTTTTTCTCCTTGTACGGCGGCACTGCGGGCCAGTCGCTGCTCACCTTCAACAACCTCAGCGTCATCCTCATTCCCGAACCGTCCGTCACCTTCCTATTAGCGACGGGGGGAGCTATATTACTTGCACTTATGGCGGCGCGGCGCAAGCGCCGGTGCGGATGTTAAGCGGAATTATTATCGCCCCAAAAAATAAAAAATGATGATTGACGAAATTTTAACGAATGCCATTATGTGCACGTGATTCAGAAATATTAACTGCAAAACAATGGAGAAAATATGAAAAAATGTTTGATGAATTGGGCGGGATGCGGCGCGGTGGCGCTGTTGACGATAATGACGGCGCGGGCGGAGGTGTTGTTGTTCGACTTGGGTGACGTCAAGCTCAGCGGCGAGGCGGGGGCGAACACGTTTTACGCTGGCGGGGGAGCCTACGGCACGCTGGCGTCGTCGGACGGTGATTTGCAATTCAGTTGGACGGCCACGGCGAACCAATCCACTTACTTCCTGAGTTACTTTGAAAAACAAACGCTGACCGTGGGGCAAAGTCTCAAGCTGGACTACACCGTGACGCCGAGCAGCGCGGCTATTTTCTCCAGCAGCGGCAATGGGTTCCGGTTTGGCCTGTATGATTCCAAAGACAACACCAAGCTCACCGCTGACCTTGCTGCGCCAAACTTGAACGATGACAGTCTCAAAAAATACCAGGGCTACATCGCGCAACTGAGCGCCCAGACCGGTAATGGCAATGGAGCTTATGTCAGAAAAAACACTGAGGTGGGCAATCCGTTCACCAGCGCGAATAATTTTTCCGGCACCACCAGCCCCACGCTCAAAGGCCCGGCAACAGCGGGCGTGGAGTGGAACGGTAGCCTGATGTTCACGCGGACCGCTGACGGTTTGTTGCTGGAAAATTACATTGGCGGCGTGCTTGCGCAGTCGGGTGAATTTTTGATTCCGACCACTGCCGCGTATTTCACTGATTCATTCGACACGCTGGCGTTCTTTGTCTACACGGGAAACGGTGCCACGCCCAGCCTCACCTTCAGCAACCTCAGCATCACCCTGATTCCCGAACCGTCCGTCACCTTCCTATTAGCAACAGGGGGAGGTATTTTACTTGCACTTATGGCGGCGCGGTGCAAGCGCCGGTGCGGATGTTAAGCGGAATTATTATCACCTAAAAAAACTAAAAAATAATTGACGAAATTTTAACGAATGCCATTATGTGCACGTGATTCATAAATATTAACTGCAAACCCAACGGAGGAAATATGAAAAAAATGTGGATGAATTGGGTGGGATGCGGCGCGGTGGCGCTGCTGACGATAATGACAGCGCGGGCGGAGGTGTTGTTGTTCGACTTGGGCGATGTCAAGCTAAGTGGCGAGACTGGGGCGAACACGTTCCTCGTTAAAAACACTCATCCCGAGGCCGCGCTCGCGCTTGACGACGGCAACCTGAAATGGACCAGCGCGGGGGGCCAAGCTTTCACCTACATGCTGAGTTACTTCACCCCGCAATCATTGAACGTCGGTGACTCCATCACCCTGAGCTACACCCTCAGCGCCCCCACCAGTTCATTCCAGGCGGCCGCGAATACCCTGCGCCTCGGTCTCTTCGACTCCAACGGCAATGACCACATCACCGCCGACCTCGACGGCGGCAGCAGCACACTGTTCATAAACAACAAAGGTTTCGGCGTGGGCTACCAACCCGGCGGCGGTGCCGCCAACGGCAAATACGGCGCCCGCCAGGCAAACAACGCCATCTTCTTCGGCGGCTGGACCGACTGCAGCAATTCCCCCACCTTGACAAATCCCGCCTATACGGAACTGGCCGGCACCTTCACCATCACCCGCACCGACACGGGTGTTACGTTGAGCAGTTCCATTGGCGATACCCCCGGAAGCACGCTGGACTTGTTGACCAGCGCATCGGGTTACACCACCAACTTCGACACGCTGAGCTTCTTCACCATGCACTACGGCTCTAACGCGAGTGATTTTATTTTCAAAAAACTTAGCGTCAGCCTGATTCCCGAACCATCCGTCACCGTCCTATTAACGGCGGGGGTTATATTACTGGCGCTGATAGTGGCGCGGCGCAAGAGCCGGTGCGGATGTTAAATGGAATGATTATGATTATCACCCAAACCAAACTTGCCATGACCCCCAATGAACAAATATTTCCTAGTGATAATTCTGCCGAGGATAAAGGCATTTTTATTACGGCTCCAAGTAAAACAGGGGAGAACAGGCTTACTATGGAAGAGATTAGGCATACTATGGGCAAAGGTAGGCATACTATTGGGATTAGTAAGCATGCCTTGGGTAATCGCAGACGTGCCGTGGGCCATAGTATGCATACCTTGGATAATCGCCAGCATACTATGGGCATTCATGAGCATACTATGGATAATCGCAAGCATACTATGGGTAATAAAAGTCTTGTCATAATTTGGTAAAATCGAGTTTAAATATGAAATACCGACACAAAAATCCGTTGAGCGGCAGCTACGAGAAGCTGCTGGAAATAACCAAAATCATCCTGGACAACATGAGCCTCTACCAGAGCCAACTGGGCGTCACGGCGGCGGAAAAAACGCAGTTGGAGCTTTATTACAGCGTCGGCACCAAGGCCCTCCAGTGGGCCGCCGACGCCACGGCCTTCAAGGAAAGCGTCGTCAGGTATAACCACGACTTTTTCCTCGGCCCCATCAGCGAGATTGACATGCCGGTGAACACGGGCTTCGCCAACAGCACGGTGATGAGCAAGGCGGCGGGGTTGAAAAAATACCTGCAAACGTTTATCAAGCGCGTGAAGTCGCACGCGAATTATACCGCGGACTTGGGCGAGCGCCTCGGTATTGTCGGCGCGGAGAACGTGCTGGAGGAGTATCACGACCAGCCCAAGTTGCGCGAGTTCATCCTCACGCCGGAGGGTGTGCGGGGCGGTTGCTACCTGTTTGGTCACGACGGGTACAACGTCTACAAGCGCGTCGTCGGCCACGAGGGCGGGTTTGAATTTTTCCGGCACTTCGCCAAGGCGGAATTCCTGGATGATTCCCCGCTGCCGGGATACGTGCAGGAGTGGGAGTACCAAATCATTTACGTGGATGGCGACCACGAGGTCGGGATACCGAGTGACATCACGCGCGTCAACGTAAAACAGGCGACGGCCTGAAATAGGAATGACAAAAAACGGGAGCATCAATCGGTGGAATTGCGGCGGCGTGCGGTGGCCGCGGCATAATTCCCCTTCCGTGAAGGGGTGGCGCGGAGCGACGGGGTAGTTCAGCGTTCGGGTTTGGGAGTTTCCCTTAAACGCTGAACTACCCCGTCCGCTGCGCGGCCACCCCTTCACGGAAGGGGAATTGGCGTGCAGGGAGGAATTTTATGCAATCATTAAAAATTTCCAATGGCCAACGACATCTTTGCCATGCCGATGGCACGCCGTTTTTTTGGCTGGGTGATACGGCCTGGGAGTTGTTCCATAAACTTACCTACGAGGAAGCGGCGGTCTACGCGAAAAACCGCGCGGAGCTTGGCTTTAATGTAAGTCAGATATGTATTCTGGCGGAGTGCGACGGTCTGCGCGGCGGCAACGCGTACGGAAGAAAGCCGTTGTTACAAAATGCCAGCGGCGATTTTGACCCGGCCATGCCGGATACAGACGGCGAGCATGACTATTGGTCGCATGTTGACCGCGTCATTGGGTTGCTTGGAGCGTATGGCATATACGCCGCCGTGCTGCCCACATGGGGCGATAAGTTTAATGTGCGGCATGGAATCGGCCCTGAAATATTTGATGCCGGTAACGCCCGCGCCTATGGCAAATGGGTGGCGGAGCGGCTGTCACATCACGACAATATCATATGGGTGATGGGCGGCGACCGGGATATGGACCTGCCGAGGCATTTTGATATTGTGCGCGCCATGGCGAAAGGTGTTCGCGCGGGGGACCGCAAGCCGCATTTGATGACACTGCACCCGGCCGGTGGAATTTCGTCGTCGGTGGCGTTTCATCATGACGATTGGCTGGACTTTAATATGATTCAAACCGGTCATGGTACCAGTCAATACCCGATGGGACTTTTGGAGCACGATTATGCGCTGTGTCCCACCAAGCCGTTTGTGGACGGCGAACCCAGATATGAAGCGCATCCCATCAATTTTAACGTCGCAAATGGATATTTCAGCACCTTTGATGTGCGTATGGGTTGTTATCTGGCGTTGTTTGGCGGCGGATTCGGCGTTACCTACGGTCATCACTGTATATGGCAGATGAATACCGAGCCGTTGCCCTACCATCCTTTCACCTGGAATGAATCGCTTGATGCGCCCGCGGCAAAGCAGCTTATCCATCTTAAGAACCTGATGTTGGAGCACGATTTTCAGCATCTTGCACCAGCGCCAAACGTTTTTTCAAACGGCTCGAAGGGCTATGCGCTTGCCGACGAACAGCGTATTTTGGCCTATGTGATTGACGGCGGCAATATCTCGCTTAACACGACCGGCATCAAGAAGGAGCGCTATGATGTTGCTTTGTTTGAGCCGGTATCGGGCGAAAAGCGCATGTTCGGCCGGGAGAAAAATATGGGGTATTTCGATATGCCGGTCAAGGGGCTGGATAAAGTCATAATTCTGGAGGGAGTGGATTTATGAATATCCTTAAATCAGGTTCACCGCGCAAGTGCTCTGGCACAAGGCGTGGCGGTTTGATGTCGGTCTCGACGGTCCTGCCGTCGCTCCCTACAACGGTGACCGCGCCTCGACCGATACGGTGCAGGTGGAGGTGAATTGGAAGTTTTGAGCGAGCCGCACTGTCAGCGAATATTTTTTGAGTAAACCCCAAAAAAATCTTGCCTAAAAATGTTTCACGTGCACAATTTGCTGAGGCAGATAACAACATCATGAAAACCCTCGTTCCGCGTGAAATTGTCAAGGCCGCTATTGCATGCGAGCCGATTCCCTACGTTCCTTGGTCGTTCCGCTTCACCAAGGAGGCGCGGGAAAAGCTGGAACGGCACTTTAACACTGCCGATTTACAGCCGCATGTGCACAATCATTTGCTGGAACTGGGCAGCGACATTGGCTTTTTCGAACCGGCGGGGCGGGATTTGTACCGCGACGTGTTCGGCGTGTTGTGGGACCGCTCGGTGGACAAGGACATCGGCATGGTCAGCGGCAGCGCCATTCCCGATCCCACCCTCAGCGGCTACTATTTCCCCGACCCGCTCGACGCACGCTTCTTTGCCGACATCCCGGAGAAAATCGCGCGGCACGGCGATTGCTACCGCGTGTTCTGCATCGGTTTCTCGCTGTTCGAGCGCGCGTGGACGTTGCGCGGGCTGGAGAACCTGTACACCGATTTCATCGAGAACCCGGAATTCGTGCATGAACTGCTCGACGCCATCGCCGACTATGACATCGCGCAGGCGAAAAAGGCGCTCGAATACGACATTGACGCGGTGTATTTCGGCGACGACTGGGGGCAGCAAAAGGGGCTGCTCATCGGTCGCGAGTTGTGGCTGGAATTTGTGTATCCGCGCTTGCAACGCATGTACGGCACGGTGAAGGCGGCGGGCAAAAAGGTGTTCATCCACTCGTGCGGCGACGTGGATGAATTGTTCGGCGACCTTGTGAACATCGGCTTGGACGTGTTCAACCCGTTCCAGCCGGAAGTGATGGACGTGTGGTCGCTGCTGGAGCAATGGCGCGGCAAACTCGCGTTTTGGGGCGGTGTCTCGACGCAGCGGACGATGCCCTACGGCACCGCTGACGCTGTCCGCGAGGAAGTGCGCAAGGCCATTTCATGCGGTCGGTCGGGCGGTTATATTTTGTCGCCGTCACACGCCCTGGAAGGCGATGTGCCGCTGGAGAACATGCTGGCGCTGATTGGGGAGGCGCACGCGCAGCCGGGAGTGCCGTGGCGCTGACAGCAAAAATGACGAAACCAGAGAATGGGAAATAAAAATTATGATGACAACATTACGCGAAAAAGTGTGGTGGTCGGCGCTGATAGTGGCGACCGGGATGGGCATGGCAACAATTGGTCGCGCGGAGGTCGCGGCGGAATGGCGGTTCGACGGCGGTGCCGTTGACAGCGGCGGGACGGTGACGTTGAGTCGTGCCGCCGAGAAGGCTTCGACCCGGTCCGAACTCAAGCCCGGCGCGTCAGTGTCAGCGGGCGAGACCGGCCTCGGCGCGGGCTGGCAGCCGTGGTTGCAAAAAGGCTGGCTGGAATCACCCGCCGGCGGCGGGCGGGACTCGGCGGGTCTGCTGACGCGGGACAGCGCGGCGGGCGCCAAGGACGGACAGTTTAAGCGTTACTTCGGACGTTCCGGTCTCGGCGGCGGCGGGACGGTGTATTTGGTGGTCAGCCCGGCGGCGGACTGGAACGGCGCGGGGCGTTTCGGCTTATTCGGCACGGGGCACAGCATTGATGGCGCGGTCACCGTCAGCGTTGCCAGCGGCACGGCAGCGGTGGAGGTCGGCGGCGCGAGGAACGGCGTCCGCGAACTGGCGGTCAGTTCATTGGCGGAATCATTCAAGCAAGGCCAGTGGTATTTTATCGGCGCGAGCTGGCAGGGCGGGCGCAATCCGGTGTTGTATGTGCGCGAGTTAGGTGAGTCACCGTCAGCGTCGCCGAAAGGCAGTATCGGCAAGTTCAACGACGTGGCGGGCTTTTTCCCGCAGCCTGGTTTTGACCCGCTGGTCATCGGCGCGGCGTGGGTGAACACCGGTGGCGAGGCTTATGCCAGGGACGGCGCGGGCGGCAGAATCGCGTGGGCGCGGCTTGACCATCAGCCGGCGAACGCCGTCGGCATGGAGCGCGTGTTTGCGAGCCTCGGCGCGGGAGCGACGGATGCTGACAGTGCGGCGCCCGCGCCGCGCGGCAAGGTTTCGCTGGAAGTGGCGCGTCACGCGCCATGCAATTTGTTTCAACCCGGCGAGCCGGTGACGCTGGCGGCGAAGTTCCACGGCGCGCCCGCCGGCGAGGGCATGGTCAGCGTGCAGATTGTGGATGAGATGAAGCGGGTGGTCGGTACGCGCGAATTGAAATTCAAGGCCGCTGACGGTCAGCCGGCTGAGTTCACGGTGGATGCGGGCGAGCTGGGGCGCGGCTATTACGATTTGTTCATCAAGGCGCGGGTGAAGGATGCTGACGGTGACCTGACCGGCGTGACGGCCACGGTCAGTGTCGGCGTGATGGAGTTTGTGTCACGGTCGGCAAAGGAAGTGCGCGATGGCGGTTATGTGTTCGGTCTGAAGTGGTGGGGCGGCATTGTCAACCAGCCGGAGCTGGCCGACGCGATGGGCAAACTCGGCTTGCAATGGACGCGCATCATCCAGAACGAGGGGGCGGGGCACCCGGAACGGTTGTCGGCGCAACAATTATTGGGCGATTATCCGCTGACCGCGGTCATCAAGGTGGAGCGCTTTCCGAAGGAATTATACGACGAGCAGCGTTACGGCCCGCTGGAGGAATGGGAAAAGAAATACGGGCGCGGGGGATGGATACTGAAGACGCTGCCGAAAAAGGAACCTTATCAAAAGTATTTGCGGGAACAACTGGCGGCGTTGCCGGCGGACCAGAAGTGCTTTGAAATTTGGAATGAACCGTGGGATAAAATGCCGCCCAAGGACTTCGCCACCCTGTCACAATGGATTATCGAGGTGATTGAAAAAGAACGCCCTGGCGCCATCGTGGGGCCGAATTTTTACGGCAGCACCAGTGAGTTTGAGTATGACGCGCAAGTTATCAAGGCCGGTGGTTTGAAGGGCATGAAAATGGTGGCGTTGCATCCCTACGCGGCATCGGAAAACCGCTCATGGCTGCGCGCTTACCGGCAGTGGTTGAAGGAACAAACCGGCGTTGACATGGAGATTTACATCACCGAATACGGCTCGCACTCGACTCCTTCCGGGCCGAGCCGCCGTTCCGAACTGGAACAGTCGCGACGCGTGGTCCGGCAATCGCTGTCGCTGTATGCGGAGGGCGCGAAGGCGCTAATCCCGCACTGGGCGGGACAAAGCGAGGCGAATCCCTCTTACATCGAGGACTGGTTCGGCTATGTGCGGAAGAATGAGCAGCCCAAGCCGGTGTTAATCGCGCACGCCAACAGCGCGCGGCTGGTTGACGGCGCGAAATATCTCGGCGACCTGTGGCTCGGGCCGAGGGTGGAGGCGATGTTATTCGAAAAAAGCGGTGTGCACACGCTGGTGTTGTGGACACTGGACGATTCCGCGACAGGCGGCGAGAATGCCGCGCGCAAGGAAATCACCGTGGAGCCGGGCGTAAAAAAAGTCACGCGCGTGGATATGATGGGACACGAGGAGGCGCTGACGGTGAACGACGGCAGGCTGACGCTGACGCTGGACGAAGCGCCGGTGTATCTGGTCGGGGTTAGCGGCGACCTGGCAAAACAGGCAAGCAAAGAATTACGCGCCGACCGCTGGCCCAAGCCGGAGAAACCGCCGCGCACGGAGCGCCAGGCGGGCAGGCTCAAGGCGGAGCCGAAATTTGACGGCACGTTCGGCGACTGGGCCGGCGCGGCGCAGCTTTCAATGGTCAATCCAAAGGTGGCCGGTCTGGATTGCAGCGGCGCGGGATATGTGGCGTGGGACGACAATTATCTCTATGTCGGTGTTGACATCCGCGACAATGAAATGCTGAACAACAAGCCGCGCGCCAAACTTTACTTGCAGGACAGCGTGGAATTATTTTTAAGCATGAGGCCGCGCGACACCGGCAGCGGTTATGGCCCGGATGACATGCAACTGTTCCTCACGCCGACTTCCGGCGAGGGCAAACCTATTATTGGCGTGGTATCCGACCGCGAGGCGGGCACCATCACGGATGTGGCCGGCGCTAAATTCTTCGGCGGCAAGACCAGCCTCGGCTGGGCGATGGAAGTGGCGCTGCCGTGGTCGTCATTGCCAGCGTTCAAGCCCGCGCCCGGCGCCAAACTGGCGCTGGAGCTGCGCGTGAATGACGCCGATTCTTCACATGAGCGATTCAAGATTGACCCGGCGGACGCGGTGAATTTCATTGTGACCGACCCGTCCTCGTGGTCGCTGTTGATATTAAAAGACTAAAGCAGACAGGAAATTATTATGTTCAAAAAAATAATTGGCGGATTCATTTTAGGAACGGTATGCGCGGCGACATTGCCGGCGCAGCGCATGGAAATCGCGCGTCACCAGAATTGCAACTTGTTCGACCTTGCCGAGCCGGTGAAATTTGACGCGAGCCTGAACGGCTTTCCGGCGGGGGAGGGCAAGGTGTACCTCACCATCAGCGACTACTTCGGTGAAAGCAAAACCCTGTCGGTTCCGGTAACCATCGTCGACGGCAAACCTGTGGTGGTGCCGCTGACGTTGGGCACGCTGGACGCGGGATATTACGAACTGAACGCCAAGGCCACCGTCAGCGGGCGCGAGGTGTCGCCGCCAATGATGAGCTTCGGGGTCGTGAGATTTGCGCCGAAGCGCACCGCCGCTGAATTTCGCCACGCGGGATTGCGCTATGGTTTGAAAATTTTTCAAATCGGCAGCCCCGGGGTCTGGTGGCGCAAGGGCACGGTGTGGAACCTTGCGGAGGTGGTGGACACTTGCGCGTTACTCGGCTTGCAATGGACGCGGCACCAGTTCAACCAGCCGCCCGACGACCAGCCCGGAAAAATCAGCACGCTGGATTTGCTGACCAAACATCCGATGAACGCGGTGTTGAAAATCGAGGGATTCCCCGAGGAAGTCTTTGATGTCGAGCGCTACGGCACCATTGAGGAATGGACGAAGAACCGCAAGGGAAAAAAAGGGTATTGGGCGCGCAACACCGTGCCAAAAAAGGCGCTGTATCAAAAGTGGTTGCAGGAGGAAATCGCCAAGCTCCCGCCGGAGCAAAATATTTTCGAGGTGGGCAACGAAGTGTGGAATTACATGAGCGCCGGGGAATTTGCCGAATGGTGCAACATGACGGTGGAAGCCATCAAACGGGTTCGCCCTGACGCCAGGATTGGCGCCGACCCGGGGATTGCGGAGTATATGAAAAAATTCCTCGCCGCCGGCGGCATGAATGGCATGGAACTTTGGATGACCCATCCCTACAGTTTCACGCCGTTGCCGGAGCACCGCACCCGCGCCAGTTTGCGAAATTACCTCGACATGCTCAAGCGCCGCACGGGGAGGGATTTTGAAATTTGGGTGACGGAATACGGCTGGTCCACCGCGCCGCAGTCCGAGCGCAAGGGCGTGGTGTCGGCAAAAATCCAAGCGCAGCGCACCGCGCGGCAATCGCTGATGCTGTATGCCGAGGACGTCAAGGCGTTGATTCCGCATTGGATGGGCGACCGCGAGCAGGACCCGAAAGATTGGGACCATTGGTTCGGATTTTTCAAATTGAACCAGCAACCGCTGCCGGTGGCCATCGCCCACGCCAACAGCGCGCGCGTGATTGACGGCTCAAAATTTGCCGGCGACCTGTGGTATGGTCACGGTATCGGCGCGATGCTGTTCGAGTGCGGCGGGACGCTGACGCTGGCGCTGTGGACGGCCGAGGAAGACAAGACGCTGACGCTGGATGTCGCCGCGCCGGAGGTGACGGTCGTTGACATTATGGGGCGCGAGAAAAAGCTCTCCGCTAACGGTGGCAAGGTGACAGTGAAACTCAGCGGCGATGTGATTTATCTGCGCGGCGTCGGCGCGCAACTCGCTCGGCAAGCGACCCCGCCCGGCAGCAATCTTAACCCTGACCGCTGGTCTGTCCGTGAAAATTCCTTTGCCGTCAACCGCTCACCGTCAGCGCCCAAGATTGACGGTAAACTGGACGAGTGGGCCGGCACGCCGTCCATTGAATTGAAGGAGGCGCAGGAAGGCAACGGCGCGGGCGGCGCGAAGGTCAGGATGAAATGGGATAATGAATTTATTTACGTCGCGTGGGAATTGTCCGGCAAGGCGGGCGCGGAACAAAAATGTTTCCAGTTCGGCTTGAGTGCGCGGCCTGACCGGCAGTCCGATTATTTGTCACAAATACTGCTCTACGATTATTATTTCAAGGCGACCAAGGAATCGGGCCAGGAACCTTTCCTGAAAATCGAAGGCGCCGACTATGACCAACCTGTCATCGTCGGCGCTAATGGCGAGCAAACCGGTGTCCGCTGGGCGTGGCAAGCCTCCGATAACGGCGGCTGGAACGGAGAAATGGCGATACCGGTCAAGCTGTTGCAAGGCTTGCCGCCAATCGCGGAACTACCGCGTTTGGCAGGCAGCTTCACGGTCAGCGACCTCGCAGACAAAAACCGACTGCTTCTCATTTATGGATCGGAACGCCCCCGCGAATGGGCCTATATTGTTTTGCAATGAACCTGACTCTTGACTTGTTGCATCGTGACAACTGGCAGCGTGGCTGGCTGCTGGCGTTTTCGGCGCTGGATGGCACCACGGATTATGAGCACGGCCTCGTCGCCCGCACCGTCAGCGGCGGCGTGGAGGTTTGCCTACCGGAAAAATGTCCGTTGCGCTTTGACACCGGTGGTGGCGGCGTCTTCGGCGGCGATTTTTTCAGCGTCAGCGGCGCGGCGGGAAAAATCACGCGCGGCGTTTTGGTTGACGCGCATCACTTGTTAATCGAAGGCGCATGTGCGTGGACGGGGGAAAACCCGGCGGGGCTGAAAATTGCCGGCAGCGGCGGACGCATGCTCATCGGCAGCGGCCAAAAATTCAACGCGGCTCTGCTCGGCGCTGACTTTGACGTGCTGTGGCGGGAACGTTCGCGGTGGTTGCTGTCGCAAGAAATTCCGGCCAGCCTCTCACCGTCAGCGGCGCGCACGCTGGCGCGGGCGCTGACGGTGATGAAAAGCCAAGTGTGCTCGCCGGAGAGAAAGTTCAAGCGCCGCTGGACGACGCCTGACCGCTGGCCGCACCGCGACGCCTGGCTGTGGGACACCGCGTTTCACGCCGTCGGCTGGCGGCATGTGGACGTTGCGCTGGCCGCGGAGACGCTCGACGCCATGTTCGCCCACCAGCGCGCCGACGGCTTCCTCACTTATCGTGGCACCCCGCTCGGTTCCAGCGATTACCTTGGGGAAACCGTCACGCAACCGCCCGTGCTGGCGTTGGCGGCGGGGTTGGTGTTTGAAAAAAGCGGTGACCGTGATTGGTTGCAAAACATCTACCCCCGCCTTGCCACTTATGTGGAGTGGGATTTGCAGCACCGTGACACTGACGGTGATGGCTTGCTGAAATCCTACATCGAGGACGACCCCAACTGCCGCAGCAGCGAGACGGGCATGGACAACTCGCCCCGCTTTGACCGCGCCGCGCACCCCGCCAACGTGGATTTCAATGCCTACGCCGCACGCGAGTGTGAGGTGCTGGCGGAACTGGCGCTGACGCTGGGCCGTGCCGCTGATGCTGACCGTTGGCGTTCCCGCCACCGGCGCCTGTGCGCCTTGATGCGGGAAAAACTCTGGTCTGCGGAGCACGGGTTTTATTTCGACCGCGAGTTGTCCTCCGGGCGGCACATCGAGACTTGGACGAGCACCGGCTTTCTGCCGCTGTTCTGCGGCGCGGCGACGGGCGAACAGGCCTGCCGCCTCGCCGCGTTACTGAACGACCCGCGCTGGTTCGGCGCGCCGCTGCCGGTGCCGTCCATCGCGGCCAATGACCCTGCCTACGCGAAGGACATGTGGCGCGGCCCAGTATGGGTAAACGTCAACTGGATGATTGCCGCCGGGTTTGAGCGTTACGGGATGAGGGAGGAAGCGGCGCGCATCCGCGAGGCCACGGTCAGCGAAATCGAGAACTACTGCGAATCGCACGGCACGTTTTTTGAATACTACGATGACCGTCGTGAAGTTGCCCCGCCGCTGTTGCTGAGGAAAGGCGAGTTAAACCCGGACAACCCCTACCGCCAAGTCATTCACGACTACGGCTGGACCACCACGCTGTACGTGGATTTGCTCCAAACCATGCGCCACCGCTGACGGTGAGAATTTTCAAATGTTTCAACCGGCAAAGCGCCGCCATTTTTCCGGCTGTTCCAAATAATCCGCCGTGGCGTTTAGCATTTCGCTGAACATTATCAGCGCTTGGTCGGTGGGCAAACGCATCAGCGGATGATTGAGCAGAGCCTGAAAAGCCGCGTGTGGATTGTTGTCAAAGCCGGCGTCCAGCGTCAGCAGGTGTTCGCTGACCGCTCTTTTGACCAGACAGGCGGCGCCCTCCGGCAGCGGCCCGGCCAGCAGCGGGCGCAGATTGTCGCGGCGAAATTCGGCGTAGGTTTCCACCACGGCGTGTTCCGGGAAGCCGGGCATTTGACCGAGATTGGGAAGATTCACATTAGTCGTCAGCGGTCGCAATCCCAGCAGGGCCTCGATTTGCTGCACCCCTTCCTCGCCCGAAGGTAACAAATCCTTTTGGTCATTGGCAGTAGGACGGGGTTCTTGGCTGCGCTGCAACCGCCAGGAATAGGGTGTGAGTACCACGCCCCAGCGGTGCAATTCCGCCTCGCTGCCCAGATACCAGGGAACAAACTCGGCCAAATGGCGGTCGCCGGCGGCTCCCAAGAAGCCGAATCTTCTTAATAAATCGCAAGCAACCAAAAAATGGTGGTCAAACCAGCGTTGTTCGGCGGCGGCTGTTTCGGCCTCGGCGCGCCGATTGGCGAAGAATTTCTCATCGTTGACCATGTCGCGCAACAGCGGCAGGAGGTCGCGTCCCCGCCAGTGCGCGCGGGTGGCCCAAGTGAAATGATTGACCCCGGCAATGTCCAGTTCGATTTCATTGCGTTCCGGCAAGCCGGTTTTGAACCAGTCGTTGATCAGCCGCGCCAGCTTTTGCTGCGTGCCGAAGACTTCATGGCAACAGCCGAACGCCTTGATGCCCGGCGCTTCGCGGTACAATGTGGCGGTACAAACCGCCATCGGATTGGTGTAATTGATGACCCACGCCTTGGGGCAGTGCTCCATGATGGCGCGCGCGAAGCCGCGATAGGTCGGGATGCAGCGCAAAGCGCGCAGGATGCCGCCCGGCCCCGTGGTGTCACCAACGGTTTGGAGAATGCCATGGCGCGCCGGAATTTCCAAATCCGCGTGGCGCAATTGGGTTGGTCCCGGCTCAATGGAAATCACCACAAAATCGGCTCCTTTCAAGGCCCGGCCAAGGGATTGCTCCGCGCTGACCGAGAATCGGGTCGCGGCGGCGGGATGAGCAAAGATGACGTCGGCCAAGCGGACATTGTACTGGGCGGCCTCATGGTCGATGTCATGAAGAACCAGTGACCCGGTTAATTGTGTGCTAAGGACCAGGTCGCCGATTAGATTCAGCGCCCAACAACGACTGCCCCCGCCGATATAGGCAATTTTGATTTCAGTTTTGGAAGTGGAGGAATTCATAATCACTGTAATATCATACATTGCACTGTTCACGTGCACAACAAAAATATTAATATTTCTGGCGTGACCGTTAGCTGTTCAGTCCCAAGGTATTAATATTATTAAATTCGAGTCCTTATTAGATGGTAATAAAAAAGGGTTCTATCCCGTGAACAGTGGAATGGCGGTGGCGGGTGGTAAGCGCAGCATAATTCCCCTTCCGTGAAGGGGTGGCGCGGAGCGCCGGGGTAGTTCAGCGTTTGGGGCGAGGTTCCTGTTAACGCTGAACTACCCCGTCCGCTCCGCGGCCACCCC
>JAISCS010000167.1 GCA_031265365.1 Verrucomicrobiales bacterium
AGGCCGCGCCAAATCGTCATCATGATGACCGCCTACGGCACCTCGCAAACCGCCATCGAGGCCATGAAACTCGGCGCGTTCGACTACACGCTGAAGCCGTTTGAAATCCCGCAACTCAAAGACCTGCTCCGCCGCGCCCTCCGCGCCGCGCAGGAATTGAGCGCCGACAACGTCCTCACCGTCAGCGCCGGCGCGGACACCAGCGGCGGCATCATCGGCTCATCGTCAGCGATGCAGCAAATTTACAAACTCATCGGCCAAGTCGCGCCCACCGACGCCACCGTGCTCGTCACCGGCGAGAGCGGCACCGGCAAAGAATTGGTCGCCCACGCCATCCACGCCAACAGCAAGCGCGACCGCGCGCTGTTCATGGCCATCAACTGCGCCGCCATTCCCGAAAATTTATTGGAGAGCGAACTGTTCGGCCACGAGAAAGGCGCGTTCACCGGCGCGATGACGCAACGCATCGGACGCTTCGAGCAATGCGACGGCGGCACGCTGTTCCTCGACGAAATCGGCGAGATGCCGCTGGCGGTGCAGTCAAAATTATTACGCATTTTGCAAGACGGCGAACTAATGCGCGTCGGCGGCAGCAAGCCGGTCAGGGTCAGTGTCCGCATCATCGCCGCGACCAACCGCAACCTGTGGGAAGCGTCGCGCAAAAAGGA
Organism: Verrucomicrobiales bacterium; assembly: GCA_031265365.1. GTDB lineage: Bacteria > Verrucomicrobiota > Verrucomicrobiia > Methylacidiphilales > JAAUTS01 > JAIRPN01. The sequence goes on from JAISCS010000167.1 coordinate 669, forward strand.
ATTCCGCGAAGATTTGTTTTACCGCCTCAACGTTTTCAGCATCAACCTCCCGCCGCTGAGGATGCGCCTCGGCGACGTGAGCGGCCTGGTGACATTTTTCATGAATAAATGGCGTCGCCGCAACAACGGCGGCCCGGTGAAAATTTCCGAGGACGCCCTGAAAATCCTCACCTCCTACGCATGGCCCGGCAACGTCCGCGAATTAGAAAACAGCATCCAACGCGCCGCCGTCCTCGCCAGCGGCGACACCATCACGCCAAAGGATTTACCACCGGAACTAATCGCCGCCGCCGCTGACGTTCAACAACCCGCCGCTGATGCCGACCCCGCCGCCGCGCCGGGACTCTCATTGTCAGCGGCCTGCCGCGCCATTGTCGAAGCCGCTGACCGTGACCCGCAAATTTTGAAACAACTCGGCTTAACCAAACCAGCGCTGGGAAAATTCAAAGCCACCGCTGACCATGACCGCGCGCTGTAATTTTTTATATGATTGATTGCTGCGCGGCGGCAAGCTCCGCCGGAGTAATCCGCCGCAGGGAAAATCTAAAACCCTCGTAAATTGCCAGGGCATAGAATAAAAAGTCCATAGGCGACGCTGTGTCTATCATCAATGAAGGCACTTTGGAAAAATCAAGCACGCCGAGAAGGCCAAAAACATTCATCTGTTCCTCCTTGGCGACAAAACCGATGAGCGAAAAGAAATTGCCCAGCAAACACCCAAGCAAAGCCAAAGCAGCCCCAATAAAGTGATACATTTTGTCAATTCCCTTGCCCAAGCGAACGGCAAACCCCACCAAAAAACCAACCCCCACCGCCATCCAGCCAATTTGATAGCCTGTGACAACAGTCACAAGCGCCCAAATAACGGCGGAAATCAACACCGCGCCAAAACCCGCGCCCACTGCCATCGGCAAATTTTGTTGATTTTGGAAATATGCATGGATGCGTTGTTGTTTTTCTTCGTTAACGGTAATATCTTCCGGTGTTGCCATAAATCGCCACGTATATTATCGACTTCAAAAAGAATGGTCAATATTCAACTTTGCATTTTGCGTTTTGAGATTTGAGTATTTAATGATACATCGTCTCCGGCGGACGTTTGCTGGCCCATTTGAGGTATTTTTGAAACGATTCCTCCGCCAGCGCCACTTCGACGGACTCCAGCCGTTGCGAGCGGGTCTTGGCGATGCGGTGTAACTCGGCATGGCATTGCAGGCAGATGACGATGTCGTTGAAGTTTTTTTCCCATTTCATGCGCTTGTGCAGCGAGTGGGTTTTGTCATGCATCGCGGGGCGCCGGCAGAAGATGCAAAGTTCCACCTTGTCGCCGCGCTCCCGCGCCTCGATTTCATCAAGCCGCTGACGCTCGGCCTCTTCCTGCTGCTTGCGCTTGCTTTTCGCCATGTCGCATTGTCCAACTTTTGCCGCTGACTGTCAAATTGAACCACGAATTAACACGAATCAAAATTAAAAAAACATTCGTGTTAATTCGTGTCCATTCGTGGTTTAATATCCGGCTTTATGATTACCCGTTATTCGCGCCCGCTGATGGTGTCCGTATGGACTGAGGAAGCCAAACTCGCGCACTGGTTGGAAATTGAAACACTCGCTTGCGAAGGCATGGCCGCTTACGGTCACATCCCGAAAAAGGACGCCGCTGACATTCGCAAAAAGGCGCGCTTCGACCTCGCGGAAGTCCGCCGGAACGAGGAGCGCACGCAGCACGACGTGCTGGCATTCCTGGAAAACGTCGCCGCCTACGTCGGCCCCGCCGGGCGGTGGATTCATCAAGGGTTGACGTCATCCGACTTGCTCGACACCACGCTCGCGCTGCAAATGCGCGCCGCCGCTGATATTCTGCTCGCCGACTTGCGCGAGTTGCAAAAAGCCGTCGCGAAAAAAGCGCGGCAGCACAAGTTCAC
>JAISCS010000037.1 GCA_031265365.1 Verrucomicrobiales bacterium
CCGACCAAGGCGAAGGAAGTGTATGACGTGTCCGGCGCGGGCGACACGGTCATCGCGTTTTTCACGGCGGCGCTGGCGGCGGGCTTGCGCGGCGACGAGGCGGCGGAAATCGCCAATCATGCCGCCGGGGTCGTCGTCAGCAAACTCGGCACGGCCACCGTCAGTGCCGGGGAATTAGCCGCCAGTATCTTGGAAAGGAAATGAAACTTAGGCCACGAGGACGCGAAGACACAAAGTTAAAAAAATCTTAGCGTCTTTGCGTCTTCGTGACTGGAGTTTGTTCTTATGAAACGCGCCATTTTTTTCGACCGCGACGATACGTTGATTAAAAACGTGCCGTACCTCGGCGACCCGGCGCAAGTCGTATTGATGCCGCGGGTGCGCGAGGGTTTGCCGCGACTGGCAGCGGCGGGGTTCGCGTTGTTTTTGGTCTCGAACCAATCGGGCGTCGGGCGCGGTCTCATCACCAGGGAACAGGTCGCCGCGGTGAATGAGGAAATGTTTCGTCAACTCGGCGGCAATTTTTTCGCGAGCGTGTATATGTGCTACGCCGCGCCCGGCCAGCCGGATGCCGCCGGTGAGCGCAAGCCCGCGCCGGGGCTGTTGTTCAGGGCGCGCGACGAGCACGGCCTCGACCTCACCGGCAGCGTCTTCGTCGGCGACCGCTTGAGCGATGTGCAATGCGGTCGCGCCGCCGGTTGTCGCAGTGTGCTGTTGTTGCACGACACGGAGGACTCCGCCGCCGACCGTCAGCGGGCGGTGGGGCTGGCGCATTTCGTCGCGGCGGATTTCGCCGCGGCGGTGGAGTGGCTTTTGCCACAGTGCCGCTGACGGTGGCGGCTGGTAAATCGCGGTGAGGTGTTCCGGCGTCGGCGATTCCGTTCACCAACCCAGCACTCCCGCGTACCACTCCATCACCCGCCGCCCGCCGAGCAACCACAGTACCGCCGCCAGCGCCAGGTATGGCCCGTAGGGGATTTTCATCCCGCGCCGCCATCCGGTGACCGTCAGCGCCGCGAGGCCGCACACGGAGCCAATCAGCGATGACACCGCCACGATGAATAACACCGCTTGCCAGCCGAGCACCGCGCCCATCCCCGCCAGCAATTTCACATCGCCCAACCCCATCGCCTCCCGCCGCAATACCAGCCTCCCGACCAGCGCCACGGCCCACAACAGCCCGCCGCCGGTGACCAGCCCGAGGAAACTTTGCCACAACCCCGCCGGCCATGACGCCGCGTCGTGCAGTTGCGGAAACGCCGCCGACAGCGCCAGCCCCGCGCCGCAACAACCGAGGGTAATCCGGTCGGGGATGATGAAATAATCGAAGTCAATAAACGTCGCCACGAGCAGCGCCGCCGTGAAGACGATGTAAATCACCGCCGCCGCCGGTGCCGCCGCCCCGTGGACCCGCCACAATGTCAGCGTCAGCGCCGCCGTCAGCGCCTCCACCAGCGCGTAACGAAAATCAATCCGCGTCCCGCAACACGCCGCCCGCCCGCGCAGGATGAACCACGACACTACCGGCAGATTGTGCCACCACGGAATCGCCGCCCCGCACGCCGCGCAGTGCGACCCCGGTGTCACCACCGAGCGCCCCAGCGGGAGGCGGTAAATGCACACGTTCAGGAACGACCCCATGCACGCCCCGGCGCATAATGGCGCCAGCCAGTGTAATAGCAGTTCGTGTGGCTCTATCATAAAATCCCAAAACTCAAATTCCAAATCCCAAGAACATTCGCCTAGGTCAAAATGCCCGGCCATTTTGGGGGGTTTGTTATTTGGCATTCGCCGCCGCGCGGAGCGCGTTCCGCATGGCGGTCAGCGGCGCGGTCTGGCCCGTCCAAATCTCGAACGACAGCGCGCCTTGGTGGACCAGCATGGACAGCCCGTTCGCGCCGCGCGCGCCGGCTTCCCTGGCGGCGGCCAGCAATTTGGTCCGCGCCGGGCGGTAGACCATGTCGTGCACGCACAAGTGCGGTTGCAAAATCCGCGCCGGCAGCACCGCCGCGTCACTCGCCCGCAGCCCCAGCGACGTGCAGTTGACCACCAAGTCAATCTGGTCGAGTTCCCTGGCAATCAACGTTTCATCCCAAGGCACGACTTTGAGCCGGGTGTCGGCGCCGAGCAGTTTCTCCGAATCGAACTGCGGCGCCAACTGTGCCCGCAACTCTTGCGCCTTTGCCATGGTGCGGTTGACGAGCACTAACTTTTCGCATTGCTCCAACGCCGCCTGCGCCGCCACCGCCCGGCCCGCGCCGCCGAGGCCGAGAATCATCACGCGCAGGTCGCGCACATCCAGCGAGAATTCCTCGCGCACCGCGCGCACCCAGCCTTCCCCGTCCGTGTTGAAGCCGGCCAACCGCCCGTTGTCGTTGAACACGGTGTTGACGCCGCCGAGCCGGCGCGCGGTGTCGTCGATGCCGTCCATCAACCCGGCTAGCGCGATTTTGTGCGGCAGCGTGCAATTCCAACCGGTGAACGGCAGCGTCTTCATGCGCGCCACCGTCGCCGCCAGTTGCTCCGGCGGCACCTCGACGGCGACGTAGCGCGCGTCGAGTTTGCAGCGTGCGAAGGCCGCCGTGTGCATGGCCGGGGAGAGCGAGTGTTGCACGGGAAACCCGATGACGCCGTATAACGGCCCGCCACCGGCGAGTTCGCCCAATGAGTCGGGAGAATAAATTTGGTCCATGCTCTTTGTTAGCGCGGCGGCGGCGGTTTGACAAACATATTACTCTTTCAAAAATAGGGATGTTCGCGCGGAGACGCAGAGACGCGGAGTTCTTTTGGTTCCTCGCTGTTAGCAGTGGCAACGCTGATGTCGCCCCCCCACCGCCCATGCCCCTGCGTGAGCTAATTCCCCTTTCGTGAAGGGGTGGCCGCGGAGCGGACGGGGTAGTTCAGCGTTAACAGGGACCTAGCCACAAACGCTGAACTACCCCGTCGCTCCGCGCCACCCCTTCACGGAAGGGGAATTATGCTGCGCTTACCTCACGCCACTGCCATTCCTCTGTTCGCGAGATAGAACCAATAATGAAATGCTATAGCTCTCACGGGTTCGGAGTTAAATTTCGGAGGTGTGCCCCCCCAAAAAAATATTTTGCGTCTTGGCGTCTTTGCGCGAGACAAATACCAAAATTCCGTCTACGTTAACTCCCCTATGCTTAAATCCATCAAACTCCTCGCGCTGACACTGGCCGTCGGCATTTCATTATCAACTGCTCCGGCGCAATCACTACTCTTGCGCGAGGGCGACCTCACCGCCATCTGCGGCGACTCCATCACCGAGCAAAAAATCTACTCGATGTTCATCGAGGAGTACCTGCTCGCCTGTCAGCCCGCCGCCAACTTGCAGACGGTCCAGTTCGGCTGGGGCGGCGAGACCGCGCCCGGTTTCCTGCGCCGCATAGACCGCAACGTGACGGATTATCACCCGAACGTCGCCACCATCTTCTACGGCATGAACGACGGCGGCTACCGCGTGTTCGACGCGAACCAGCAGGGCAAGGCCTTCCGCGAGGGCACGCTGGGCATCCTCCAAAAGTTCAAGGAAATGGGCTTGCGCGTCATCGTCCTCGGCTCCCCCGGCGTGGTGGATAGCGACGCTTACAAACGCCCCGGCACGCCGCCGGATGTGTATAACCAGACGCTGGGCGAACTCGGCGCCATCGCCAAGGACCTCGCCGCCAGCGAGGGCGTGGTCTTCGCCGACGTGCATACGCTGATGCTCGATGTCATGACCAAGGCCAAGGCCAAATACGGCGCGGCCTACCACGTCGCCGGCCCCGACGGCGTGCACCCCGCCGTCAACGGCCAGCTCGTCATCGCCCACGCCTTCCTCAAGGCGCTCGGTTGCGACGGCAATATCGGCGCCATCACTTACGACTTCGGCGCCGGCAAGGCCACCGCTGACCGCGCGCAGAAAATCCTGTCCACCGACAACGGGGCGATTCAGGTCGAATCCACTCGTTACCCCTTCTGCTTCATCGGCCAGCATTTGGACAATCCGGAAAACCCGTTCAACATCCGCAGCATCCTCCCGTTCCTGCCGTTTAACGAGGAATTGAACCGCTACACGCTGACGGTCAAGAACGCGCGCGGCGACCTCAAGGTCACGTGGGGCAATGCCAGCAAGGTGTTCCCCGCCGACGTCCTCGCCAAGGGCATCAACCTCGCCGCCGAGTTTTTGGACAACCCGTTTGTCGAGGCGTTCGGCAAGGTGGACTACATCGTCCGGCAGCAACAATACTTCGAGACATCCATCATGCGGCTCATCGCCTCCAACGCCACGACCATCAGCGCGATGCCCGACGAGGCCGGCCCGCTCGGCGCGGTGAACAAATGCTTGTTCGACTACAACACCCGCCTGCGCCAGCTCGCCACCGCCTCCGTCAAGCCGGTGACGCACACGATTAAAATCGAAAGCGCCAACTAAATCCTGCCAGGAGAACATGGAGTTATTGGAGAGAGTTTGCCTTGGCTAAACCACCCCTCCAATTGCTCCATGACTGCTTGGAAAAATATTATGAAAAACTACCTAAGACTCCTCGCGCTGACCCTCGCCGTCGGCGTCACACTCTCGGCGGCCGCCCGCGCGGACACGCCGAAATTGCAAGCCAACGACTTCATCGCCATCTGCGGCGATTCCATCACCGAGCAGCGCCTCTACTCGGTCTACATGGAAGACTACTTCCTCATGTGCCAGCCGGCGCCAAGCCTGCAAGCCGTGCAACTCGGCTGGGGCGGCGAGGGCGCGCCCACTTTCGCCCCGCGCCAAAAGGCCGACGCGCTGCCGTTCAACCCCACCGTCGCCACCATCTTCTACGGCATGAACGACGGCGCCTACGCCCCGCCGGAAGAGAGCCGCGTCAAACGCTTCCGCGATGGCATGAGCACCGTGGTCAAGACGTTCAAGGACGCCGGCCTGCGCCTCATCGTCGCCGGCACTCCCGGCGTGGTGGACAGCGACGCCTTCAAGCGCGCCGGCACGCCGTCCGACGTGTATAACGAGACGCTGCGCCAGCTCGGCGTCGCCTCCAAGGAAGTCGCCGAGAGCGAGGGCGTCGTGTTCGCCGATATTCACGCGCTGATGCTCGACGTGATGACGCGCGCCAAGGCCAAATACGGCGCGGCCTACCACGTCGCCGGCCCCGACGGCGTGCACCCCGACTGGAACGGCCACCTCGTCATCGCCTACGGCTTCCTCAAGGCGCTCGGTTGCGACGGCAACATCGGCGCCATCACCTACGATTACGCCACGGGCCGCGCCACCGCTGATAGCGCGCAAAAGATTCTGGCGTCCGCCGGCGGTGAGCTGCAAATCGAGTCCACCCGCTACCCGTTCTGCTTCTTCGGCGCCGCCGACACCCCGCGCAGCACCCGCGGCATCCTGGAGTTCCTGCCGTTCAACGACGACCTCAATCGCTACACGCTGACCGTCAAGAACGCGCGCGGCGACCTCAAAGTCACCTGGGGCAACGCCAGCAAAGTATTCCCCGCTGATGTTCTCGCCAAAGGCATCAACCTCGCCGCCGACTTCCTCGACAACCCGTTTGCCGGGCAATTCACCGCGGTCGAAAAACTCATCCGCAGCCAGCAAAACATCGAAAACCCAATGGCCCGCGCCAGCGGCCAACTGGCGCTCATCGCCCGCGAACTGCCCGACGCGCAGGGTGACTTCGACCAGTTGCGCCAGACGCTTTTCACCCTCGACGCCAAACTCCGCCACCGCGCCGCCGCCGCCGTGACCCCGCTGACGCACACCATCAAAATCGAACCGGCGAATTAATTATGCCAAACTCCGTGTCCCTCCGTGCCTTCACTGTGGCGCTCTGTGGCTGTGGCCTTCTAGCATCCGCGCGCGCCGACGTGAAGATGCCCGCCATCTTCTCCGACCACATGGTGTTGCAACAAGCCGCCGCCGTCCCCGTGTGGGGCAAGGCGGCGGCGGGCGAGGCGGTGACCGTCAGCGTCGCGGGACAAAGCGGGCAAACGGTCGCCGCCGGTGACGGGCGCTGGCGCGTCACGCTGGACTTGGCCAACGCCGGCGCGGGGCCGCACACGCTGACGGTCAGCGGCAACAACACCGTCACCATCAGCGACGTATTGGTCGGCCAAGTGTGGCTCGCGGCGGGGCAGTCGAACATGGAGTTCACGCTGAAGAACGTCATCGGCGGCGCGGAAGCCATCGCCGCGCCCGCCGAGCCGCTGTTGCGCCAGTACTTCGTCACCCGCAACGGCTGGTTCAAACCGCCCGCCGAGGAAGGCGCGGGCCGCTGGCTGGTGGCCTCGCCCGAAACGCTGCCACAGTTCTCCGGCGTCGGATACTTCTTCGCCAAAGCGTTGCGCGAGCGCGTCGGCGGGCCGGTGGCCGTCATCCTCAGCGCCTTCGGCGGCACCCAAGTGGAAGCATGGACCAGCGCGGAGGCGGTGCGCTCCGACCCCGAAGTCGGCCCCGCCGCCGAGCTTTATTGGAAACAATACGCCGAGTTCCCCGCCGCGCGCGAGCAGTTTGAAAAAGACTGCGCCGCGTGGTTCGCCGCGCTAACGCCCCCGGTGTCCCCCAAGTCCCCCGCGTCTTCCACCCCTGAGACCATACGCCTCCCCGCCAAAATCAACCTCACCGGCGAGATGGTATTGGAAAAGAAATTCGACGCACCCGCCGGCCTCGGCGCGGAGCAACGGTTCTTGGACGTGCCATCCGTTTATGGCGAACTGCGCCGCGTCGCGCTCAACGGCGCCGAGCTTCAGCGGCAAAACCCCGCGTATGCCGGCGTCAAGCCCATCGGCAAGCGCGAGCCGCAACGCTTCATCATCCCTGCCGGCGCGCTCGCCGACGGCGCGAACACGCTGACGCTGACGTGGTTCCTCCCGCTGCCGGACACCGCCGTGCCCCCGCCCCGCATCTCCTCGCAACCCGTCCTGAACGGCGACTGGACGCTGACGCTCACCCGCCCGCTGACCGTGACCACGCCCGCGCCGCAGCCGCCCGTCGAACCGGAGGGTATGCAGGCGTCCGCGCTGTTCAACGCGATGATTAACCCGCTCATCCCCTACCGCATCGCCGGCGCGATTTGGTACCAAGGCGAGAGCAACGGCGGCCGCGCCTGGCAATACCGCCGCCTATTCCCGCTGATGATTAACGACTGGCGCGCGCACTGGGGTCAGGGCGATTTCCCGTTCTACTTCGTGCAACTCGCCAACTTCACCGAAAAACGCTTCCTCGCCGGCGAGCAGGACGAGTGGGCCGAATTGCGCGAGGCGCAGGCACTGACGCTCAGTCTGCCGAATACCGGCATGGCGACGGCGATTGACGTGGGCGAGGCGCGTGACCTGCATCCGCGCGACAAACGCACCATCGGCGACCGCCTCGCCGCCATCGCCCTCGCCAACGTGTACGGGCAAAAGGTCAGCTTCAGCGGACCGACCGTCAGCGGCGTGAACATCGAGGGCGGCAGGGTTCGCGTGCAGTTCACGCACACGGACGGCGGCTTGGTCGCGCGTCCGGTGCCCCCCGTGCACGTCGTCAAATCCCTGAGTAACGAGACCGCGCCGCTGACGCGCAACTCCCCCGACAGCGAGCTGGAAGGTTTCGCCATCGCCGGCGCCGACCGTCGCTGGCACTGGGCCGACGCGAAGGTGGACGGTGATAGCGTGTTAATCTGGTCCGCGCAAGTGCCGCAACCCATCGCCGTCCGCTACCTGTGGGGCTACAACCCGACCGGCAATTTGTACAACGCCGCCGGCTTCCCCGCCCCGCCCTTCCGCACGGATGATTTCCCCGCGCTGACGGTGGACCGGAAATATTAACCCGCGCGTTGACGTTGATAGCGCGTGGTGGTATGTTTTAGTGGATATGCACACCGCCACCATCAGCATTGAAGTCACTCCTGCCATCAAGCGCGCCGCCGCCGCGAACGCGAAGAAGTCGGGGATTCCGCTGCCCGCCCTGCTGAGTTACTTTGTCAACCGGCTGGCCGCCGAGCCGGAAGCCGCCTACGAGGCGCATTATCCCAACGAGGAAACTCAAGCCGCCATTCGGGATTTGGAAAACGGTGTTGGGGTGAGCACCTACGAAAACATCGAAGACCTCTATCGCGAAGTCGGCTGGGAAATACCCAAAAAACATGCGCGTTAAACCACAAGAACGGTTCAAAAAAGACATGTTGCGCTACCGTCATGACCGCAGTGCACTGAAAGATGTGGACGGGGTGATCCAATTGCTGAAAACCGGCGAGCCACTGCCCGCTGAGTATGACGGGCACGCCTTGCATGGCGAATGGGTGGGTTATTTGGAATGTCATTGCCAAGCGGATTTATTGCTGGTTTACCAACGCAAGAAAAATGAAATTCGGCTGGCCCGTCTTGGCCGTCACGCCGAATTGTTCCGCAAACGTCAGCGGAGTGAATAGCGTAAAAACGCTTTTTTCCGGGAAACACATGGCTTTCAAGGAGCATTTTGAATGGCTTACCCGACTAGGACTTGAACCATAAAATTTTTTGTTGTAAATCAACAGGTTAAAAAAGCCTGTCAAATTTTGTCAAAAATTTCGGGTGAATTCATACCATGTCGGGTAGCCAATTTTAACAAGTTTTGATGGCGGCAAGACGGCGTTGTTCTTGAAAGATTTCCTCGTGGACTGACGGCGCGGCATGGTTTGTGAAGACGCATATTATTTTCCGCGCTCGGCTTTGAGTTCCTTGATTTCCAATTCCAAGCCGTTAATCACTGTCAGCGCGGCGCGGGTGAACACCGGCGCGGACTGGCGGGCGGCGTCGGCGTCGGGTAGCGACGTTAGCAGCGCCACGTTGTTTGAGGTTGTGACCGGCACCGCCGCGCGGGGCGAGGCGCATGATGTCACCATCAGCGCCAGCGCGACCATGCCGGCCATGCAACTACCGGCGACTGTTATCCGCTTCATCCGGCTTGCTCCCGCGCATCCACGCTTCAACATGTTTTTGGTTTTCATGGTATTCGTCCCTTGCGGTTTGGATTTGCGACTGTTGCGGGGTCGGGGCGACTTTGGTTTTCCAACCAAAAAACGCCGCCACTGCCGCCGCGATTTGCCCCAGCCAAGTCATTTGACAAATTCCGCCGCGCCTTGCTCGGCACCGTCAGCGATGGCGTTTAGCACTTTCACGGCCAGCGCCGCGTTGCCGTTGATTTGCCCGAAATAGTTGCCGTAGGCAATCGCCACGACGCCAACGATGGTGTCGAGATTGCGGATTTCGCGGTCATACTGGAAGGCGAGCAGGGTTTGTTTGAGCGCGTCCACGGTGGGAGTCGCGCCCGCGGTCAGCGACCGCACGACGCTGGCTACTTGCCGGACTTGCGCGGCGATGGCGGCACGGTCAGCGGCGGCCACGCCGTAACGGATGCCTTCTTGGATGCCGATGGCGACGGTGCTTTTAATCAGCGGCAGCGCCGCCGTGATGTTTTCCTCAGCCGTTCGTTCCCGCGTCGTTTTGCCAAAGCCCAACCAGCCTAGCACGGTGTTGATGATTTTTCCGATGTTCATGATTGTTTCTCCAATTTGATGATGATTTCT
>JAISCS010000056.1 GCA_031265365.1 Verrucomicrobiales bacterium
TTTCTCCATTTCCGTGCTACGGGAAAGCACCACGGAATGCCCGCCACCCTTGCTTTCAAAGGCCGGCGACCAAGCGTCGCCAACCGCGAGGTCACAAAACTCATTGGTAAAATCCATGGAAAACAAACTGTTGCGCGTGATGAAAAACGGAATCAAAAAATTATAATAAACTTTCTTGGAACGCACTACTTTCCCCGACTCCATGATGATTTCCAAATAGCCAGGCCACTCCCCGGCACGCCATTTCAGGGAGTTGATTCCATCGCCATCCTTCACCCCGTTGGCGCGCAGCAAGCACCGAATGGCCTCTGGCCGCAACGCTGTGCCGGTATAGGGGCCGAGCAGCCATTTGATTTGCCGCGCGGGCGCGTAATTGTCCCGTTGCAACCGCCGCAATAACAGCGCCTCTTCCGGCAACACTGTCATGGCGTAATTTTTCCCGGGGGCAAGGTCGGACAAACGTTCCAGCATGGAAACTGGAATATACACCGATTGCGCCGCCGCCATGATTTCCTCGTTGGTGGCGGCAATCACCGCTCGCGCCGACTCCGGCGCGGGAACGCCTTGGCGCGCCACCACGGCGCCATCAATCCGTCCCGTCTCCAACAAGTGCAACAACACGGCAGTCATGACCCCGCCGGAAGCCCCGGCACGCCGGATTTTTTCATCGTCAGCGTGGCCCACCCGTGCCGCAATGACATGTCCCATCAGCCAATTTTCAGGAAATCCGCCGTAATGATATTTGTAAATATCAAGATAAGGCATCTTGTTTGAAGCAAAATACGAATCAGAAAAACCAGAGGAAATAGGAATCTCACAAATCATGGTATTAATATGTTATCCATTCAGCGCATAGAAACAAGATAAATAAGCAATCAACACAACCTACTTTTCTGATTCTATCCCATGAACAGTGGAAGTGCTGGCGCCGACCAACCCACACCGACCAAACCCTCTGCGTGACAATTCTCCTCTCGAAGAGCAACTGTGTAGCGAAATAAATATTAGTTGAGGAATAAATCCAAAACGCTGAAAGGTAAGCACGCTATTACACACGCGTTCACTTGACTCCCGCGATACCCCGCCCTGACAGGCACTCCTCTACAAGGTGAGAATTTGCTGGGCATGGCTGGCGTGGATTGTTTCGACGCTTGCGCTTCCATTGATAATAGCGAGGAACCCGAAATAATTTTTAGCCTAGTCTTTCATATAAGGATGATTTAATATACAAGCACTATGATATTCAAATCAAAAATTCAGAAAATTGATTGGCTGGCGGGGTGGATTTTACTATCCGTCTGCGCCACCGTCAGCGGATGGACATTGTCAGCTATAGGCTGTTTGAATCGCGGTAGTTATTTGATTGTCTTCGCACTGATGGTGATATTTTTGACCACCAAAGGAAAAAGTCTGCTGTTGGCAGATACGCATAACCACTGCCGGTGGCGCGCCAAACGTTTTCGCTGCGGGTTGCCGCTATTGTGGCTGGCGCTGACGGTGCTGATTTTTATTGGCGGCGCGTTGTATAGTCCGTCAAATTTTGATTATCTCTCCTACCGTCTGCCACGCGTACTGAACTGGCTGTGGGAAGAAAAATGGTTTTGGATTTCCACTGCCAACCCAAGGCTGAACTATAGCGGCACCGGCAGCGAGTGGCTCATCTCGCCGTTATTCGCGTTCACCAACAGTGACCGGTTGTTTTTTCTCATCAATTTTTTACCGTGGCTCCTGCTGCCGGGATTGGTTTTTTCGGTCTTCACCAAACTGGGCATTGGCCACCGTGTCAGCCGCTGGTGGATGTGGCTGCTGCCATCCGGTTATTGCTTTGTCACCCAAGCGGGCAGTATGGGCAACGATGCCTTCGCCGCCATTTACGCGCTTGGCGCGCTGCACTATGCGCTGATGATGAGCCGTGTCCACACCCGCGCCGCCGCGCTCCGTTGTCTATGCCTCTCTTGCCTTGCCATTGCACTTCTGACCGGCGTCAAATTATCCAACGCACCGTTGGCCTTGCCGTGGTTGGTGCTGTTCATTATTAATTGGCGGCGGTATTCACCTGTTCCGAGACCGCTGGCAATGACCGCGTTATTTGTGTCCATGGTACTAGCATCGTTCCTACCTGTAACTTACCTCAATATCCGTCACACCGGACATTATTCTGGTGAACCAACTAGCAATATTATATTGCACAATCCGGCCTACGGCATCATCGGCAATGCCTTGCAAATCACTACTGCCAACCTCGCGCCACCTATTTGTCCCGTCAACATCAGCGTGGAAAAATTCCTGCCCGCAAAATTGGAGGAAAAAATCGAGGCTAATTTTCCCCGCTTTGAATTGACCATCGGTGAATTAGCCATTGAGGAAAGCGCCGCCGCCGGTCTCGGTATCATGCTGACATTGATACTGATGCTGTCCATCCGCTCACGGTCAACATTACGCATGAATTTTACCAATAGATTATGGATAACCGCCCTGTTGCTGGCGCTGCTCGTGTTAATGGCAAAAATGGGCAATGCCGGGATGCCGCGCACTCTCACCCCATATTATCCACTACTAATAGCGGCAGCGCTGCTGTTCATCAAACCACGCGGGCAAAATCTCGAACGATTGCCTTGGAAAATACTGGTCACGCTAATCATGGGTTCATCCATGCTGATAACCATTCTTTCACCAATGCGCCCATTGTTTCCCGCAACGCTGACAATGAACTGGTTGCAATGCCTTGGCGCGCCGCCTGTTTTGACTGACCGTGCCAAAACAGTGTACACCACTTATGCCAACCGCAACGACGCCTTCTCTGAAATTCACCGACAAATTCCCCCAACCGAGCGCACTCTCGCCATCATTCAGCAAGGTGACGACACCATCACCTCGTTCTGGCGACCCTTTGGCAGTCGGCGCGTGGTTGAAGTCACCGTCAGTGCCAGCAAGGAGGAATTGTCAAAACAAGATGTTCGCTACGTGGCGGTCAACAGTCTGGTGGTTGACTACCAGCATCTCGCCGAACTCCAAAATCAATGGGACGCCGAACTCGTCTGGCAGGGAAGCATTTTAGATAAAATCCAGCGCGGCGAGGTTACTTGGTGGTTGCTCAAACTGAGCCGCTAATTTTGTCCAAGGCAAAAAAACGCCCGCTGACCATGTCCGGCAGCGGGCGGTTTCATCGCGCAACGTCAGCGTTGCGCGATGATCACTTGGCGGCGGCAGCGGCGGCTTTCGCCCGCGCCGTCTTGCGGTCTACGGTCTTGACTTCCATCGTCCCCTTGCTCTTGCGGAGGTAGCCGAGGCTGGCGCGGCGCACTTTGCCCTGGGTCTCCACCGTCACTTTTTCGACGTACGGGGAATGCACGGGGAAGACCCGCTCCACGCCCTCGCCGTAGCTGATGCGGCGCACGGTGAAGGTCGCGTTGATGCCGCTGCCTTTCTTGCCGATGACGATGCCGCTGTAGTTCTGGATGCGCTCTTTTTCGCCCTCTTTGACGCGGGTCGAAACCTTCACGGTGTCGCCGACGTTGAAGTTCGGGACTTCCTTCTTGAGTTGGGCGTTCTCAATTTTTGCTATCGCTTTCATGTTCTATTTTCCTCGGTTTTGCTTTTCTCAATCAGGTCCTTCCGACGTTCCAACGTCCTCCGGGCTGCTTGTTCTTTTCTCCATGCGCTAATGGCGGCATGGTGGCCTGTTAATAAAATCCCCGGCACTTTCATGCCGCGAAAATCCTCCGGTCGTGTGTACTGCGGCCCCTCCAGCAGCGCGTCCGCGCCGAACGAATCGCTCCGCGCCGACTCCTCGTTGCCCAGCGCGCCGGGCAACAGCCGCACCACCGCGTCAATGACCAGCAGCGCCGCGATGGTGCCGTTGCTGAGGACATAGTCGCCCACCGACAATTCCTCATCCACCCAGCCCGCGCGCACCCGCTCGTCCACGCCTTCGTAGTGTCCGCTGACAAAGAGCAATCGCTCCAGCTTGCTGTATTCCAGCGCCTTCGCCTGGTCGAATTTCGCGCCTTCCGGCGTCAGGTACACGACCCGTCCCTTCACCGCCTCCCGCGCCTGCACGCTCTCGATGCACTCGACGAGCGGCGCGCATTTCAGCACCATCCCCGGCCCGCCGCCGAACGGACGGTCATCCACCGTGCGGTGCCGGTCGCGCGCGAAGTCACGAATATCGTGAACATCAATCCGCACCAAGCCCGCGCGCCGCGCCCGCTTCACCATGCTCACCGCCAGCGGCCCGGCGAGCATTTCGGGAAACAAGGTGAGGACGTCTATTTTCACGCCCGTGCCACCTCACCGGTGCTCCACGATTTCAACCAGCGCCGGCCTGCCGCCCCGCGGCGTCGCGGCATGGCACAAGCTGCGGATCGCGGAAATGGTCCGGCCATTTTTGCCAATGACCCGGCCGATGTCGAATTGGTTCAACCGCACCAAATAGGCGATGCTGTCGGGCTTCTCCACCACCGCGACCTCCACTTCCTCCGCGTGCTTCACCAATGAGGAAACCACAAATTCCACAAAGTATTTCATACACGGAGTCCGGCGTCAGCGTCAGGCGGCGGCGGCTTTCGCCTTCGTCCGGGCTTTCTTCACCAAGCTCCGCACCGTGTCACTGGCCTTGGCGCCCTGCCCCAGCCAATGCTCCACGCGGTCGAGCTTGAGTTGCTTCTCCTGGTTCTTGCCCACCGGGTCATAAGAACCCACGATTTCAATGAACTTCCCGTCGCGGGGCGAGCGCTTGTCCGCCACCACCACATTATAGAACGGTCGGTTCCTCGCGCCCTCGCGGCGCAAACGTATCACTACTGCCATATTATATCCTGTCTTTCATCATCAACCCGGCGACCCCAAGCCGCCGAGCATCCGTTTCAATTTATTCTCCTGATTCCCGCCCTTGAACAACTTGCCCATCATCTTCTTCATGTTACGGAAGCGGTGCAACAAATCGTTGACTTCCGTCACGCTGGTGCCGCTGCCCGTGGCGATTCTTTGGCGCCGTCGCGCGTTCAAAAGGTCGGGGCGCCGCCGCTCCTGAAAAGTCATCGAGCAGATAATCGCCTCCGTCCGTTTCAACGCCTTGTCGTCCAGAGAGAAATTTTGCATATTACCCATGCCCGGCAACATGCCAAGCAGATTTTTCACCGGCCCCAACTTTTTTAACTGCCGCATCTGCCCCAAAAAATCCTGCAAATTAAACTCCGCCGTCCGCAGCTTGCGCTCCATCTGCTCCGCGTCCTCGAGGTCAATCTGCCCCGCCACCTTCTCCGCCAGCCCGTACAAATCGCCCATGCCGAGCAACCGTTGAATGAGCCGGTCGGCGTGAAACACCTCGAACTGGTCCACCCGCTCCCCCGTCCCGATGAACTTAATCGGCACGCCCGTGACCGACTGCAATGAAAACGCCGCGCCGCCCTTCGCGTCACCGTCGAACTTGGCCAGCACCATCCCCGTCAGCGGCACCGCGCCGTGGAACGCCTTCGCCACCTCCACCGCGCTCTGCCCCAACGCCGCGTCCGCCACCAACAACGACTCATCCGCCGCCAACAGTGCCGTCGCCGATTTCAATTCCGCGAGCAACGCCGCGTTAATCTCCGTCCGCCCCGCCAAATCAAAAATCGTCACATCAAACTTGCCGTCGGCGGCATAGTTTAACGCCTTGGCCAAATGTTCCTGCAACACTCCCGCCGCCGGCGTCGACGGTTTGGCCTTTGCCGCGTCAGCGGCTGACGGGGCGAACACCTCAATCTCATTCTGCCGCCCCAGCGTCTGCAACTGCTGCACCGCCGCCGGCCGGCTCAAATCCGCCGCCACCAGCAACACCTTCTCGCGCTGCTTCTTCAACATCAGCGCCAGCTTCCCCGCCGTCGTCGTCTTCCCCGCCCCGTTCAACCCGCACAACGCCACCCGCAGCGGCCGCTTCGCCGACAGCGCCCCGTCGCCCGCCTGAAAAATCGCCAGCAACTCGTCATGCACAATCTTGACGAACATATCGCCCGGTCGAATGGCATTGCTCACCTGCTCGCCGACGGCCTGCGCCTTGACCCGCTCGCAAAAATCCTTCGTCACCTTATAATTGACATCCGCCGCGAGCAACGCCATGCGCACCTCGCGCAGCGCGTCGGCCACATTGCTTTCCGTCAACTTGCCATACCCGCGCAACTTGGAAAACACCCCCTGAAACTTCTCGGCCAACTGACTTAACATCGGAAGCACAGGCTAGGGGAAAAAACCGCCGGCGCAAAGATTTTTTGCTCACGCTGGGCCACAAATGCACGATTCCTCTCTGCGGGAGGAAAATTTTATTCGCCAAGCGACTGCTTGAAGTTTTCCACCGCTTGTTTAATCCTCATCGTCAGCGCCTCGTCCAGCATCTTCTCCCTTTTATTCTTGCTTGCTGTTTATATTTTTTACTTCCAGTAAATATTTTTTAATTTCATCGGTTAATGATAATGGGTCATAAGCTATCCCAAATTGCTTGATTTTTTGCAGTATTCCACGAAATCCATGAGATGTTGTCGGACAATCGAATAAAAGATGGTCCATAAATTTATTTGGAAAAATAATTCTGCTGCTAAATTTGGTCTTATTACATAACTTTAGTTCGGAAAATAGACCACATTTACGCAAATCGTTCAACACCTCTGTTGCTGTCTGTATCGGATAATCAATCATTCTGTCAGAATTTAATATTAATACTAAAAAATGGTCTTCAACAAATGGTCCCCCATCAATTACGTACTCACCTATGATGGCAATCTCACGGTCATCAATTACATCAAAACCAATTTTAATTTTCATAGAATTTTATCAAAAACATTCCGTAAAATTACTGAAATTATAGCATTTTGCTTTGACCTGGCGACAGCAATTCCCCTCTCGCAGAGGGGAATTAGCTCGCGCAGAGGCCGGGTTGATGAGGATGTTTTCGGCGTCAGCAATTCCCCTCTCGTAGAGGGGTGGCGCGGAGCGACGGGGTGTTTTAGCGTTCGGGGAGCCGGGCACAAAACGCTGAACTACCCCGTCCGCTGACGCGGCCACCCCTTCACGGCAGGGGAATTTATCCGCCAAGCGATTGCTTGAAACTTTCCACCGCTTGTTTAATCCGCACCGTCAGCGCCTCGTCCAGCGACTTCTTTTCGCCGATGTCGCGCAACAGCGCCTCTTCCCGCGTGCCGAGATAATCTAACAACTTCGCCTTCGTCGCCAGAATGTTGTCCACCGGCACGTCGTCGAAATAACCGTTCTGCGTCGCCCACATGATGATGACTTGCTGTTCGACGGAGACCGGCTGGTATTGCGCTTGCTTGAACACCTCGACGATGCGCGCGCCGCGGTCGAGCTTCGCCTTCGTCGCGGCGTCGAGGTCGGAGGCGAATTGCGAGAACGCGGCCAGTTCGCGGTATTGCGCCAGTTCCAGTTTCACTTTGCCGGCGACTTGTTTGATGGCTTTGATTTGCGCGGCGGAACCCACGCGCGAGACGCTGATGCCGACGTTGATGGCCGGGCGCACGCCTTGGTAGAACAGGT
>JAISCS010000070.1 GCA_031265365.1 Verrucomicrobiales bacterium
CGCGGGTGACGTTTCAAGGCGATGCCCATCGCCGTTTCCGACCAGCCGCGAATGTACACCGGCGCGGTGTCGAAATAATTCACCCCGTGGGCGATGGCGTAATCCACCAGCTCGTTCACGATGTCCTGGTCAATCTCCTCGCCGCTGCCGTCGGCCTTCTGCCGCAGGGGGAAGCGCATGCAGCCGTAGCCCAGCAGCGAGACGCGGTCGCCCGTGTGCGGGTTGACGCGGTACGTCATCCGGTCGGTCGGCACCTCGTCGCCGGCGCCGCCGCTGCCCGTGACGCGGGAGCGCGGTTTGCAGCCGGTCAGCATGGCGCCGGCGGCCAGCGTGCCGGCGCCGGCGAGCTTGAGAAAATCCTTGCGCGTGATGTTGTTGCTGTTTTTCATGATGAGTTAAACCGAGTGATGTACCACGTTGCCCTCCACGTAAATGGCGCTGAACGGACGCGCGGGGCACAGGTTCTCGCACGCGCCGCAGCCGATGCACAAGGCGCCGTCGAGCAGCGGGGTTTTCAACGACTTCTTGTCGTCCGGGTTGACGGCCACCAGCGTAATCGCGCCGGTCGGGCAATTAATCACGCAACTGTCGCACTGCACACCGTCGCGGTGCACGATGCAGTTGTCTTGCAACCACACGGCCTGGCCGATGGCGATGGCGGACTTGCCCGCCGGCGTAATCGCGCGGATGGCGCCGGTCGGGCACACCTGCGAACATTTGGTGCATTCGGGGCGGCAGTAGCCTTGCTCGTAAGTCACCTCGGGCTGCATCAAGGTGGCGAGCCGCGCGGACGGGCGCAGCACGTGCGTCGGGCACACCGACACGCAAAGCTGGCAGGCGGTGCAGCGCTGGCCCAGGTTGCGCGCGCCGCCGGCGCCGGGGGGCGTGATGGGCGTCTTCCGCGCCGGCGCTTTTTTATCCTGAATGTCCGCCAGGCCGCCGTCGCCTCTGGGCTGTTGCGCCCGCGCCGACGGCGTCAACGCCAGCAGGCCCACGAGCGACAGGAAGCCGCGGCGGGACACGCGGCCGGTCGCGCCGTTTTTTTCATCCGCCGCCGCGCGCCGGGTGCCTTGCCGGGCGCTGATGCTCACCGGCGCGTAACGCAGCGCGCCGAACCGGCAGTGCGTCAGGCAAGTGAAACAACTCACACAGCGGCTGTGGTCGATGGTGAAGTTGCTCGCGTCAATGCACGACGCCTTGCAATTCCGTTCGCACCGGCCGCATTTTTTACACCGTGTCGGGTCGAACACCGGCCGGAACAAGGCGAAGCGCGAGAGCAGGCCGAGCGCGGTCCCGGCCGGGCACAGCGTGTTGCAATACGTCCGCCCGCCGCGCCAGGCCAGCGTGACAATCAGTCCGAGCGTCAGCGCCGCCACGACCAGCACCGTCAGCCCCGGCAGCCAGACGGTCACGGAATAAAAGGCGTAACTGTCGGCGCGCGCCGCGAGCGCGGCCAGCAGGTTGTTGCCCCACTGGTAACACGGTGCCAGCAAATTGGCGGCGATGCGTCCGTAAGCGCTGTACGGCTCCAGCAGCGCCACCGCCGAGTGGACGCCGAGGAGGCCGGCGGCGATGAACACGCCCAGCATCGCATACCGCAACCACGTTTTGGCTGGGGCGTAACGGAAGCGGTTTTTCTTGAATTTCCCCGCGAGGCCGGAGATGGCGTCCTGCAACACGCCGAGCGGACAGATGACGGAACAATAGACGCGCCCGAACAGCAGCGTCAGGCCGGCCAGGCACACAAGCGCGGCCAAGTTGACCGCCAGGATTGCCGGCAGGAGCTGGATTTTGGCGAGCCACCCGAACCACTGGTGTAGCGTTCCCGTGAAGTCAAGGAACAACAGCGTGACCAGCGCGAAGAGCGCGCTGCCGGCGGAGAGTCTGATTTTATGCAGCATGTTTTTTTCTTTTTATTAGCCTATCCGTTATCAGCGGGATGGAGATGGTAGGATATAAAGCATATTTTTTCAATAAATATAAACCGCGACGCGGAGGCGCGGAGCGACGGGGTAGTTTGGCGTTCCAAGGGAAAGAGCACTGAACGCTGAAACACCCCGTCGGCTTGCGCCGCCACCCCTCTTCGAGAGGGGAATTTGCTCGTGCGGGGGGGCTGACCGATGGGTGTTGTCATTCCTGCGTCTCGGAGAGCTTGGCGCGCTCGGCGAGGGCTTGCCGGGTCAGGCCGCCGATAAATTGCACTTCACCGTCAGTGGTCTTGGCCAGCGTGGGACGGGGCAGGCGGGGCACCTCGGCGCGGTCTTCTTGGTAAAGAATAACGCCGCTGGCGTCGGCCTCGGTGTAGCGGTAGGTTTTTGCGCCGACGACTTGCACGATGTGGAGGTGGCCGTGCGCGTCAAATTGCACCACCGGCTCCGCGAAGGTCACGATGCGGCCGAGGCGGATGGTGGTGTAGAGTAGATTTTGGTCGGGTTCCTCCACCCGCAAATATAGGTTGGAATCGTCCACGTCGAGGAAGCGGATGAGGCTGTAGATGCGTTTGATGCCGGTGTTGAAGATGCTTTGCGTCCACATGGTCTCGCCTTTGCCGATGGTGAGGAATAGCTTGCCGGTCATGATGGGTTTCAGGCCGGGGATTTGGACAATCGCTTGCGTGCTGTAGCCGCCGGTGGAGCGGATGCCGTAGCAGGGCAGGATGTTGACGGTGACTTGCTTGGATTCGTCAGGGGCGAGGGTCAGCGGGGGCACCTCGACGGGCTTGACTTGGCTGACCGCGCCGCCGTCTTGCGCGAAGACGAGGAAGCTGAGCCATGGTTTGCCGTTTTCGTCCGGACCGAGGTTGACGGAGGCGTCGGTGACGTTGGTCAGTGTCACGGTCAGGTCAATGGATTCGTATTGCAGGTACAAGTTGCGCGGCTGGGAAAGTTGCAAGCGCACTTGCGCGCGGGTGGCGGCGGCGGACAGTGACAGAATCACGAGACAGAAGGCGGCGATGGCTTTCATGGGGGCGACATTAACGTAAAAAACGTTAATCGTCAATAAAATCAAACTCCCGTCACGAAGGCGCGCAGATTTTTATGGTTAATAACTCGCGTCGGCGGGGCTGCGTGACCGGAGTTTTCAATAATCACTCCCGCGCCTTGATTTCGTCCCACGCCTTGATGTAGAGCGTGTTTTGGTCGCCGAGGTCGCGGATGATTTCGCACTTTTCCAGGACTTCCTTCGGCGGGAAGAGCAATTCATCGCCGCGCAAGTCCTCCGGCAGCAAGGCGTAGGCCGGGACGTTCGGGCACCAGTAGTTGACGAACTCCATGTTTTTCGCGGCATTGGCGGGGTCGTGGATGAAGTTGATGAACGCGTAGGCGAGGTCTTTGTGCCGGGCGTCGCGCGGGATGACCCAGTCGTCGCAGGCGAACGAGGTGCCTTCCTCCGGGATGGCGTAGCCGATGTCCTCATGGTCAGCGGTCAGTTGCAGCACGTCGCCGCTGTAGCCCTGCGCCAGCAGCGATTCGCCGGAGGCGAGGCCCGGCTTATAGGCTTCGCTGTCGAACTTGGCGAGGTTCTTTTTCCACTTCAACACCAATTCCTTCGCCTGCTCGATTTCTTGCGGGTCGGTGGTGTTGAGGCTGTAGCCCAGCGTTTTCAACGCCGCGCCGAGCACCTCGCGCATGTCGTTGAACAGCATGGAGCGCTTGGCGTATTGCTCGTTTTCAAACATGTGCCAAGTCGGCTTGAAGTCGGTGACCTTGCTCTTGGAGTAACCGATGCCGGTACTGCTGAGCATGTACGGCACGCTGTACTCCATCCGCGGGTCGAGCGCGAACTTGGCGAGATATTCGGGGTCAATGTTTTTGAGGTTCGGCAGGAAACCGTGGTCGAGCGGGTCAATGAGGTTTTCCTTGACCAGAATTTCCACCATATAGCTGCTGGGGGAAATGAGGTCGTAACCGCCGCCGCCGGCCTTGACCTTGGCGTGCATGGATTCGTTCGAGTCGAAGGTGTCGATGACCACCTCGCAGTCATGTTGTCGTTCAAACTCGGCGACGAGGCTGGGTTCGATATACTCCGCCCACGTGTAGATGTAGAGTTTGTTTTTGGTTTTGCCGCAACCGCTGATGATGAAGCTCACCGTCAGCGCCAGTAGGATGGTCAGTATGTTTTTCATGGTTTGAGGAAGCGGAATAATAAGGTGATTGCCGGGAATAATACAATGATATTTTAGTTTCTCGCTGTTATTGATGGAATAGCCAACGCTGAAACACCCCGTCCGCTTGCGCGGCCACCCCTCTTCGAGAGGGGAATTGGCGAGGGAGGGGGAATTGGCGTTGGCGGGGAGGGGTGCGAGGCCAGTAATTCCACTGATATATGTTGCTATGGTTTAATTGCTTATGTTTTTGTTGGTGGCGATGGCCAGGCTAAAAGTGGGGAAATCAGCGGCGCTTGTGGGGTTACAAGTCACGCTTGTGGGGTCACACGTTGCGTTGGTTTGGCCACCAACTTAAACGCCATCGCGCCGGTTGATGAAGTGGTTGCTGACCAGGACGATGGTGAATGTTATCAGCATCATGAGGACGCTGAGGGCGTTGATGGTGGCCAGGGAACCTTTTTTGATGGCGCTGTAAATATACACCGGCAGGGTGGTGCTGCCGGGGCCGGAGGTGAAGAAGGTGATGACGAAGTCGTCAATCGAAAGGGTGAACGCCAGCAGCGCGCCGGCGAGGATGCCGGGGCCGAGCAGCGGCAACAGGATTTTCCAGATGATGACCGGCCAGCGGGCGCCGAGGTCTTGGGCGGCGTGGATGAGGGATTCGTCGAAGTCTTGCAGACGGCCCATCACGGTGAAGCAGACGTAGCTGACGCAGAAGGTGATGTGCGCGAGGATGATGGTGGGCAATCCCAGCGGCAGACCGAGGTTGACGAAGAACATGAGCAGGCTGATGCCCATTAAAATCTCCGGCACCATCAGCGGGGCGTACATCAGCGTGTAGTGGGCGTGTTGCAATTTGCTCCGGTAGCGGTTCAGCATCCACGCGCCGAGGGTGCCGAGGACGGTGGCGCCGAGGGTGGAGTAGGCGGCGACCCACAGTGAGTTTTGCACGGCGCGCCAGACTTCGCGCTCGTGCATCAGCTTGCGGTACCAGTCGAGTGTGAAGCCTTGCCACGCGCCGCCGTATTTGGCGGAGTTGAACGACTGGATGACCAGTGTCAGCGTCGGGATGTAGAAGAAGATGATGACGAGGATGGTAATCCACGCGGGGGCGAGGCTGCGTTTCATGCCAACCTCCGGTGGTAAATTCCGAAATCCAAATTCCAAATTCCAAGCAAATTCCAATCTGCAAGTTCAAAACTCCAAACAACTGCCGCTGGCGTTGACCGCGCGGCTGATTTTGATTTTTGATTTGTTGAGTTCACTCGATTTTAGTTGGAGTTTGAAGTTTGAGCTTTGGGCTTTCTCCTCTGCGTAAAGAGCGCCACCAACATCGGCGTCAAAATGACCAGACACAGCGCCGCTGACAGGGCGCTGGCTTGCGGGTAATTCTTGTCGCTGAGGACGCGGCGGGCGATGACGTTGCCAATCATCTCCGCCTGCGTGCCGCCGACCAAGTCGGTGATGGCGTAGGTGCCGAACGCGGGGATGAGCACGACCAGCAGCGCAGTGAGCAGGCCGCGCTTGATGCCGGGCAGGAACACCGTCCAGAACGCGCGGAATTGCGACGCGCCGAGGTCGCGGGCGGCGTCGAGCAGACTGAAGTCGAATTTCTCCGCGGCGGCGTAGATTGGCAGGATGGCGAAGGGGAGTTCCGTGTACACCAGCACGGTCAGCACGACCCAGACGTTGTACAACAAGGTGGTGCGCGGGTCCATGATGTGGAGCAATTCGAGCGTTTGTTTCAGCGGCCCTTCCGAGTGCAGCAGGGTCTGCCACGCGAGGATGCGGATGAGGAAATTGCTCCAGAACGGCAGGATGATGAGCAGCAGCACCCAGCGCCGTTTGGCCGCCGGCAGCCGCGCGATGTAATACGCGACCGGCACGCCGAGGCCGAGGCACAGCGCGGTGGCGCTGGCGCTGACCCAGATGGTGCGCCAGATGACCATCGGGTACGAGGGGTCGAGCAAACTTTTCACCGCCGCCAATGACCAGCCCGCGCCGATGCCGCCGTTAGGCAGCGCCGGGCGGAAGGCGATGAGGAAGATCAGCGCCGCCGGAATCAGGAAGAACAGCGCCAGCCAGCCGAGCGACGGCAGGGTCAGCCACCATTCGGGGGAGCGTTTGGGCGGGCGGTTGAGGGTCATATGGAAATTCCAAACTCCAAATTCCAAACTCCAAGTAAATTCCAATCTGCAAATTCCAAACTCCAAACAACTGCCGCTGGCGTTGACCGCGCGGCTGGATTTGATTTTTGGTTTTCGGTGCTCATTCGAGTTTAATTGGAATTTGAAGTTTGGAGTTTGGAATTTATATCATCGGGTCGGGCACGGCGAGCAAGCGCTCGTCCTCCGGCGTGTAGCGTTGCAACATGTAGCTGTCATTGCCGTGCCAGCTAATCCACACCTCGTCGTTCCATTTGATTTGGCGCTCCTCCAGCAGGAAGTGGATGTTCTGTTGGAACACGCTCAGCCGGTAGTCTTGCACCCGCACGAAATACTTGGTCTCCGAGCCGAAGTAAATGATGTCCTCCACCTGGCCGCGCACCTTGTTGTGGTACTGGCGGTCGGCGGGTTCGTCGAACGACACGCGCAGTTTTTCGGGCCGCACACTGATGACCACCGGCTCGCCGACCGCGTGGTTGTTGTCGTTGTAACAAATCACCTTGGGGAAACCGTCGAGTTGCAGACGGCAGTAGCCGTCGGGGAATTGCTCGACGACCTTGCCGGATTCCAAGAAATTCGTGTCGCCGATGAAGGCCGCGACGAAGCTGCTTTTCGGCGCCTCGTAAATTTCCACCGGCGCGCCGGTCTGCTCGATGCGCCCGCGGTTCATCACCGCGATGCGGTCGCTGAGGCTCATCGCCTCGCCCTGGTCGTGCGTCACGTAGAGGAACGAGATGCCGACCTCGTCGTGGATGCGGTCCAGCTCCAGCAACATGCGCTGGCGCAGCTTCAAGTCCAGCGCGCCGAGCGGTTCGTCGAGCAACAACACCTGCGGCTTGTTAATCAGCGCCCGCGCGATGGCGACCCGCTGTTTCTGCCCGCCGCTAATCATCGCCGGTTTTTTGTAAGCGTGCTCGCCCAGGTCAATCAAGTCCAGCATCCGCTCCACCTCGGCCTTGATGAATTGCCGCGAGCGCCCCGCGATTTTCAAGCCGAACGCGATGTTATCCCACACCGTCAGATGCGGGAACAGCGCGTAGTTTTGGAACACCGTGTTGATTTGGCGCTCGTTGGGCGGCAGCGCGGTGATGTCGCGCCCGTCGAGAATCACGCGCCCCTGGTCCGGCTGCTCGAAGCCCGCCGCGATGCGCAGCAACGTGGTTTTCCCGCAGCCGCTCGGCCCAAGCAGGGAAAAGACCTCGCCCTTTTTGATGATGATGGTGGCGTTGTTGACGGCCTGGTAAGCGCCGAAAGTTTTGGTGACGGTTTGCAGTTCAAAAAAATCGCCCATGGCCACGCCCGCCAAACTGCATGGAAAAACGCCACCACGCAATATTTTTTTCGCTTGGCGCGAAGAATTTACCCGCCCGGTCGCGCGAACTTCGCCGCCATCCGCTTAATCACCGCCAGCCGGTCCTCGGCGACCGCGACGGGCCGCGGCGTTTTCGGGGCGGTGGCTTTTTTCTTGGTGGCCTTTTTCTCCGCCACCGCCGTGGCGATGCGCCGGGCGCGCTCGGACTGGGCGGGCAGTGCGTCGGCGGGCCGCTGCGCCGTGCCGTCCGGCAAATACAAGTACGCCCCGCAACTTTCGCAAATGAACAAATCGGCGGCCTGCGTCAACTGCTGGCGGTTGCCGACGGGGATGCTGATGAAGCACGCGCGGCAAATCCAATCCTGCACCGGCGCGACGCTGCGGCGGCCCTTGGCCTTGATGCGGTCATGGTGCGAGAGAATCATCGGCGGGATTTTCTTGCGGTGCCGGGCGAGGGCTTTTTCCGCATCGGGCCGCTTTTTGGAACGCGAGCCGGTTTCGTTGAGTTCAGCCTCAAGGCGAGCGAGCGTCACAAGGTCGGTAAGAACTAACTGCGAAGGGTGCATGACCCGCCCACTCTAACGCTGCCCGTGACCAATGTCAAACCTCAAAACTTTTCCGCCGCTGCCGGTGCCATGCCGCTGGCGGTGAAATTGGGGATAGTCAGCTCAGTACCGGAAGTTGTCCTGCTATCATAGACCCGCCGGTCAATGCGAATAGACCAACCTTCCAATTTCTCCGGCAGCGGTGCGAGCGCGTTCAAACGCACAAAAACGGCGCCCAAACTCAAATCAGATACACGAGTAATCTCGCGGCCTCGCAACGAAATTTCCCCGTCACGGTCAGCGTGACACAAACTATATTGATAATTATAACCATCCGTGACCAAAACCGCATCGTCCTTTCGCGCACTGAAAAACAGCACCTCTGCCACCGTGTCACTGTCAGCGTCCTCAGACCATTTGACTATGGTGATTCTGGTATCATTAACCACCGTCCACTGTTTGCTATCAAGCGGTATCACTGTCAGCGGCGCATAGTGGAAAAATTTACCGCCGACGCGCACCCACAGCGTGCCGATTTTTCCACGGATTTTTTTCAACTCGGCGAACGACAGAACAAAATTAAACTCCACCTGCCCGCCCGGTGAAATCATTTTGCCATCGACATAAACCCCGCCCTGCGCATAGATGGCGGTTGACATACGCCGCAACTCAATCGTCTCACCGTCGGCGGTGACGAACAGCGGTGGGGAAATTGTACACTCAAACTGCCGTTGCGCGGGCGTCTCAAAGTTGCCGCTGACCGTGACGTTTCCATCATGAACGCTGACCGTGACATTTTTCACGGTGACTTGCTCGGAAAAATTTTGCGGGTCCCGTGACGCTGCCGTGCCCCGCGTGTTGGGCAATGGCAACGGCGGGTGAAACACGGTAACGACAGTGGCCGCCAATACACAACCGCTGACGGTGAGCCACGCGCGGCGCGTGTGATATTGAACAATCACCCCCGCCAATGGCACCGCGATGAATGCCACCCACGACAAATGAACATATACCCGGTTCATGCTGAT
>JAISCS010000129.1 GCA_031265365.1 Verrucomicrobiales bacterium
CTAAACGTCGACTGGCCCGCCGGAGGCTTTTTTACGCCAGACTAAACGTCGGCTGGCTTGCCGGAGCCTTTTTTACGTCAGACTAATCGTCGGCTGGCTTACCACAGAACCTCACTTGATTTGCCAGTCCAACTCCAACACCTGCCCCTTCGCCAGCAAACGCGAGCGCAGGTCGGCGTAAGGCACTTGTTGCACGGGCACGCCCTCCTCCAGCGCCATCTTCGCGGCGACGGCGGCGGATTGCCCCAACACCATGAACACCGGCTCCATGCGGATGGAGCCATACGCGATGTGCGACGCCGAGACACACCACGGCACGAGCAAGTTCGCGCACTCCGCCTCGCGCGGCACGATGGCGCGGTAGGAGATGCCGTACGGCGGGAAGCCGTGTATCTCCACGTTGCCCTCGTTCAGCGCGCGCCCGTGCCACACCAGGCGGCGGCAGTTGTGCGAATCCATCCCGTAGGAACCCAGCCCGACGGAGTCGCTCACTTGGTCGCGGCGGACGCAGTGGTGCTCGGTCAACACCACCGCGCTGACCATGCGCCGCGCCTCGCGGATGTACAACTGGTGCGGCCAGCCGCCCGTCTCCGTGAACTCGTCAACGCACAAACCGAACCGCGCCGAGAACTCGCGGTACGGGCGCGGCACGCGCGGGTCGTTGGCGAGGAACCAGAACAGCCCCGCCGAGTAGTCCAAGTGCGCCTGCAAAATCCGCTCGCGCTCCGCGTACCCCGCCTCCGGCCAGCGGTAATTGCCGCCGATGTAATCCGTCGCAAACGCCCCGAAGTTGTTCGTGTCGGTCTTCCCATTCGGCATCGGCGAACTGAGGCGGAACACCTCGAAAACCGCCTCGTCCATGTGGCGCCCCAGCAACTCGTAACGCTGCGGGTCGTAGCCGGCGGGCTTGGGGAAGGGCTGGCGGATGGACGGCTCCTGGGTCAGGCAGAAGCGGAAGTTGTACGCCTGGATGCAACGGTCGCCGTCCCCTTGCCTGCCGGGGTCGGCGTCGGTTATCTCCGGCAACAAGCCGCTGTGCCGGTCGCCGCGCTTCACGTAAGGGTCAACGAACAAGCGGAAGTTATGATTCGGATGCCCGAACTGCACGCCCGCGTACAACTCCCCGTACTGGCTCATCGGCTCGCGCCCGACGGTGTAGGTCACGCCCGCGCGCGCCAGCAAATCGCCCTCGTAAGTGGCGTCGATAAACACGCGCGCCTTGAACACGTGCCCGTTCTCCATCCGCGCGCTGACGATGCGGTTGCCGTCCTTCTCCACGGCGGCGAGCGCTTGGTACGGGTGAAACACAATGCCGTGTTCCCGCACCCACTCGGCGAACACTTGTTGCGCGACGTGCGGTTCCCAAGTCCACGCCTCCGGCTGGCCGTAGTGTTTGCCGACACGCCGGTAAAATTCCGCCGCCAGCCCGCCGATGGCCCCCTTGTTGCCGAAGTCCGTCTGGCCGAGGCCGCTCGCCGTGAGGCCGCCGAGCCGCGCGCCGACGTCGGCGAGCACGACGCGCAGCCCTTGGGTCACGCCCTCGACCGCCGCGGTGATGCCGCCGGAGGTGGCGCCGTAGATGAACAAGTCACAAGCGGTGACCTCGGTGGAGGGTTGGAATTTTTCCGGCGCGTAATAATGGGGACGAATGAAATCAGTCATGACGTTGAGGCTAGGGACAACGGCGGGGTTTTGTCATGGTGAAAATCTGACGGCAAATGAGCAAATCCCGACCGCCCTAGAACTAACCACAGGGGCGGGTCATGGGAAAATTCCCCTGCCGTGAAGGGGTGGCGCGCAGCGACGGGGTAGTTCAGCGTTTGGGACAGGCGCAAGACGAAAGCTGAAAGCAGAAAGCTGAAAACAGAAATAATTTCAGCTTTCTGCTTTCGGTTTTCCCATTTCCCGTAACGCTGAACTACCCCGTCCGCATTCGCGGCCACCCCTTCACGGAAGGGGAATTGGCGGGCGCGGGCGGCGGTCGGCGATGGTTACATTTGTCGTCGGGTTTGATAGGTGACTTGACGCGGGGCGGCGGTACGCTGGAGACATGATTGTTACGCAAGACAGGGATGAGGTGATGTTGCATTGGCTCACGGCGGGGGCGTTTGTGGTGGAGGTGTCGCCGCTTTATCAGGATAACTACCATGTGCCGGCGGAGCCGTACGCGCGGTATTTTGCCGAGGTGGAGGCGGTCGCGGCACGGGTGTCGGCGCGAATGCCTGACGAGGGCGAGAGGGTCGCGTTGCACGGCTTGGAGCAAAACTGGCGGCGGCATCGCGCGGCGGCAGGGGAGCGGAAGTTGACGTGGAGCAGCGGGGGGACGTTCGCGCGGTTGCAGACGGCGCTGGCGGTGTGCCGCGTGGTGACGCGGGAGCCGCGCGCGGCGCAGTGGCCGCTGGAGCTGACGGG
This sequence comes from Verrucomicrobiales bacterium, assembly GCA_031265365.1. Taxonomy (GTDB): domain Bacteria; phylum Verrucomicrobiota; class Verrucomicrobiia; order Methylacidiphilales; family JAAUTS01; genus JAIRPN01. Next base: position 2,413 of record JAISCS010000129.1, read on the forward strand.
GGGCGGGGCGGTGTGGGTCAACGGGGCGAAGGTGTTCGAGCAACGCGCGCTGGGGCGGACGGAGGGCCGGTTTGAGGTGGCGGCGGAGTTGCGCGCGGGGGCGAATGTGGTGCTGGTGGCGGTGACGAATGTGCATGTGCTGTGTGTCAATTCGTTCGCGCTGACGTGGAGCGGGCCGGAGGCGGAGGTCGAGTTGCCGTTGTTGCCGGTGCCGGGGCGGGCGCGGGTGGAGGAGTGGCTGGCGGGGTTGTGGCTGGCGGATAATTTGCCCGCCGCCGATGACGCGGTGGTGTTGCGCGGCAGCGGCGCGGCGCCGGCGGGGACGCGGTTGCGGGTGGAGATTGTTCGCGCGGACGGGGCGTTGAATGTGCCGCCGGTGTGGCGCGGCGAGGTGGCGTGGCCCGCCGGCGCGAGGCAAGTGACGTTGTGCGCGGCGGGGGAGTTGGCGGGGTGTCACGCGGGGGCGCGGTACGCGGTGCGCGTGGCGTGGTTGTTGGGCAAACATCCGGTCACGGCGGGCGGCGCGCTGCCGTTCACGGTGCGGGCGTGGTTGCCGGCGCTGCCGCGCGCGGAGGCGGCGGGGCGGCGGGCGTGGTTGATGAAGCAGTACGCGGCGCAATTCGGCGCGCTGGGGGAGCGGTTGCCGCGACAGCGGATGTTTTTGGAATTGGCGCGCGCCGGCGGTGGCGCGGGCGGCACGGATTGGTCGAGTTTTGCCAAGGAGTTGGACTATATTAACCGCCGGTATGATTGCGCGGACTTCGCGTTGCACGGGTTGTTGCGGTGGTATTACCGGCACCGGGATGACGCGGCGGTGCCACGGGAGCTGCTCGCGGCGGCGGCGGATTGCATCCTGGGCTTCAAATATTCGGAGGACGAGCCGGGCAACAGCATGATGTTCACGCGCTCGGAGAATCACGCGATGTTGTTTTTCAGCGCGGAGTATCTGGCGGGTTTGTTGTTCCCCGACGTGGTGTTTACCAATAACGGCCAGACCGGACGCTGGCACATGGAGCGCGGCGGGAGGCTGGCGGCGGAGTGGTTGCGGGACAAGGGGCGGCATGGTTTCACGGAGTGGCATTCCAACACGTACTATGAGGAAGATTTGCTGGCGTTGCTGGACTTGGTGGATTTCGGCGCGGCGGACGAGATGCGGCGGATGGCGCGGGATTTGTTGGAGGTGATGGTGTTTATCCTGGCGACGCACAGTTTTCAGGGGGTGTTTGGCACGACGCACGGGCGGTGTTACGAACAGGCGGTGATGCATCCTGAGTGCGAACCGGTGAGCCATTTGAACTGGTTGCTGTTCGGCACGCCGGGGCGGCTGATGGCGCGGTTGTCGATTGGCGCGGTGGCGCTGGCGGACAGCGCGTATGTGCCCGCCGCGGCGGTGGCGCGACTGGCGGTGGACAAGGCGCCGTTGTTGACGCGCTCGCGGATGGGGTACTTCGAGCATTTGCGGGGCGGGGGGGTGAATTGCGCGACGTATCGGACGCGGGATTACATGGTGTCGGGGATGGTGGCGGCGCACGTGGGCGGCTTCGGGGCGCAGACGCACGCGGGCCAAGTGACGCTGGACGGCGGGGTGCCGGTGTTTGTGTCGTGCTTTGACAATAAATCGGCGCACACGCGGCCATCATACTGGGGCGGGCAGTTTCGGAACCCGCGCAGTTATGTGAGCGGGTCGCTGCTGGCGTATATTTACCGGATTGACGCGGCGGCGGGGTACACGCACTGCTATTTCCCGCGCGCGGCGTTTGACGAGGTGGCGCGGCGCGGGCGGTGGTTGTTCGGGCGCAAGCACGAGGCGTATGTGGCGGTGTTTTCGTTAAAAGATTACACGGAGACGGAGCGCGGGGAGTGGCAGGGGCGGGAGTTGTTGTGCCTGGAGAAGCGCAATGTGTGGTTGTTGGAGGCGGGCTGCCGCGCGGAGTACGGGGGGTTCGCGCAATTCATGAAGGCGGTGTCCGGGGCGCGGTGGGCGGCGGATGGGGAGGACTTGGAGTACGCCTCGCCGCGCAACGGGCGGTTGTTTTTGTCGTATGAGCGGACTTGCACGCGAGATGGCGCGCCGTTGTTGGCGGAAAATTACCCGATGTTGGATAATGCCTTCGCGCGCGCGGAATATGGAAGCGGGGTGGTGACGTTTAACCACGGCGGCAGGGAGACGCGGAGTTGTTTTAATTAGGCAAATTGGGATGTTCGCGCAGAGACGCGGAGCCGCGGAGAACTGAACTAATAAAAAATTCCGCGTCTCCGCGTCTCTGCACGAACACAGATTAAGCTCCGTGGCAGGACGGTTAATTTACACAATCCAAGTCGGCAACTCACCTAGCTAACGCGGCGAGATTTGGTAGCATCATGAGCATGCAGTTTCTCCGTTGGTTGATAGTGGCATGGGTCGCCGCCGGTGGGTGCCGTGAGGCATTCGCCGGCGGCGAGGCCGCGACGGAGGTGTGGTCGCTCGACACGATGTATCGTTTTAGCGAGGCGTATCAGCGGGCGCTGGCCGCGCCGCTGGAGGACCGCGCGGCGCAGTATGCCAAGGCCGTGACCATCTTGAACTTGCCGACGAAGACGCAGTCGAATATCAACGACGCCGCGAATATTCTCACCGCGCTGGTGACGGCGGACGCTGATGATGAGGTGGGCGTGTGCGCGCAATATTTCCTCGGTCGCATCGCGCAGGCGCATAATCTCGACGGCGCGAATTTTCCCAAGGCGCGCGAGTTGTTCAGGAAGTTGTACCGCGCGCATCCCGGGCACAGTCTCGCGCAACTGGGGTACGTGCAGTGGGTGTTGATGGAGCTTTACGACAAGCAGTCCGCTGACCCGCTGGCGGCGCGGTTGCGACGGCTGGAGGCGGAGCAGCCGGCGCTCGCCGACCGCGAGGTGTGGAAGAATTATCATTTGGTGATGGGGCAGGCGTACATGACCGGTGACGTTTCCAAGCCGAGGGCGTTGGAGCATTATTTGCTTGCGGACCAAGTGGGGATGATTCGCTGGCGCGGACGCAGTGATTTTTACGCGGTCATCGCCAGCCTCGCCCGCGAGACGGGGCGGCGCGAGGTGGCGGTGGAGTATTGTCGGAAGTTCTTGCGCGATTATCCGCGCGACCAGCGCAGTCATATTATCCGCCAGTTTTTGAATGAATTGCAACCGAACGGGACCCCGCCATGAACCGCGATAAAATCCTCAACACGATTGGCTTCAGCCTGCTCGGCTTGTGTTTTCTGTTTGCCTTGTGGAACGTCGCCTTCCGCACCGTGCGGGAGTTGGAGCCGGGGGTGGTGACGATTCGGTTCGCGCACTGGCAGTTGGAGGGCGGGTTACGCAGCACGTTTGACATCTTGTCGCGGGAGTACGAGAAGATTTGCGCGGCGCGCGGGTTGAAGGTGCGCGTGGAGCAACAGGCGATTCCTGAGCGGGTGTTTCCAAACTGGCTCGTCACGCAATTGGTCGGCGGCAAGGCGCCGCAAATCATCGCCATCGACAACATCACCAGCGGCTCCGGCATGAGTCCCAAGGGCATGACCACGGACCGCATCGCGCGTTACTTCGAGGCTATCAGCGCCCGGGTGCATGAGCCGAACCCGTACAACATTGGCACGCCGCTGGAGGGGGTGCCGTGGTGTGATACGTTTGTGGACGGGATGTCGCGCTCTTACGATAGTAATTTGCTCGACTACTACAGCGTGCCGCTGAGCATGTACACGTTCCGGTTGTTTTACAATAAACCGCTGTATCGGGAAATCTTCGGTGACGCGCCGCCGCCGACGGAGTACCGCGAGTTCCTCAAGGCTTGCGCAACCATCACCGCCTACGGGCGCGCGCGCGGCTTGAACTTGGTGCCCATCGCCGGCTCCAAATACAACGCGCCGATGTTGACCGATTACTTTGCCGGCACGCAAACGCAGAAGCTCGGCCGGCGCTTGAACCGCTTCAACACGCTGGTCTCCAACGACAGCGAGGTGATGCTCGCCTACCTGCGCGGCGAGTGGAACGTGCGTTCGCCGGAAATCACCGCCAGTCTGCGTTTGTTGCAATCGATTAACCGCAACTTCCAGCCCGGCTTCCAGCAAGTGGACCGCGACTCGGCGACGTTTTATTTTGTGCAAGAACGTTGTGTGTTCGTCTCCGCGGGCAGTTGGGACAACACCAGCCTCCGCATCCAGGCGCCGTTTGACCTCGGCGTCTGCCACATCCCCGTCCCCGCCGTCAGCGACCCGGACTACGGGCGCTTCATGTACGGCCCGCCCACCGAGGCCGCCAACGGCACCGCGCTGGCGTTCGGCTTGGTGCGCGGCGCGGCGCGCAGTGACCTCGCGCTGGACTTCCTGCATTACCTCTCCAGTTACCACGGCAACGCCTTGTTCAGCAAACACAGCGGCTGGCTTCCCTCGGTCATCAAAGTCCCCGTGGATGAAACGCTCGAAGTGTTCGAGCCGGTGATTGACGGATACCCGAACGCCTTCGGCCTCGGCATGGGCACCGAGACTTCGCGGTTGCGCGACAACGATTATTACTTGCTCCAAGCCTTCCCCGACTCGCCGCAAAAGTTCCAGGACGTGTTCGAGCGCAACGGCTACGGCAAGGCGTGCATCGGTGATTTGACCTCATGGCAAACGCGCGTGCTCCGCATCGTCACGCGGCAGGACACCTTGCTCGCCGCTTACTATGAACGTTCGCGCGACCGCAAGTTCTACGAGCTGATTGAACAGCAAATCCAACAAGAGCAATCCGCCTACATGGTGGATAGCGAGTTGAGCACCCTAACCAAGGAGAACCAATGGCAGCGGTAAGCATGAGCGGGCGGCGCGCCCTGTACAACTGGCGCATCTATCTTTACGTCCTCCCCTCGCTGGGGTTGATCCTCACGTTCTGTTACTTCCCCGCCATCAGCGCCGTCGTGCGCAGCTTCTTTGAATGGCAGGGCGGCGACTACATGCAATTCATCGGCTGGGAAAATTACACCAACGCCTTCAACGACCCCGTGTTGCGTAGCTCCTTCGTCACCATCAGCGTCCTCATCGTCGCGGGCATCATCAAAATGGTACCCAGCATTCTACTCGCCGTCCTCATCCACCGCATTGCCAGCGACCGGTGGCAATACTGGTACCGCGTGCTGCTCATCATCCCGATGGTCGTCCCCGACCTCGTCAACATCTTCATCTGGAAATTCTTCTTTGACCCCAACCTCGGCCTCATCAACGCCAGCTTCGACCTGTTCGGCATCAAGTCCGCGCTCGTCTGGCTCGACCAGCACGTGCTCCACTGGAGCGCCTTCCGCCCCGACTCCCCCATTAGCTGGCTCAACGAGCCGCGCCTCATCATCCCCTCGCTCATCTTCTGGGGCTTCCCGTGGATTGGCGCGATGAGCGTGTATATCTTTCTCGCCGGCCTGCAAAGCATCGGCGCCGAAGTGTACGAGGCGGCGGAACTGGACGGCGCGTCCTCGTGGCAAAAGTTCACCAAGATAGAATTCCCCCTCATCATGACCCAAGTCCGCCTCAACGTCATCCTCGTCGTCATCGGCACCCTGCAAGGCTACGGCTTGCAATACCTCCTCCTCGGCCCCGCTGGCGGTCCCGCCGGGCGCGGCATGGTGCCCGGCCTGTGGATGTTCAACCGCGCCTTCATCGCCGGGCAATTCGGTTACGCCTGCGCCATCGGCATGATGCTGTTCCTCATCATCGCGGTGCTCACCTATTTTAATAACAAATACATCCGGGTTGAAAAATAAATGAACACGCCGCACCCCACCGCCGCCGCCGCCATCCGCAAGCGTGAGTTGCCCAAACACACCGCCGTCTGGTGCATCCTCAGCCTCCAGTTGCTCCCCCTCTACATGATGGTGCAGATGAGCGTGAAGAACAACACCGAGTTCCTCCTCAACCCGTGGTTCCCCACCGCCCCCGCGCAGTGGAACTGGGCGAACTTCGCCTACGGCATCAAACTCATCGGCCCCTACCTCGCCAACACCGTCTTCATCGCCACCCTCGGCGCCCTCCTCACACTGTTCTTCGCCATCATGGCGGCGTACTTCTTCGCCCGCTACCGTATGCCTGGGCACAACCTCCTCTGGTCGCTGTTCATCACCCTCATGCTCCTGCCCGGCGTCGCCAACATCGTCCCCCTCTTCACCCTGCTCAAATCCATGAACCTCCTCAACACCCTCTGGGCGCTCATCATCCTCGGCTTCGCCGGCGGCCAAGTCTTCAACACCTTCATCCTCCGCAACTTCATCGAAGACCTGCCCAAAGACCTGTTCGAGGCCGCCGAGATTGACGGCGCCTCCCACTGGCAGCAAATCATCAACGTCGTCATCCCCATGAGCGCCCCCATCATCGGCACCCTGTTCATCCTCTCCTTCCTCCACCTCTGGAACGAATTCATGATGCCCCTCATCATCCTCAGCGACGCGCAACTCTTCACCCTCGGCGTCGGCCTCATCTACCTCGACGGCGAGTACGTCAAGCAATGGGGGCAAATCATGGCGGCCTTCCTGGTCGCCTCCATCCCCCTCATCATGATTTTCCTCTTCTGCATGAAACTCTTCGTCCGCGGCCTCACCTCCGGCGCGGTCAAAGGATAACCGGATAACCCTATGGCCAAAGTCATCGTCGAAAACCTCCACAAAATCTACCCCGCTCCCAAAAACGGCGCGGGAAAAATCGCCGTCAACAACGCCAGCTTCACCATCGAGGACGGCGAGTTCATGGTGCTCGTCGGCCCCTCCGGCTGCGGCAAGACCACCACCCTCCGCATGATTGCCGGCCTCGAGGACATCAGCAAGGGCAGCATCTACATCGCCGACAAAAAAGTGAACGATGTCCCCCCCAAAGACCGCGACATCGGCATGGTCTTCCAAAACTACGCCCTCTACCCGCACATGACCGTCCACGCCAACATGGCCTTCGGCCTCAAACTGCGCGGCGTCGCCAAGGCGGAAATCGAGCGCCGCGTCATGGACGCCGCCCGCATCCTCGGCTTCCTCGAACCCGACAACCTCCTCGACCGCAAACCCAAGGCCCTCTCCGGCGGCCAGCGTCAGCGCGTCGCCCTCGGCCGCGCCATCGTCCGCAACCCCAAAGTCTTCCTCTTCGACGAACCCCTCTCCAACCTCGACGCCAAAATGCGCGTCGAAATGCGCCGCGAAATCACCCGCCTCCACCAACGCCTGGGCAACACCATGATTTACGTCACCCACGACCAAGTTGAAGCCATGACGATGGCGACCCGCATCGTCGTCATGAAAGACGGCGTTGTGCAACAAATCGCCGACCCGCTGACCCTGTTCAACCAACCCGCCAACCTCTTCGTCGCCGGCTTCATCGGCAGCCCCGCCATCAATCTCATCCGCGGACAAATCAAGCGCCAAAGCGACCACCGCACCCTCGCCTTCACGGCGCGCGACACCACCTGCTTCACCCTCGACCAACGCCAAGCCGACGCCCTGCAAGCATGGGTTGACCGCGACATCATCTGGGCCATCCGCCCCGAATACCTGAACACCGGCGCCACCCCATCCACCGGCTTCCCCGTCACACTTGAACTCGCTGAACTCATGGGCGCCGAGACCTACCTTCACTGTCACCTCGGCCCCCACCCCCTCATCCTCCGCACCCCGCACACCGACATCCATCCCCACCCCGGCGACACCTTCCACCTCACCCCCACCCCCGCGCACAGCCTCTTCTTCGACCCCGCCACCGAGACGCGCATCGTGTTTTAATAAATTCCCCTTCACAGCAGGGGCCTCACTGACGCCGAAACCAACTCCACCGACCATGCCCCCCCCTGCGCCGCCAGCAAATTCCCCTTCCGTGAAGGGGTGGCCGCGCCAGCGGACGGGGTAGTTCAGCGTTCCATCGGAGCAGAACAGCGTTCTATTGAGGTAGAACGGCGTTCCATCGAGGCAGAACAACGTTCTGTTGGGATAGAACGGCGTTCCATCGAGGTAGAACAGCGTTCCGTTGGGGTAGAACGGCGTTCCATCGAGACGGAACAGCGTTCGGTCGGGATAGAACGGCGTTCCATCGGGGCAGAACAGCGTTCTGTTGGGGTAGAACGGTGTTCTATCGAGGCAGCACGACGTTCTGCCGGGGCCGGATAGGGCACGAATAGATTAAAACCAAGCGGGGCAATTAACGTTCCGCGCGCGAGCGCGGTGATTCGATGCTATGGGCTATGTCAATCATATTCAAAGCGTTATCGGTTTTTCACTGGCGCTTACGCGGAGACACGAGTTTTTTGATGTTCGCGCAGAGACGCGGAGTTTTTTTTGGTTGAAAGCAAGCCTCACGCAAAGACGCCAAGCCGCCAAGGTTTTTTGATTTTTAATAATCTTGGCGTCTTGGCGTCTTT
>JAISCS010000185.1 GCA_031265365.1 Verrucomicrobiales bacterium
GCAACAGGTTGGATATGACCAGAACTTTTTTTGCCTGAACTAACATCGTAATGAACCCATTGTAACCGGCCCGGTCAGGCATTGCAAAGTTAATCACCGAACTAGGCGACAAAAATAATCCGCCGAAATTGTGCGAGCCGGCAGGTCTCGGTTGAAAATGACCCGTAACGCGAGTAACATGAGGACATATGAAACAGCTAATGATGTTGGTGGTGTGTGCCTTGGCATTGACGGCCTGTGGCAATAAATTGACGAATGAAACGTTGATGAAAATCAAACAAGGCATGTACGAGGCTGAAGTGAAAAAGATTTTGGGCCGCCCTGCCACCGCGGAAACAGGCGAAACGCTGGGCGTTAACCGCGCGGTTTATTGTTACACCAAGGGCAAAGCCAGGGTGCAAATCTTTTTCGTCAATCATCAGGTGGCCGGCAAAAGCAGCAACCTCGAACAAATAAACGCCCCGTGATTTGACAACCATGAGACGTCAATATGCTATTGGTTAATCATGCGGTTTATGGCCTTTATGATTATCGGCACGGTATTGCTACCGACCATCGCGCAAGCGCAAACAGATAGTGTCGTGGCGGCGGGTGCCGGTATTTCCCGTGCTTTGCACACGGTTTTGACCGCCGGTTATGAAATACAATCCATCATTTACGGGGAATGGATTGGCGAGTACGGCGGATTTTTAGTGGCGTTGCGTTATGCCGTTGGCCTGACCGATGACCGGCGGGTGGCGGGATTATTTTTGTCGTTGTTTTTATTTTGCACCGGTTATGTGGTGATTAACGCCGCGGTCAGCGCGTGGATGCTGGTCGGGTCATGACGGGATTGCCTCCGATGATGGCCATAAAAACCAAAGCGGAGCAATTACTCAACGACTGGCATGTCTTGCCTGCCGCATTGCTGGCGGCATTACTTCAACTCAAGCCGTTTGCCTTAACTCGACTACAATTACGCGGCGGGATTGGCCGGATTAACGGGCGAGGGAAATATTTCAGTGGCAAATGGTATGCCGCGCCACACACCAACGCGCTATTGACCGAGGGACAAGCAAGTCTTTCCGCGATTACCACGACAACGGGAACAAGATTGCAAGCGCACTATGTCATGGTATCGGCGGTGGCGCGTTGGTTGCTGCAATACCGACCGTCAGCGGAAGTGTATCCCGAAATGGTGTTGCGCCGGCGGTTAGGCTGGATGGAAAAAGGACGGGCTTGGGGTAGAAATTGTTTTATCACCCCGGTGCCGGATTTATTGATGCAACAGGGCGAGCAAATCTGGCGTGTGGAAGTGCAACTGCAACGCCGGCATCCCGATTACTGGTTAAAGCGCATTGGCGGCGCGCCCGATTTGCATCACGTTTTGATAACCGGCCCGCTGACGGTGGTTCGGCCGTTGTGGAAAACTTTGCCCAGACAACATGCCGGTCGAAAAATACGAGTGCTGGAATACTTCACCGCCAGCGGCGGCCTATGGTAACAGCATGATTGTTCCGTTATCCACCGATGTGCCGCTGCCATCGTCCAGGCAAGGCGGCTTGCACGGCGTCCATGACCGCTGGTACCAAGTCACCGGCACGCTCGCCGCGCAAACAGCGCAAAAAGCCGGGCAAGTCTTTATGAAAGTGTTTCAAGATTACAACCACGGCGCGGACAATCTGACGCCAATGCTGGGCGGTTTGTCAAAATTAAGCATCGAGGCGTTCAACGCGTTCATGGTGACCTTGAAAAAATCCGGCGGCATGGAACTTGGGCCGGGCGTATTCGCCATGCGTGACACGTTTCGCGCCGCCAATTATCACGGGCGTTGACTAACCGGAAACCACACATGAGCATATTAGTTGGAGCCTGGGACGGGCGTGGCGGGTTGCAGACCAACATGGAAGCCGGGCAATTCGCCGCCGGCAAAGGAACCAAGCAATTAGACGAACTTGGTCTCAAGGTGTTGAAATGGGCGGGCAACGCGGCATTTAGCGCCAAGGGTTTGAAATTTCTGGGCAAAGGTACGCAAGGAGCGGCCAAAGCAACGGCAATCCAAGTGAAGAAAACCGCCTGGCAACGCGGCGCCGGTTTCATTGGCAGGGGATTGACCGCCACCGCCAGATGCGCCCCGGTAATCGGCGCAGCCGTGGTCGGCGGTGTCGCGGCGGCGGACCAGGCGATGGACGCCGCCAAGGATGTGAAACAAGGCAATTACCGGAACGCCACGGTTGGCGCCGCGCAAGCCGCCACTCGTTTTACCGGCGCTGCCGGTGGAGCACTGGCGGGCGCGCAAATCGGCGCGGTGATGGGCAGCGTGGTACCGGGCGTCGGCACGGTCATTGGCGGTGTGGCGGGCGGGATTGTCGGCGGCCTGGCGGGAGACTGGGGCGCGCAGAAAATCGCGGGTTTGATGGAGAAACTGAAAAATCACCGTGCTGTCGAAGCCGCTCGGCAAGGGGAACAAGCGCTTGGGCTTGGACACGCGAACGGTGCGGGAAGTTTTGCTCTCAACAACGCATCCGCCGACCATGAAATCACCCTGCTTACCCAAGCGGCAAGCCAAAGTATAAGCCGCGCGCCAAATATTTACCGTTAGGAATATCGGCGGCTTAGTTTGTCGCGCGTTTGGTGGCCGGGGATTTTTTATGCCGGCTCCGCACAATGGAACAAGCGTCCGCCTTGATTTGCGGCAGGTCAATTTCATAAAACCCGCCGCACGCCTTGATGGCGGCGGAATCGGGCGAGCAATGCAAGGTGATGGCCAATTCTTTCAACGCCTCCTCAATATTATGCTCCGGCGCGTTGACAATGGCCCTGGCGGTTTGCTCGGCGTCACCGGGCAGGATGCCGGATTTTTTCAACACGGGTTGCACGGTGACTTGCGGCAGTTGCGCGGCGATGGCGGTCAGGCAAAAGCGACGCAGTTTGCCGCCGCCAAGTTTGGCCCGCAGTTGTTGCTCGACCGTGCTTTTGACCAATCGGCCAACCTCCTCATCGAGCTTGTTTTTACGCGACTGGACGATTTGTTGGTCCACTTTGGCGCCGATTTTTTCCGCCAGCGGTGAACCGGACCTTTGCAACGCCGCGGTTAAATCGTTTTTTTTCACGAGGACATGGCAGGTGTTGATAAGCGAACGCGACAGGTATTTTTTAATCCTGGCGGCCTCCGCGGTGCCCAGCACATTGCGCCAGCGGACGCCGCCGGTTTGAAATTCGCAGGGCGCATCCAAGTCAACATAGAACGAGGTGCTTTTCAAAAACTCCTTGCCTGGCATCCATTCCCGTTGTGATTCCTCGCGGGTCAACACCGTCAGGCCCGCCGCCACCGCCTTTTTCACGCGCCGTTCCCAATCGGCTTGCGCCTTTTTGCCGAAGCACAACGGGTCAACGCAGGTGTCGTCGGGAATTTCCTCGTCCCCGTTCAAACTGAACAAGGCGCGGCAGTTGCCCACCCGATTGGGACACGTCGCGCAGGAGGGCGCGCCGAGTAGCAACTTGTCATCGTCAACGGGGAACGGGGCGCGGGTCAGGTCGGTTTGATAGTTGGCGTGCAGGAACGCCAGCGACTCGCGATTGTTCAACCGGTCACCGGTGATTTTGGCGATGGCGGAGGCGCGATGTTCCTTCAAGGCGATGCGGGAAATGCGAATGGCGGCATCCACCGTCAGCCGGCCTGCCTCCAACATTTGCTTGCCCACGTCCGGCAAACGGTAATGCACCAACTCGGCGCGATGCACCCAGTCCCGGCTCTTGCCGATTTTTTGCGCGACAAACTGATGGTCCCGGGTCCGCAACATTTGCGCGACGCAGGCGGCGCGTTCCACATAACTCAAATTCACGCGCTGCACATTCTCAATCAGCGCGACAATTTCCGACTGTTCGACACTGGCGTCCTTGACGATGCAATCAATGGTCTTTCCGCCCAGCAAACAATGCGCCCGATACCTGCGTTCACCGGCAATGATGACGTAAGTCTCCGGTTGGTCTGGATTGGGGCGCACGATAATGGGTTGCAGCAAGCCCATTTGGTCAATGCTCTTGGCCAGGCCGAACAGTTTTTCCTCGTCAAAATTTTTGCGTGGCTGCCCTGTGTTGCGATGAATTTTGTCAAGCGGCAGGTTGACGATTGATTCCCGTACCGTTACCGGCGTAACGGTTGTTTGGTTATGTTTGGTGGTTTGCATAAAATTAACGCCACGGCAGGTACAACATGGAAGCGGCGAGAGCATCGTCGTCGCAATTCCGCAGCAGGGTCAGGGTTTGCATTAAATGCTCGCGCGCTTGTTCGATAATGCCGGTGATTTCACCGGGCGATTTACGCAAAGCGCGCGCGATGCGCAACACCGGTTGCGGCTCGTCGCCGGACAATCCGTAATGCAAGGTAAGAATTTGCCGCGTCTCCGGGTCCAACCGGTCAAACACGGCGGCGACTTGAGCGAGGCGGTTATCGCGCTCCTCGTTCGGGACATTTTCGTCCACGATGGTGTCAATCAACGGCGGGCTGGTGGCGTCACCTTGAATGCTTGGAGAATCAAGCGACACCTCGCCGTTGTAAACTTTCAGCACTTCCATCCCGCCGACGGTGTTGAGTCGCAAAGCGGAAATGACCGCGCCAAACGATTCACCGTTTTCAGTGCGCCGTTTCAACTCGTTGCGCGTTCTGAAAACCCAGGAAGGACGCCGGACCGTTTTCTGGTGTTTGTGGGCAAAGTCCCGGATAAAATTTTTAACCTGCCAAACACAATAATCAGTGAACGTGACCTTTTCCTCCGGGTTATATTTTTCCAGCGCGCGCAACACGCCAAACCAGCCGTGTTGCATCGCGTCATCCCAAAGAAACGGCAACCCCTTCAAAAAATGTTCCGCATTTTGCCGGCGCACCGGACGGGTGAGGATTTCCAACTCCGCGAGGGCCTCATCCTGTCCGGCGTTGGCCAGCTTGACCAAACGGGCCTCGTATTTAACCCGCTGACGGTAGGCAACCGCTGAAATTTTATTTTCACTTGAACTTTTTTTCATAAGCAACGAAAGGAAACTACAAAACCTGGCGCGACATGGCAAGAAAAATTAGTAGTTTCTTCTAAAAATAATTAGTGACTACTACTAAGTAAATCCCGCGTTCTTTTCGCGGAAAAACTTCCAACGCTTAAATTGCCTGTTTGCCACCGTTTTTTGGCGGATTATATTGTGGTGTGAACATAAATCGCTGGCAAAGGAATTGGCCCGGTCAGATTATACTGGCATTTATGTTTTGACGGAGAAAACGTATGACAACCATTCGAGAGTGGGTGCAAGCGGTCAGGGAAGAATTAAACCGGCGTGGGAAAAACGTCAGCAAGAGCGAACTGGCCAAATGGCTGGGGATGACCCCGGAGCAACTAGCCAACGCTTGCAGCCAACGGGTCTTTCGCTTTCCCCAGAAAAAAATATTTGGCATGATGGCCTGGGCGGTCAAAGAGTCCGTTTTTCCCAATGAGCTGGCGTATGTTATTCTGGAGCACTATTGTCCGGGCATCATCAAGTTGACAGGCAAACCGACACTGATTGAGATTCGGGCGGATTGCGGGCGAGCCTTGGAGCGCGCCATTAAAGCGACTTCCCCGGCGGAAGTGACAGCCTTGCTGGACTTGTTTGCCGGCAGCAGACGGCGGAAATGACATTACCGCCTGACCGCATGGGCAATAAACGGCGAACTTTTTTGCGTTTGTCCCCGAAGTTTTTGTGGATAGCTGAGAACCATGCTGTCCCGGGCGCGGGTGATGCCGACCAACGCCAGGCGACGTTCCTCGTCAAGGCGTCCCTCGCTTTTGGCCTTGGGGTGAGGCAACTGTTTTGCCCCGACGCCGAGAAGCCATACTTCGTTCCATTCCAATCCCTTGGCGGAGTGCATGGTGGAGATGGTCAACGGTGCCAGTTGTTTTTTTGAACCGAACTCGCCCAGTACATACATGCGGGCGGTTTGCGCTTGGGCGAAATTGGTTTTGAACTCGGAGGCAATCCGATTGAGAGCTTCATATTTGAGACCAAATTGGGCGGAAGTTTGGGCCAGTTCAACCGCCGCGTCAGCCGCGCCGGGTTCGCCGTTGCTTAATTTGGACAGCACCGCGGGAACTGCCGCCAGCCTGCCGTGAAAGGCCACACGGTGTTTTTGCCTGAGCAAATCAATTAATCTATCCGCCTCCTGGCGTCCACATAAGGCGACAGCGACACGATGGTAACTGGCCTGGTCGGCGGGGAAACTGGCCAGCCGGCACAGGGCGGTGAAAAATTGAGCACAATCCTCGCGCTCCTCTTTCAGTAGTTTTGAATAACGCACCCCTTTTTCATCGAGCTTTTGTTGCAAGAGTTCCAATTCAAAAGAGGTGCGGGCAATGACGGCGCGGGTTTGTCCCTTGGCCAGCGGCCGCAGGAACCATTTGAGACATTCGTCAGTTTCTTCCGCCGGGTTGGCCGCGACCAATTCCCGCACGTGTTCGGTGGAAATTTTGGTGGGGCGCAGGGTTATCCCGCCCTTGGTTTTACCCATGAGGTGATTGGCGAGGCTGACGATGTGGGAGCCGGAACGGTAGTTCAAGTCCAGTGTCAGCGTTTTGACACCGGGGGTTTTTATCCATTCCGCAATCATGCCGGGCGCGGCGCCGCGCCATGAATAGATGGATTGGTTGGGGTCACCGACCAGACAAATGTTCTCGGCGGCAATGGCGCGGATGATACGGTCTTGCAAGCGATTATTATCTTGAAACTCGTCCACCAACAGATGTTTGATTTTGTTTCTGAGGGCGGCGGCATAAGGCGGGTCGTGTTGCAAACGATGATGGAACGCCAGCATGAGGTCGTCAAACTCGACCAGGCCGTGCTCGCGTTTGAAGCCGTCATATTCGTAAAACACTCCGTTGATAAAACTTTCGGCGGCGGGGAATTTGGCTTTGACTTCATCCACGTTGTCGTGACAGACCGCCAGATGTTTGGCCGCCAGCAACACTTCCGGCGCCGGGGTGTCCACGTCCGGGTACAAGTGTTTCACGGTCGCGCAAGTTTGCATAAAGGTTTGCCGGGCTTGCGCGGGGTCGTAGACGGAGTGGAAATGCAAGTTGAAGGCGCGCGGGTCCTGGGTGATTTCGTGCAGGGCGAAGCTGTGGTAGGTGAGCGCGATGGGACGGTCGGCGGGCGCATGATTGGGCGCGGCGGTGATGAAGCGCGAGTTAAACTCGGCGGCGGCGTGACGGGTGAACGTCAGCACCAGGATTTGGCCGGGCATGACGCCTTTTTTCAACAGGTGGAGGGTGCGGTTCAGCAGCGTGTAGGTTTTACCGGTGCCGGCGCCGGCGAGGAGCACGAGACGGCGAGCGTCGGATTCGACCGCTTGGAGTTGCCGGTAGTTCACGGTGCAGAAGAAATAGGTGGAGGTCCTATTGGATGACCGTATGAGAAAACTATTGAGGTTGACCGGTTGGTGGGCGCTGACGGTGTTGCCGTTGTCGGCTGAGCATAACACGCAAATCACCGCTATTGAGCGCGGTGTTCAGGCGGTGCCCGCGACAGTGTCGGGCGGCGCGGCGGCGGCCACCGACCAGCCGCTGGACTTGCGGTTGCTGTTGCCACAACTGGAGCAATTGAAGGCGGTGGTGCGCCGCGCCGGAGGCACGCTTGAGTTGCAAATCAACGGCATTGAGGTTGAGGAGTTGTTTGTGCCGTTGCAACAGGCGTTCAAGGTCACGGTGGCGGGGCATGAATTGGTGGTGCGCCCCGCCGCTGACGCGGTGGGTGATGATATTGAGAAACAGCGGGAGCGGTTGCGCCGGTTGATTCGGGATAACGCCAGGTTGGAAAAACACCACACCGGCAAGTGAGCGGCGGAGGCAATCCGGCTTAAACCTATCTAAATCTTATGACCGTTCATTTATTCTTGAAAAATTTACCGGTGCTGGTGCCGCTGGCGGTGGGATTGCTTGTGTGCCAAGACTCGGCACTGGCGGCGGTGGCGTTGTTGCCGGAAACCAGCGGCGGCGCCAACATCGCCTCGTTTTGGTTGTTGGTGCAGGATTACGCGATTCAAATCATCTGTTTCTTCGGCGTCATCTCCGGCATCATGCTGTTGATGGGCAAGTCGCAGTACATCGTGTATGTCATCATCGCGGCGGCGGCGACCTTTATCATTCCTTATATTATTGCGGAGATTTCTTCGCGCTACCACTAATGTTGCGGGAAACCACCTCCGAGGTGTTAACCGACCGGAAGGCGGATATTCTGGGGCTGCCTGGTCTGGCGTGGTTCGTGCCGGTGGCGGGGGCTTTCGCGGTTGGCTGGCTGGCGGGACCGTTTTACGGGTTGCTTGGTTTTCTGGTGTGCTACGCGCTGTTGGTGAGATATTTTATTGGCAAGCCGCATCACTATGTCAGGGATACGTTGCGCTGGTGGTGGCGGCCCAAACATTACGGGCATTATTACACGCCCACCGAGACCGGTTGGAATCCCGATGAACTCTGGCGGCGGGACTTGTCCTAACAAGCTGGGGTGAGTTGGTTGCCGCTTTTGCGTCAGGTCAGGGAGAAACTGTTTCCGTCGGTGGATGCCTTTACGCCGCAGTCTTTCGCTGACCGTGACTGGTCGGCGCTGGCGGCTTATGTCGGCATTTATCAAAATCTGGTGCTGGACAAATACGGCGCGTCGCATTCGTTTTTCCGCATTAACCTTCCGCAGCATGATGTCGCCACCGACGAGATTTTGCATCAAATCCAGGCGGCGGTGCGGGATTGTTTTTTGTCCATGCCGCCGGAGCTGGCGCAAACGGAAATTCATGCCACCAAGTCGGGCGAGTACGGCGCGTTGTTGGCGGAATACGAGAGGCTGGGCGCGCGGGCCGGGTTGTTGCATGAATTGAGACGGGAGCAGTGCGCGTATTTGCGGCGCGGGATAGGGTTAAGGAACATTCTCAAGACCGAGGTGATGCTGGTCAACGGCGTGCTGCCGGCCAATCCCGACGCGGCGGAGTGGCGCAAGCGCATCGGCGATAACGGCGGTAATTTCGCGGTCAAGCGGCGTCCCATGAGCCGGGCTGAATTTGCACGGTCAGCGCAAACGCACCGGCTGGCGGGTGATACGTTGCGGGATATTTTGCGGCGGGTGGGTGGCAGTATCACGCCGCTGACGGCGGAGGAAATCACCGGTTGGTTTTACCGGTTGTTCAATCAGGCCGAGGCGATTGAACAGGGCCTTCCCAATCATTACGATTATGACCGGATGCCGTTTGTGGACGGCTGGATGTGCGGGGATTTTTCCATCGGACGGGACAGTATCAGGATTGGCGAGTATCATCACGGGATGGTGTCGCTGGCGCTGAAGCCCAGAAAGACGCGACCGTTGGAGCTTAATCGGGCACTGGGGCAGTTGGATTTCGGCGACTTTCGCACCGTTATCAAAATCCGGCGCTTGGACAAGGAGAAGGAAAAGCAGGCGTTGAAGGTGCGGATTCAGCACGCCGACAGTATGCGGAAGCTGGGCGTGAGTTTGCTGGACGCGGTGATTAGCCCGCACCGCAAACGCGACAAGGAGGAGCAGGACCAGAATGTCGAGGCCACCAGTGAACTGGCCGAGGCCAAGCGGTTGTTGCAGGACTTGCGCGATAACAGCGCGGAACTGGTTGCCGTACAGCAGAACTTCCATGTGTGGGACCGGAATGCCGGGCGTTTGCGGGAGAAACAAGCCAAGCTCGCCGCGTTGCTCGCCAACGTGGCGGAGGCGCGCGGCTGGCAGGAGAGCCGTACTTTATTACCGGCGTTTTTGTCGGCGATGCCGGGGGTGTACGCGCCGTTTTACCGTCCGCTCAAGCCGCGGTGTTGGATGGCGGCGGATTTGGCACCGGTGGAGCGCGGCTTGGAGACGGACGAGGCGCCGCGGTGTTTGTTCGGCAACGCCAAGGATGGGCTGGTGCCGATTGATTTGCGCGACCGGCGGCAAACCCTGGCGCCGGTGACGTACATCAGCGGCGCGATGGGTTCCGGCAAAAGCGTGGTGGGTAACAGATTGTTGTACACTCATTACCAGGACGGTGACATCGCGGTGTGTCTGGACAGCGGGTTTAGTTATAACCACCTCTTCGACGCGCTGGCTTGCACCCGCATCGCCTTTGACCGGCAGGTCACCATCAATCCGTTCCAAATGCACGGTGTTGGCGAGTATCATCAAGTGGTGATGGAGCCAGCGCCCGCCGTGTGCGGCAAAATCGCGCAGATAATCGAAGTGTTGTTGACGAGCAAGCAAACCACTCCCGTCACCGAGGCCGGGCGCAACACCTTGGCGCGTATCGTCCGCGCGACGTTTGCGTGGGGCAGCGCCCAGCGGAAGAAAACCGTCACGCTGTCCGACTTTGCACAGCATCTGGCGGAAGCCGACGGTGGCCGGGAATTGTTGGAGCGGTTGCGTCCGTTCTTGAACGGCGGGGTGTATGGCGCATGGTTTGACGGTCCCGCCACCACCGGGGCCAACCGCCGGGCGTTGCACGTTGATTTTAGCGCCATTGTAAAAGACCAGCAACTGATGGCGGCGTTGGTGCCGGTGGTGGCGGTCATGGTTTCCGAGTTGATGTTGCAACATCCGGGCGTCAACAAGATTTTGGTGTTTGGCGAAATGTGGAAATTCATCGCCAATGGCCGGACGGCGGAAATCATCGTCGAAACCTTTCGCGAATACCGCAAGGCTGGCGCCATTGTCATTGCGGAGAGTCAGACCATCGTGGAGTTGGAGGAACTGAACCCCGCGGTGGCCACCGCAGTCATGCAGGGGGCGCAAACTTGGATTTTATTGCCGCAGGGAGCGGAGAAACACGTCAACGCCGCCATCAAAACGTTGGATTTGAACCAAGGGCAGCAACATATTTTGAAAACTCTGGCCACGAAAACCGAGGTGTCCGGCACATTTCCGGTCAATTACCGCGAGGCCTTGCTTGTTCGGGGACATGGACCGTCGCGCGTTTCGGGTAAAATCAGGATTATGCTCACGCCGTTGGAATACTGGACCTTCACCACCGCGCCGGAGGATGTGAACTACCTGCGCGCGGTGGTGAACAGCGGCAAGATTGCGCGGGCGGAGGCAATCCGTATGCTGGCGCGGCAGTATCCGTGTGGGATAGCCTACGGTATGGTCAAGGATTAGAGGCCGAGGGAAAATTGGGGAGCGTCTTTTTTTATCCGGTCAAGTTGCTCCACGTCAAAACCGGTGGCGCGCAGGGCGATGGTTTCCACCACATGCTCAAGCGTGGGATTGCGGCGGAGGTTAATCCTCGGACCGTTGGCGGCGAGCAGTAGCAGGTTTTTCGCCGGTTCGGTGAGCCGGCCCATGTATTTAGTGATTAACTGGTCCAAGCCCACTTGAGTTTTCGGGTCATCACAATCGGCGGCAATCGTTGCGAGGGCGCGAACGGCAAAGTCTTTTTCCGGCGTCTTGCCCAGCACCCGCCCGAGTTCATGCGCGAGGGCAAATACCGCCGCCGCTGGTTCGGCGGGGATTTTTTTGGGGTCACCGTATTTGCCGGAATCCAGATAGTCGTGATATTCGATGGCCTCCTGACGGTTGGCGTCGGTGGGTTCAGTTTCCACGCCCTCGGAAAAGTACACGTCATCAATCCGCCCGCCGAAGCTGTTGTACAAAGAGGGCGCCGCGTCGTCATCGTCGCGCACCGGAGCGTCCAACGAGACAATCAATCCCTCGCCCTGCAACAATCCGCCGGCCTCACGAATAGCGTCAGGCAGCATATTTCCCTCCAAGCACAGCGCGGTTAAAAATTCAACGCGCTCGTCCCTATGCTCCATCAACGGCAGCGTGGTTTTGATTTTGCCGGCGTTGGTTTTTAGATGATGCGCCACATGCGAGGCGTCGGGCCGGAATTTACTCAGCAGGTTTTTCTCCGGGGCAAGGCTTTTCAAATTATCCAAAACTTCCTGAATGGCCTGCGGTTCGTCACCGGCCTCGACCAGCTTGTGCATATAATCGGCAATCCGGCGGGCATTGCGGCTTTCCCGCACGATTTTCTTTTTGTGTCGCTCGCTTTTGAGATTGTTACGGGTGGTGGTGATGGCGTAGGCGGCGTAGTTGGGATGTGTCACCGGGTCGGTGCGGGTGCGGCTGGTGCCATTGTTAATCGAGGGGCTGTAATTGGCGGGAATATCGCGTAGTAAATTGGTGGTCACCGCGGCTAAATCCCGTAAGTTATCGGTGTGCCGCTTGGCAATCCTGGCCATCGCTCCGATGGCGGGATGGGCGAAGATGCCGTGGTCGCCGACCAGTGCCGCCTTGTGGAACAGCGGGATAAACCACGCTGCTTTGGCGGCACGGTCAATGCCCCAGTAAAAATTTTCGCTGTGCGGCTGGATTGGTTCTTGCCGGCGGGCGGTGCGGTTGAGAATGCGCGTGACCGCGGCTTGGATGGCTGACGGTGGGTTACCAATGGGGTCGGGCAGTTGAAAAAACTTGCGCGTGGCTGTCACGGTCGCGCCGGTGTCGAATAAATCCGGCGTTGCGCTGGCCACATTGGTTTCCACTGTCAGCGTTTTAATCAAATCGTCGCGCACCGCCTTGATGTTTTTGCCCAGTTCCCTGGGGTCGTAGTAACCAAGCTCCTGCCGGTTGATGCACGCGGCCATGAGGGACAGCGTCACCAATTGTTCGGGGCTGATGGTGCCGGGCAACGCGCCGCGTCCGCCGCGCCCGGTTTGGGAGATTTCGCGCAGACGGGCGTTTTGAATCAAGGAAAAAGTTTGCGAAGCCGTGTAAATACGCGGGGTGAGCATTGGCCCCCAATCGTGGGATATCGTGTCCAGTTGCGCGAAGGAATTTACGCGCAACAACAACTTGGTTTCCTCGCCGGGAAACAGGGCGGTGCTGACTTCCAACACATATTGCACTTGATACGGCGTCAGGATTTCCAAGGCGTGAATGTTTTCCATGCACAGCCACGAGCACATGCGGGTCATGGCGAATTTGTTGCCGGTGGGAAAACGCTTGTTGTTTTTACGAATCAGCGCTTCAATGCCCATACTCATGCAATAGGTCGCTTGCCCTATTCATGAGGGATGGAAGACCAACTGATTGTTTTTGGTCACCCGCCACGGCAAACCCGCCGACAATATTCCTACGCTGGGGCACGATTATTGGGACGCGCCTCCATGCTGGATCGCTTGGTTTTGAAGCAAAGCCGGCAAGCGGTGTACTTGCATGATTCGCTGGCTGATTTGCCGTCGCTAATCCTGGGCACTTCCACGCGCGGCAAGACGGAAAAGATGATTGCCGATGTTTTTCAAGGCGCCACCAAAGGACGCCCGCAAATCATCATGGACGCCAAGGTCAACATGGACACTGTGGAAAAGCTGGCGTATTTCGCCAAGCGTGCTGGACGTCCGTTTTACGCGGTATTTCCAATAGGCCGGAAAATTCTCGGTCACACTTGGTCGCCGCTGGTGTGCCCTGGGGTTTCTCAGGACGCTATTCGCGAGGCAATTTTTGATTCGTTCCAACCACCCGAAAGCGAGCAGAAGAAAGGCGTCGGAGTGTATTTTTACGACAAACAAAAGGCGGTGTTCAGGCTGTTGTGGCGGCTCTTTGAAGCCACCGGTCATCCGTTTAATTTACGTGACTTGCTCGCCGCGTTCAAGCATCCCGAATGTTTTGAAGTTTTCGGGCGCATGGCGGACTTGGGCATCGTGCGTGGCGAGTATCAGGAATTGCTCAACCGTCGCAACGAAGACAAGGACTTCAAATCCTCGCTGGAAGGTTTTGTCAACTGGTTGTCGAAATTTGACGGCTGGGTGATTAATAGCGAGAACCCAGACGTGGTGTTGCCGGGATGCATTGACGAGGGCGCGGTGGTGTATTTCGGACTGCCCATTAACGTCGAGCGGGATTTGGGCCGCACTCTGGGCAAGGTGTTGATGAACCAACTGCACTTGTTGTCCGCCACCGCGCAACTTAACCGTGGCGGACGACGCAACCAAGTGGACATCTTTATTGACGAGGCGTGGGCGTTCATTGACGAGCCGACCGCCAACTGGGTGTGCCAAGGCAAGACCAGCGGCTTTCGGTTGCGTATCATGATTCAAACCAAGGCGGACTTGGACCAATTCGGCCAAGCTTTTTCCGAGCGCATCCGCGCCAACGCCGCCAACGTTTGGCTATTCAATCCCTCGGATTACAAAACCGCCAGGGAATATGCCAGTTTGTTTGGTGGTGAGTGGGAAGAGTCGGAGCATTCCTCTTTGCGCGGCAGGGAAACTTATCGCGTTAACCCCGATTGGATACTGGCGTTGCGGCGCGGGCAATGTTTTTATCGCCCAGCGGAAATTGTGCGTCGCCCGTATTTGCTGGCGACGCCGTTGTTGTTTGACGCGCCGGTGAATTGTTATTGGAGTCGGACCATTACCAAGACCAAGACGCCGTTGAAAAAAGAGCCGCTGAACACGGCACTGCGGATTATTCAAGCCAAGTCGCAGATTCATAAATCAGATGTTTAATATTCTTGTAATCCTCATTTATCAAAGGCATATTGCTTTGTACTAACGAAAGGCATATATGCAGGTCTCTAAAGCGCAAGTTAATTGCTTGAAAAATAAAATCGAAAGATTTATCGATGATTATCTAGATACGCTACTAGAACAAAAGGAGTATCTGAAAAAAACATTTACAGAGGTTAAAATCGGCTTAAATAATCCAATTTGCTTTGATAATCCATATACTTTTATATTGTGTTGTGATGGATGTGAAGGTGCCTCAATTGAAGTTAACCACATCTGTCGAGATCCGGCATGGAAAGGCAATAAACTGACAGAATTTATGCTTTTAAAACTCGAGGATAAGTTAAGGGAACGAACCCCATGTCCACACAAAGTAATAATTGTTTCTAATGTTAAGGCAAATAGTCCCTTGCATAAAATTCTACCGAATTTGTCATATAATCCTGATGTAACTCATTACAGAAAGCATGTCTGTTGATTTGATGCGTTTTTTTAAGAATTAATCGAGTGCCGGATGTCGCGTAAAGAAATCCCGTAAAACTCCATAACGCACCCGCGACGCGTCCAGATTGACGGGATAAACCCCTGCCGCCAAATAACAGGCCAGCAACAGGTCGGACGGATTATCTTCGGGCGCTTCCCGCGACCAGGGAGGATTGAGCAACGGGTAGCGTAAGCGCAGGGGGCAGCCGTTTTCACCGAGCCGAACGGCTTGTTTGATTATCTCACCAACGGGATTGCACGGGTTGAAGTCACCCAAATCTTTCCGGGCGATTAACGGGAGTAATTCGTACAGGCTGGCGGGTAAATCATGTTGGTCGAATTTGGCGGGATTGGGCATGGACGCGATAAAAAACCAGGATTCGAGCGGCAACACGGCGGTTTGGCGCAACGAGGCGCACAGGGCTTGCTCCCAGATGCCGTGCGGTTGGCAGGCGGATGTGTCACACAGCGGATTGAGCAGGCAGTTGAAGCGCAGCCAATTGATGCCGGCCTCGTCACTGAGCAACATTTCCCGCGCGGTTTCAGCCCTGGCTGGATGACGCAGCCAAGCGCCCAGCAAAAAGTTCAGCATCGGCGAATGATGACGCCCAAGATTGGGCAGAAAATAACACGTCCACATGGCGAAGGGCGGCGCGGCGCCAGTAACCAAGCGGCGGGCAAATTGCCGCCAGTGTTCGGCTTCAAATTCCTCGGCTAAAAACAACTCCACCGCGGCGGCTTCCCGCTGAGTCTGGCCGGCGCAAGTGCCCAGGCCGACGCAAGCCGCGACACGTGATTCATGCCGTTTGCCGGAAGTCAAAATCTCCAGCCATTGTGCCCGCAGGGACGGAGTGGCCTCCCAAGGGTACTCGGTGTTGGCGCATTCGCTTTGCCACGGTTTTTCAACCATGTCGCAAATTATTGGGTCAGACATGGTGAGGTAATAGGTCAAAATAGCGGGGTGGTTAATTGCCAGTAAGGGTGATGGCGCGGAGGAATCGGCGTGAGACAGGGAGTGTTAGGATGGAACAGCGCGCGCCAAAAGTACGGGCGAAAAAAATATCCGCCTTTGCCCCAAGGGTCCGCCACTGGCAGCGGGATTGGTTCGTTGACCGGCCGGGGACATACGAGCACAAATTTTTCCCGTTGAGGAGATGAATGAAGAATGCTACTGCCATCCAACACATCCATGTGGTCGGCGAAATAAGTGAACACCAGCTTGAACGGTGTCAGGTCGGTTTTGTTAAGCGTCTGCGGACACGAGACGCCATGCCCGACGACATACCGCTCTGTCCATTCCCAAAAATCCGCGTGGCGCAATTCCAACAACTCCGGCGTGGTGCCACCCCCCAGGAACAACGCGCCGGATTGACCGGGCGGCAGCGAGGGCAGGCATTGAATCAGGATTGCCTCCGCTTTACGACGGGCGGCTTCTTCAATGGCAACCGGTGAATTTGGCCTGACGCAAATAGGCCGGCGCAAATCAAGCACAGTACCAAGGCAATTCATAAACTGGCAAGCCGGCGAAATGGCGATAAATCCTCCGTTAGCGGGTCAACCGCGACGGCTTTTAATTGTGGTAACAGCTGGTCGGCGGCAGCGGCAAATTCCCGTGGCGGGCAGGACACCAGGGAGGTGTTGGCCGTGAATTGCGGAATGAGCGTATCCATGACCGCCTTGGTCAGGTGATAAATCGCCGCGGAATGCAACGGCGACAGCGGATAGAAACAAGCGTCCGGCCAGCCGCGTTTTTTCCACTGGGTGTGCGTGGCCACGAAGTGCGGCGCCAGCAGCGTTACCGCATGGTGAAACAACAAGTAGGTGCAATGGCACTGCGCCCATGCCAGCCCATAATCGCCAAAATGGGATTCATGATTTTGCGCTTCCACGTCCACTGCCGCTGACAGTCCTCCCGCCATGATTAGCGAGGGCAATGCCGCAAGGACAACGGCCAAATCATTCGCCTGTTCCGCACTTAATGAAATGGCGGAAGCCTCGAACATTTCCCGTCCAGGGTAGCTGAGGTGAATCATGGCATCGGGCATCAGCGGGTTGGTGCAGACAATATCCCAATCGTAATCGGCGAGCTGGCGGGGCGGCATGAATTATGCAATAGGTCAATGCTTCCAGTACTGCCAGTAACGCTGGCCGTCACCGCCAGTTAAGCCCAGAAAAATCATGATAAAACCGATTGGCAGTAACAATTTCAGCCAAGGGCAATACCAGATTAGCGGGCTGAGGATGATGCACCACCAAGCGCCAGCCAGGCCCATCAGCGCCGACTTGCGTTCCCTCGCACTGAGCGATTTTAGCTGCTCCCAAATATATCCGGGGTGGCGCAGGACATCCAAAATATGCGGGGTCTGGAAGCATTGAAAATCGGGTACGATTAGTTTGGCCAGTTGGCGCAGGGCTTCCACCTCGACGGTGGAGTGGGCGTATATGGAAATAACCACGGGCGCGTCAAGGGCGTATAATTTTAACATGGAACGCACGCCGCGCCTTGGCGTTTTCGGGTTATTTGAGAGAGTGGCAGATTTTATTCGATTCAAGCCGCAACAAAAAATCGCCGGGACGGTCAGCGGGTTGGCGCTGCCAAGTTTTATGGAGTTCGCAAGGTCGTCAAAGGCGGTAACGCCGAAATCAGCGGCAGCGGCGTTTTTGTGCAACGCCACGGCCTGCCGCGTCCATGCCGTGACGATGAAAAAATCCTCATCCCAGCCGCTGACACCCGGATAGCCGTCTGGCAGGGGGAAGCCCGGAATTTTGCCGTCACGAGCGGCTTGCACCAGTGGTTGCAGGATTGGCTCGCTGACGATGGAACGGTTGAGGATGGGCAGATTCATTTGGTCAGAATGGTGGCGGAACAAAAATCCAGCGGCAGGTCGCGCAGTTTATAAAACGGTTTGCCGTGGCTTGTCCAATCATCCCAAATCCGTCGCAGACGCTCCCGCAGTTGACGCACCACGGTGAACAGCCGCCGTTGGTGGCAATAATTGACCCCGGCAAGATATTCGAGGGAGGCTTCGCCGATGCTACCGGTTTCCAAGTGCATCGCCATGATAATAATATCGTGACCGGGATTGAGCACAATCCATTCGTTGAAGGCTGCCGGCGCGACGGTGAACATGTTTGCCCAAATGGGATTGTCGCCTTTGAGCATATCCAGATAGATGCCGCGCGGGAGGTGGAAACACGGGATGCCGAGGGTATCGCCGCGCATCAGCAGCGGGGAGGCGCCACCGCGTTGCAAATAGTAAAGTTGCAGCATTTCCAAATCGGTGATGTCCGCGGGTGCGATAATCCGGCGCGGGTCGGTTTCCATGTCCGTGAACTCGCGCTGGGTAATCATGGCTGGTTCATAGGTCAGCGATGCCGACCGAACTTGGTGAGGGCTTGTTCCAATAAATCACCCAGTTGCAACCGCACAGTGTCCAGTCCCCTGGCGAGCGAGTTGGAGACGGCGCGCATGGTTTTGGTGCCGAGCGTCAGCGAGGCAAACAGTAGCGTCAACGAGCCTTTTTTAAGCAACGCGATGGCCGGCGTGGACGGCGGCAAATTGGGCAGGGCGGGATTGAACTCAATTTTTGGTTGAGAAGAAGTTTTTTGTGGCAGGACAGATTGCCTCCGCTTAGGCAAGGAAGCATCGTTGTCAGTGTCAGCGGGCGGTTTATTCGTTGTCCCGTGGGTCATTGAATTTGCGCCTTTCCTCGTTCAAAATACGGCTGTGTTCATGCTCCTGTTCCGCCATCCGCCGCAGCCGCGAGCGCAGCAACCGTGGCATAATAAAATGTTTGAATATTAAAAACGAACCGCAGCCTGACCATGCCAGCCAAAACAATGCGGCGAAAGCGATACCCATGACCCTGTTGCCCAGCAGACATACGCCGATGGCGTTAGGCAGGGCGATGAGTGTCAGTGTCAGCGATAGATGGTCATTGTCCGTCACCAACCGGTCACCGACGATGGCCAACAATCCGGCGAGAATAATCATGATGAGAATCAACCCGTTTTGCGGAGTCAATTCAGGTCCGCCGGACCACAGTTGTTTGCCATGCGTAGCGGGAATCATAAGGCGATAATAGGCGGGCATAAGCAGGGACTTCTACTGTGTGCCAAAGGCGGAGTTTTATTGAAAAAAGCGGCGGTAGGTTAAATATAAAGCTTTTCCATGTTCATGAATATGCTATGTTCACGGAGTCGTGAACATGGTATTTATATGAACCAATCATCACATAACGTGGTTTTAGAACATAATTTGAAGGATGCATTACTGCGAGTTTTGCAACAAGTCAGTTGGCTGCGAGTGGTTGAAGTACAAAACCAGCCGCCGTTTAACTGGCTGATACGCCTTCAATGTCGAAACAAAACCAAGATTATCCTGGGGATACTGGTTAAAGCCGAATTGAGTCCCAGTAAATTTATAGCCTCGGGATACGCAAAGAATATTGGCGCATCCTCTGTCATCCCAATATTGGCTTTGCCCCTGGTATCGCCACGGATGGCGGAAATCTGCCAGGCCAAAGGTTGGAATTGGCTTGATACGGCGGGGAATTACCGACTGGAAATTCCCGATTTGATTTTACTGCAAAGCACCGGCCACAAGGCAACGGACAAGCGCCCCCGACCTGTTGCTAATTTGAGTTCGGCGGAAGCCGGTAATGTGATACAGGCGCTGTTGTTGGCGGGTAGAGATGCCACTTGGACGCAGCGTGAATTGCAAGCCCAGGCAACGGTTAGTTTGGGATTGGTCAACAAAGTGGTCGGTTATTTGCGGGATGAGGCGTTTGTCGAATTTCAAGCGGGAGATAAAATTCGCTTGAAGGACCCAGTGAGTTTGTTACTCGCATGGCGTGACGCCTATCGTTTTTCCCAACATCAACGTTTGTCTTATTTTACGTTGTTACGCGGTAACGACTTGACCGATGCGTTATATAATGCCGGCCTTGAAGGCAATATTGCCTATGCGTCATTTTCAGCGGCTGATAGGCTGCAAGCCTCGCATGTGCGCCAGTCCAAGACTTGGTTGTATGTTGAAAAAAGCTTGCTGGAAAAACTGGTGGAATATACACAAGCCCAGCCGGTGGGAACCGGTGACAATCTAGTGCTCTTGGTGCCGAATAACCTGGGTGTTTTTGTTCCCGGCGAGCAATCTGGAATCGGAATAGATGAACCTAGAATATCCTGTACCAACCTAGTGCGGACCTATGTTGATTTATGGCATAGTGGCGGCCGGGGACAGGAAGCGGCCGAGGCGTTGTTTGAACAGTGCATTAAAATCGCTTGGGAAGTGCGTGTAATGATATGAAAAACATCATCAGAAGTCGCGCTGAATATGACCGGCGGCAAACTGAAGCCGCCAGGCGTGTGTTGGTGGATGTGGCGCAAGTTTTAGCCAGTTATCGCGACGCGGTCGTATTGGTAGGCGGCTGGGTGCCGGAGTTGCTGCTGCCAAACGCAGTGGAACCTCATTCCGGCAGTATTGACGTTGATTTGGCTTTGAATGTCGGGAAATTAACGGATGGTCGTTACGCGAAATTGATTCAAACCTTGCTGGACACCGGACGTTACCAACAGGCGGATGACCAATGCAAATTGTATGGTCAGGTTGATTTGGCGGACGGTCTGGGCGAAATTCGAGTGGATGTGGATTTTTTGAAATCACCGAAACAAAAGCTGAAGAAAAACCATCCGCGGTTGCTGGAGAATTTCAGACCGATTGACGCCGAGGGTTGTGAGGTGGCATTCCGCCAGCCGGGGGTGATTAGCATTACGGGCAAGATGATGCGCGGCGCGGATAACAAAGTTGAAATCAACATCATTCCCATTGAGTTTTTCGTGGCGATGAAGGCGTATGCGCTGGCGGGACGAGACAAACCCAAGGACGCTTACGATCTTTGTTATTGCCTGGAAAATTACGCCCAGTGCGAAAGCAAAATGGCCGACCTTTGGCGCGACAGCATGGCCGACCCGCACATCAAAAAAGCCATCGCCATTCTGCGGGAAAAATTCGCTCAGCCCAATGCTTACGGACCGCGGCAGGTTGTGGATTTTTATGATTCAGCCAACACCGAGGAGCGCGCGATTCAAGCGCAACGGGCGTTTCAGTTGGTGCAAAGATTTTTGCGCGCCATCGGTTGATTGTCGTCACGCCGTCCTATTGGAAAAGCATGGCGCAGGGTTATCACGGGCGGATTGACTGGCAGGCGCAAGCCAGGGAGACGGCGGAGTTTATCAAAAGTCATTACACGATTTATGACCTGTGGGAGCTGTTTCATCTGGACGGTAATCCGCGCAAGAAAACCGTGGATTCGCCGTGGGCGGCGCATGGGAGCATGAGTTTTTCCATCTTCGCCAACGGACGCGCGTTCAAGGACTGGTCAACGGGCGAGACGGGTGATGTGATTACGTTTTTCGGCAAAATTCATCAACTCGGCAATAACAGGGAGGCGTTGAAAAAGTTTGCCGCGTTTCTCAAACTGGATGACCGGCAGCGGCGTGAGGAGATTGAGCGGCGTCCCGTGGTTGCGTCACCGTCAGCGGTAACACGACCGTTGAAAATATTTTACGACTTGGATTGCTACCTGCCGCGTCACCTTGAGCCGCTGACGCTGGATGTGCGTTCCGCCAAAAATCGAGAGCAGACCTATCACTACGCCACCATCCGCCCCGGCACGGATTATGAAATTCGCCAACTCGCCGCGCTACGCACCATTCCGTATCGCGGACTGCTGGCGGCGCACGAACGGGGGTTGTTGCGCTTTGGCGATTTCAAAAGACAACCGGCCTTTTTCGTGCTGGACGATGCCCGTTACGCCGTGCAAGCCCGCCGGCTGGACGGCCAGCCGTACCAAGTGCCGCGGGAACGAAAAGGGCGGCAGGTGTGCGAGGAAGTCAAGGGGCTGACCCTGTTGAATTCTCATCCGGGCTGGACGATTGGTTTGGCGGACGCGCGACAGCGCAAGGATATTTATTTTGTCGAGGGCGGACCGGATTTTCTCGCCACCATTGCCTCGCGCTGCACGGTGGAGCGCCCCGACGAGGGTTTTGTGTGCATGTTGGGCGCGGAGCAAAACATTCATCCCGACGCGCTGCCCTTGTTCAAGGGCAAGCAAATTCACCTGCTCATGCAACATGACGCGGCGGGGCGGCGCGCGTGCAATCGCTGGCGCGACCAATTGACCGGCGCCGGGGCGATAATCAAGGCCGTCTATTTTCCCAAGGCGGAGGGCCGGGACATTAACGACATGATTTCCACGTATTATCCCGACCCGTTCGCCGCGCCCCAAAAGAAAACCGCCGCGCCAACGCTCGTCCTTGCGTCATCGGGCAAGGAGACACAACATCTCGCCGCCGCCAATGCGCCGATGGCGAACCTGGTTAAGACGCCGTGAAATTAGTTCAACTAATCGCCTGGATGATGCTTGGCGGCCTCACCGTCAGCGGCGCGACAGTGACGGAGTTGCACCATAATCAATCGCTGGCGCGCGCGTTTGGCCAAAACTCCGCGACGGTTTGGTTAATCGAAAACGGCACGGCGAGCCAGCGCATCAATCGCGCATGGTTTGAGTCACTGTTAGCGGAAGCGATTGAACGCGACGGCTTGAACCGGCAACTGGAAACCGACCTTCGCGGCGGCAACGGCTTGGCGGCGGTGGCGGTCAGGGACGCCATGCTGGGCGCGGGCTTTTCACCACAGGCCGCGCAACACGCCATCATGGGCAGCGTCAGCGGCGGGGATTTTCCGCATTGGTCCGCATTGCTGCAACCGCACGCCATCACCCCGCTGGCCGGTTATTTTTTGAACGGCGACGCGGACGCTGACTCCGTTGCCAGGGCGCTGACGGTGTGGCCTTCGCCGCGACAAAAATTGCCCGACCCGGTTTATCAAATCGCCCTGCGCGCCACCGGCCTGACCGCGCCGCGTCCCCCGGCGGATATCACCGAGGTCTGGGAATATACCCGCCGAATTTGCGGCGCGTTCAACGGCGGCGCCAACCAGGTCATCCGGCACACATATCCGGCCAACGGCGCGTATGCCACCTTTTGGCGAACGGTGTTGGCGCGCTTCGCGCTCGCCGGGGAATACCGCCGGCGACTGTCAGCGGCGCGGTTGGCCGGCAACCTGTGGAGTGTGCCGTTGCAAGAGTCCATCAACAGCGAAGCGGGTTTGCAATTTCTCAAAAACTATTTTCAACATCACGCCACCGCCCGCGCCAACCATCTTCGGCAAACGCTGGGCGCCAACGTCACGGTCAGCGACTGGCAAGTTTGGTTGCGCGACAATCTTGCCGCCCAGCCCGAACTGGCGGGATATTTTTTCTGGCTGATGACCCGGCCCGCCGAGGCCGCCTCGCTCAATACTCGCGCCGCCTTGGTGCAAACGCTGGCGAGCCACCCGCCGACGGTGAGGATTTTTCTGGAGCAGTTTAACACCCTGGGCGGCGGCTGGTTCAACACGTTTGCCGCGAGTCACGCTTGGGCGGAATGTCCGTTGCGCGCCGCCGGCAAGCCGGAAGGTATTCACCAAATTTATCGGGCGGGACGGCTCACTGACCGTGACTTGCTGGCGTTCGGGCTAGCAGTCTCCCGCCATCTCGCCGCTGACGATGACGCTTGGGCGGAGTTGTGGCACACGCCGGATTTTTCCCCCGCGTTGCGCTCGATATTTTTGGACGCGCTTGGCGTGGCGCCGGAATTAGCGCCCGCTTGGGCGGAATTATTGCGCGGTCACGCGCTGCAATCCGCCACGGCCTTCGCCGCCGCCAACCGTGACCTTGCTGACTTGGACCCTTATCTCGCCAGGGGCGCAGTCAGTGACCGGTTGGATTTTGCGCGCCGTTTCAAATCCTTCGCGCAAACAACCAACACCGTCAGCGACGACATCAACCGTGAAATCATTTTGCGCGATTCGTTGAAAAATATTTATCTCCAAGCGTGGCAAAATAATCCCGCCGGGTTTTGGGAATTGTACCGCCGCTTGACCGCCTTGCCCAAGCTGGAGTTTGTCACGCAGAAAATCGCGCAAGTCATCGCCGCTAACCGTGTGGCGGACTTGGTTGCCGGTCAAATTGCCGCCAACCATCTCGACACTGTCAGCGTGTGCTCGGCGGTGTTGGTGCGGTTGTTCAAAAATCCCGAAACCAAACTTGCGCTATGCCAGAAAATCGAAAACTCCTCGCCGCTGGGAAGTTTGCATGAACTGCGCGCCGGCGCGATGATTAACGCCCTGGCTTTGCCAACGTTGAAAACCAACAGCTCAGGTTTGCTCACTGCCGCCAACGCTGACGTTGACCATCTGCCGGTCTGGATTGCCTCTCACCCGAAGGAAGCGATGGAGTTACACCGGAATCTTGGCCTCGCCGTGTCCGGTTACCAAGCGGCATGGGAACAAAGCGTGGCGTCGCTCGTGCTTTACTCCGGCAAAGCGCCGCTGCTCATGTCCGCCGCCATCGTCAGCGACCCGGCGCTGACGATGGCGTGGCGCGAGGCGTTCAACGCCGAGGTTGCCGCCAATCCTGAGTTTCTGAAATGGTTGGTGCCAACCTTGGCGCGGCAAACCGCCAACTCGCTGGATGCTGAAGCGCGATTGCGCGCCATTTTACAAAGCATCCAAAACGCGCTGCTGGACGAACGTTTGTTGTGGGAAAACATTATCGCTTTTCCTGATGGTGGGCTGGGTGAACTCATCAACCCGTGACCTATCAAATCAATCATGATATTTTTCCTGTTGAAAATGTTGCTGTTGACCGGACTGCTGGCGGCTTGCGCCGGCACCAAGCCTTATGAACAAGACTCGCTGACCGACAACGCCGTTCGCAATTTAACCCGTTACGGCGTGCCGCTGACGCTGGCAGGTGGCGCCGGTTTCGCCGGTTACGAACTAAGCAAGGGCAATCCCTATATCACCGGCGCCGGCGCCGCTGCCGGTCTCGCCGGTGGCGCATTGCTCAACGTGTACCGCGACGCCGAGGAACAAAAAGTCTGGCAGGCTGGCGTTGAACACGGCGAGGCGAAACACAATGCGCTGGAGCTGGAAGACCGCTGGCACCGCGAGGCGGTTTGGGGCGTGGACCATCCTGATGCGTCATTTTGGGGTGAAGGCCAGCGCGGAGGCAATCCGGGCGGAGTTTTGCAATATCGCACCGAATACGTGCCGCCGCGCACCGTGAACGGCGTGAAACTCAACGGCGGTTACCAATCCGTGCCAGTGTACGTTCCATGAACATTTATCGCGCGCCCGACGGGTTCCGATTGTTAGCCGCCACCTATGCCTCGCCCGCCGCTGCCAGCCACGCGGCGCTGACCTTGCGCTTGCAACGATTCTGGCGGCGTTTGTTTTGTGCTAATCAATCCGGCCGCGACCGGCGGCGGAGAAATCCTTACACGCTCTCTTCCTCGATTTTCAAGGTGCGGCGGGCGGTGATGATGAAAATCTGGCTCGGCGCGCCGTAGGGTTCATCCTTCACCAAGCCTTGCACCTGATACTCGCGCGTCTCGGCCTTGTCGGTCAGCGGGCGCGGGTCGGTCCACGGCAGACGGGTGACGGTCTTCACCTCGTCCAACTCGCCTTGGCTGTTGATGCGGCGGCGGATGAGCAGGGTCTTGAAGTCGCCTTTGACGCCTTTGAGTTGCAGGTTTTGCCCGTCAACGGTTTTCACGACGCTTAGGTTAAAGTCGTGGTAGCTGAGGTTGTTGTTCTTTTTGATGGGGGTCAGACCGTATTGCTCGGTCATGGAGGCGTTCCACGCGGGGTCGGCGGTGAGCAGGGGAACGAAGACTTTGGCGAACCACGGCAGGGTGCCGGCCTTCATGCGCTGGTCGCCCGTCGGGAAATAACCGCCGGGCGCGGGCAGGATGGTGATGCTGTCGTAGTTGCCGTCGGGGTGGCCGTTGAAGGCGTCGTGTTCCACCTGGGTGAGCGTGGCGAGGTATTTGCGGCCTTCGTGGACCGCGTTGTAAGCGTCCACGATGTAGCCGCGGCGCTCGCCGAGTTGCGTCCAAATGTTGGCGGGGATGCTTTTGAAATCAGCCTTCGCCGCCAAGGCGTTGTCGGTGATGTTGTTGACCCAGTGGTATTGTTTGTCAATGCCAACGGGGATGTAGTTGGCGTAGACGTATGCTTTGGTTGCCATAAAATATTTTCTTTCGGTTAAATTACGTGTTCATGATACGGAAAAGCGCGGGGGTGTCAACCATTTATCCAACATTTTTGTGTCAGGGAGCGTGCGTTTGGCGGTAACGCCGCCACTCCCGACGACCACGCCGGTACTCCCGACAACCGCACCGGTACTCCCGACAACCGCGCCGGTGCTCCTGACGACCACGTCGGTGCTCCTGACGACCACGCCGGTGCTCCTGACGACCACGCCGGTGCTCCCGACGACCACGCCGGTGCTCCCGATGACTAAGAGTGCGCTCTTGACAACCAACATCTTTCCCGCGCGCAGGCAAATTTAAAACCGCAAACCACCGCGCCGGAAAATTTCGAGTTGCAACACTACGGCCTGGACTCGCCGCCGCTGCGTCATTGGGAAGCCTTGTTGTGGTGTTGTCATGAATACGACGGCGAGCAACTGCGGGCGGACATTGCCTATTTCAATATTCCGCTGACCGTGCCGCCGTCACCGTCAGCGCTGGAGGACAAACCGGATGGGCTGGCGTGATTGGTATTGGCGGCGGCGCGAACCGGAAAAACAATTTGCCCTGCCGCCGCCGAGGAATTTGGTTTTGCCAAAAACACCCGCTGACCGTCAGCCTGTCGCGACGATTTACGACGCCACCAAGGATGCTATTTGGCGGCGACGTCCTATCACCATCAGCGAGTTTGGGATTTTACGCTTCCGTCTGGACGCCAAGCACGCTGCCCATCCGTTGAACGAGGATGGCGTCGGGTTGACTTACAAGGAACTGCACAACCACACGTCCATCAACGGCGCGTCCGGCGCGGGCAAGACGGCGTTTGTGTTCAACCAGTTGATTGAGGCGAGCTTTCGCGCCGGCGATTTGAAAAAGCCCGGCGATTGGTCGCGCCTGAAGCCCGGTTACTTTGTCCAGGACGGCAAAATGGAGTTGCCAGCGCTGGTGGAATGGTGTGCCCACAAATACGGCCGCGCCGGCGACATTGACAAAATCGGCCCCGATGGCCCCGACTCCGCCGCGGTTGACCCGTTCAACAATCCCGCTATTCCCGTGCGCCAGTACGCGGACATGATGACCACACTCGCCAACGCGAACCGCCTGATGAAACTGTGAAGGCGCGGCTGGATGAAATTCACCGCAACATGTACGGCGTGCCCAATGACCCGCACTCCGCCATTCTGCCGAATTTGCGGGAGCTGGCACAGTCCGCGTCGGAAGTGCGCGGCAGCACCGCCGACGATTTTAAGAAAACCCTGGACTCGGCGCTGACGCAATTTGTGCCGGTGGCGTTGCGGCAAATCAAACTCACCGCCACCGGCCTGACTTTGCTGCGCGACGCGGCCGGGGCCAGGGAAGCCAAGGAGTATTTGTTCGCGCTGGCCGACTTATTGGACAAAATCCTGTTCAGCTTCAACCGCCTCGCCGCCCTTGCCGTGCCCAAGGCGGAGGAAGGTTTGTTAAAGGACTTTTTGACCATCTACGAAAATCATCGCAAAAGCCAAGGCGCCGACGGACAAGAGGTGTTTAAGCACGATGAGCTTTTGAATTATTTTTACGTCGAGGTCTTCGACCCCGCCAACGATAAAACCATCGGCTCGGTTAAACAAACCGCCTCCAACCTGACCTCGCTGTTATCGCAAGCGCCGTTCGACAAAATGTTTTGTCCCGGCGGCACGTTTAATTTCGACACGGCCATTGACCAAGGGCGCATTGTGTTGTTGATGTTGAATTTTGCCAAGTGGCAGAAATCGGCGAAGCTGGCATCCATTTTGTACAAGCTGTTGTTTTTCCGCTCCGCGCTCAACCGTTTCAAAACCCTGCGCGCTGACGGCGGGCACCTCAACCGCGAGCGCACGTTCTTCTATTTGGTGGATGAATTCGCCACCGTCGCCACCAGGGGCGAGTTCACCGGCGAGTCCGGGTTCCTCGACA
Source organism: Verrucomicrobiales bacterium (assembly GCA_031265365.1). Taxonomy (GTDB): domain Bacteria; phylum Verrucomicrobiota; class Verrucomicrobiia; order Methylacidiphilales; family JAAUTS01; genus JAIRPN01. The sequence goes on from JAISCS010000185.1 coordinate 28,044, forward strand.
AATGCCGCCAGTACCAGATTGCCTGTGTGCTCGCCTTCCAATCCTTCGCCCGCATGCGCGACGCCGGCGTTTCGCAAGATTACATTGACTCGGTCATGGGCAACTGCTCCATCCATTTTCACCTGCGTAACGGCGACACCTCCACCGCCGAATACATCAGCAAGAAAGGCGGCCTGGTCACCCGTGCCGAGGGCGTCCTGAAAGGCGGCACGGCAGAAAGCATCTTGCAAGGCGAAACCGGCGGACTGCGGGAAGACAGCCAAATGACCTACCGCGAGCAACCGCGTTACACCGTCGAATTCATCAGCGAGCTAAACGATGGTGAATGCATCGTGCGCCTGTCCAACCAAAAGAAATACCGGCGCCGCAACACCAGCCTGGTACAATTCCTACTGCACCCGTTGCCGCGTCCTTCCAATCATTCCTCAAACAAGAGAATGGTAAGCTAAATCCACGGAACTGAAATAGGGAAATTTTCTCCCTTAAAATACCGGTGAAATATTTAACATGCGGGTTAACCATGTTCCCGTCAGCCGTACCTAGCTACTTTTACGCGCCGATTCGCCGAAACAAATGGAAACAAATTTGAACTACAACTTGCCATCTTCAGCCAAGCGCGTTAGAATGCTTGCCACAATGAAACCCTCATTCTATCAGCCTTCGTGGCAAAATGAGGAAAATTCAGAGTTTGCGGCAACTGGTTCGAATCCCGTTGGGGTCGCCATGAATTTTCCTCGTTTTGCCATGAAGACCGATTAAATGAGGTATTCATACGGCAAGCATCTTGGCGCACTTAGTGAAGGAAGGTAATCACTTCCTCCAAACTCCATACATGGTCATTAGCTGTCGCGTATCCCCGTATGTTACTCGCGTTACGGGTCATTTTCAACCGAGACCTGCCGGCTCGCACAATTTCGGCGAATTATTTTTGTCGCCTAGTTCGGTGATTAACTTTGCAATGCCTGACCGGGCCGGTTACAATGGGTTCATTACGATGTTAGTTCAGGCAAAAAAAGTTCTGGTCATATCCAACCTGTTGC
>JAISCS010000191.1 GCA_031265365.1 Verrucomicrobiales bacterium
AGAGTTTTTTAAGTTAAAGTAATCGGTGTTTTAATCTGCGTCATCTGCGGATAAATTCATGATTGGTTAATTGGCCCCCTCGGCGTGCTCGGCGGTGGATTGTTTGGCGGCGACGTCGATGATGTCGCCTGGGATGGTGCCGATGTTAAAGCTGTTGGCGAAGCGCGGCAGCTCGGTTTTGAAGTTGTAATGGGGGGTTGAAACGGACAAAAACAGGTTTGGAGAAGGCTTCCCTGGCGTTAGAGAAGGCTTCTCTATTGTCGGAGAAGGCTTCTCTGGCGTTGGAGAAGACTTCTCTACTGTCGGAGAAGGCTTCTCTGACGTTGGAGAAGACTTCTCTACTGTCGGAGAAGGCTTCTTTGACGTTGGAGAAGGCTTCTCTATTGTCGGAGAAGGCTTCTTTGACGTTGGAGAAGGCTTCTCCACTGTTGGAGAGCGCTTCTCTATTGATGGAGAAGGCTTCTCTATTGACGTTTTCGGCTGCCCTCCGGCTGAAGTAGACCCCCGCATGGGGAACGAAGTGGGTAAAACCAGGCGGGGAAATTAGCCGAAGGTGCGAGTTTGCGTTAAAATATCAGGTTCCTCGCTGTTAGCAGTGGCAGCGCTGACGCTGCCCCCCCTCACCGCCCATGCCCCTGCGTGAGCAAATTCCCCTTCCGTGAAGGGGTGGCCGCGGAGCGGACGGGGTAGTTCAGCGTTCGGTTTTGGTAGTTCCGGTACCGCTGAACTACCCCGTCGCTCCGCGCCACCCCTTCACGGCAGGGGAATTTGCCGCGCTTACCTCACGCCTCTGCCATTCCTCTGTTCACGGGATAGAACCAAAAATCAAACTGACACGCTACCAATTAGTTTGTCATTTGGGATTTTGCCGTCATAGTTGGCGTCTCATGCGAAATTTATTTTTGGCGCTGGTGATGACCGGTTGGGCGCTCGGCTCCGCGACGGCGGCGGACTTGCGGTCGGGCGTCAACACGGTGCGGCCCCGCCCGCCGGAACAGGGCGACGCGACCGCCAACGGCGGCGGCCAGGCGCGCAAAAGCATTCCCGCCGACGCCACCGAGGTCAGGTTTTACGGGCAGGCGTTTTTGTATCTGACCACTTCCAGCGGCGTGCGCATCGCGTTCAATCCGTTCGGTGGCGACGCGCCGACCGGTTATGAGTTTCCCGACGCGCTGCCCGCTGACATTGTGCTCATCAGCGCGGAGTCGCCGGACCTTTCGGCCAGCGAGGGCTTCACCGGTCTGCCGCAAATTTTCCGCAGCCTCACGGGGCTGGGCGCGAACAACGCCAACGGCATCGCCTTTCGCGGCGTGGCGACGTCCCGCGACGCTGACGGTCAGCGCCACTCGCGCGCCAACACGGTCTATGTGCTGGAGCTCGACCGCGTGGTGTTCTGCAACCTCGGCGCCATCGGCCGCCCGCTGGACCAGCGGCAGGCGCGCGCCATCGGCGGCGCGGATGTGCTGTTCCTGCCGGTCGGCAACCGCAATGTCAGCGTGGCGGATTTGTGGAAAATCGTCGGGCAGACACGGGCGAAATGGGTCGTGCCGGTGTTGTACCGCACGGCGCGGTCGACGCCAGCGTACGTGGAGTTACGCACGCTGGACGAATTTTTGTCCGCGCCGGAGTCGTCGGCCTATCCGCGCGTCCGGCTGGAGTCGAACGATTACGTTTTCACTTACAAGGAACTGCCGCCGGAGGCGACTTTGTTGTTATTTCAATCCCCATGAAAATTCTGGTAGTCGGCAGTGGCGGCCGCGAACACGCCATCGGTTGGGCCTTGGCGCGGGACGCGCGCGTCGCCAGATTGTATTTCGCGCCGGGCAACGCGGGCACGGCGGCGCTGGGCGAGAATGTGCCGCTGCAGGTCACGGACCTGGCGGGTCTGCGCGCGTGGTGCGAGCGGCAGCGGCCGGATTTGGTCGTGGTCGGGCCGGAGGCGCCGTTGTGCGCGGGGTTGGTGGACGAACTCAGCGCCGCCGGGGTGCCGGCGTTCGGGCCTGGCCAGGCGGGCGCGCGCCTGGAGGCGAGCAAGATTTTCACGAAGGACTTGCTGGCCAAGGCCGGCGTGCCGACGGCGGCCAGCGCGCGGTTCACCGAGGTCGCCGCGGCGCGGGCGTATTGCGCGGCGCAACGCTACCCGCTGGTGGTGAAGGCGGACGGGCTGGCGGCGGGCAAGGGCGTGATTATCGCGCCAACGCTCGCTGACGCTGACGCGGCGCTGGAGCAAATCATGGCGCGAAAAATTTTCGGCGCGGCGGGTGACCACGTGCTCATCGAGGAATTCTTGCCCGGGCAGGAGGCGTCCATCCACGCGGTCACTGACGGCGCGGACTATGTGCTGCTGCCGAGCGCGCAGGACCACAAGCGCATCCGCGACGACGACGAGGGGCCGAACACCGGCGGCATGGGCGCGTACGCGCCGGCGCCCATCGTCAGCGCCGCGCTGCTGGCGACGATTGAGCGGACGGTCATCCAGCCGGTCATCACGGCGCTGCGCGACGCGGGGATTGATTATCGCGGCGTGCTGTACGCGGGGCTGATGCTCACGCCGGACGGGCCGAAGGTGCTGGAATTTAACTGCCGCTTCGGCGACCCGGAGACGGAGGTGTTGCTGCCGCTGCTGGAGACGCCGCTGCTGGACTTGTTGCTGGCGACGGTGGAGCGGCGGCTGGGCAAGTTGCGCTTTGAGTTGAAGCAAGGCAGCGCGCTGACGGTGGTGCTGGCGGCGCCAGGTTATCCTGAACATCCCGTCACCGGGCAGGTGATTCACGGCTTGAACGGGGCGTCGCCGCTGCTGTTCCACGCGGGCACGGCGCGGCGCGAGGACGGGCGGGTGACCGTCAGCGGCGGGCGGGTGCTGGCGGCGACGGGGGTCGGACATGACTTGCATGAGGCCCGGCGGCGGGCGTACCGCATGGCCGCTGACATTCGCTTCGAGGGCAAGCAGTACCGGCTGGACATCGGGCGGAAGGCGCTGGATTTGCTGGAGAAAAACCAACCGCGAACGGCCCCGAATAAACACGAATGCGGATAAAAATTCGGGTTTATTCGGGTCCATGCGTGGCTCAAAACTGTGCGAACGTCATTGAAAATCTTGTTGCCGGCGGTTGCCGCCTTCATCGCGGGCGCGGCGGCGGCGTATGTTTTTCTCGTGGCATATCCCAAGTGGCGGGCGGCGGGCGCGGTCGTTGTCGCTGACGGTGACAACATCCTGCCGCCGCGCCTCGCCGGCACGGTGCTGGAGCCGGACCCGTATGCCGGCGCGCCGTCCGCCGACGATGAGCCGGCGCCCGCGCTGTCACCGTCAGCGGACGAGGCGGGGGAAATCATTGACTTGCTGCGGACGCAATCCATTGACGCGCCGGCGCTCATCAGCCGGCCACTCACGCCGGCCACGCTGGGCGAGTTGTTCGCCAGGCACGGCGGCAGGATGAAGCTCGGCGCGACGGCGGTGATGACGCCCGACCCGCGCGTGAAAACCATCCTGCAAATGTTGCCGTCGCAGACCGCGTACTGGCGCCCCGCCGATTTGGCGCAGCGGGAGCTGGATTATTTTCTCAAGCAATGGGCGACGCTCAAGGCCGACGGCCCGCGCGGGTTGATGATTGACCTGCGGAATTTTCGCGACGGGAACAACCTGGCCGGCGCGGCGGCGGTGGCGGGGTTGCTGGCGCCGCCACAGGAGGTGTTGTTCACCGTGGAAGGCTTGAATTTTCCGCAGCAAGTGTTTCGCGCCCAGCATCAGCCGCTAAACTTGCGGCAGGATTTCCCGATTGTCGTGCTGGTCAACCACGCCACGCGCGGCGCGGCGGAGGCGCTGGCGTTCACGCTGAGGCAAAAGGGCATCGCGCTGGTGGTCGGCAAAAAAACGGCGGGCGAGGGCGGCTTGTTCACCGAGACGCGGCTGGGGAGCGGGCGCTTCCTGCGCCTGGCGACGGCGCAAATCAGCGGCGCGGACGGCACGAATTTGCTCGACACGCCGCTGCCGCCGGACATTCCGGTGGAAGTTTCCAACCGTGACGACGAGGCGGCTTTTTACGGCGCGTACCGTTACGGCATCCACAACACCGCCGCCACCCGCGTGCCCGACCGCGCCGCCGTGAGGGAGCGCGAGGATTTGGACTTGCCCCTGGACAACAGCCTGACCGACCGCGCGACGCCGCACGATGTGATGGTCAGCGTCGCCGACGACGTGCTGTCCGGCATCACGCTGACGCTGGCCAAGGCCCCCGCCGCGCGGCAGGGAAACTGAACCATATTTTACCACGAGAAGTTTGGACAGGAATTAGTTCAAAACTTCCCAAACTTTGCGTTGCCAAGCGCTCGTTCTTTCCCTAGCATTCACGCTTGATGGACAGCGACCTTCTACAGACCTTGGAGACTTTGCAGCTCACGCACCTGGCTCCCAAACTCGAAAAACTCATCCCCAACGCTTGTTGCGAGCACCGCAGTTGGGGCGTCGGCAGAATCAAGGAATGGGATTCGATTGGCAAAAAAATCATCATTGATTTCGCCGGCCGGCCCGGTCATGCGATGGATTTTGAGTACGCCACGACCTCGCTGACGCCGCTCGACGCGGAGCACATCGAGGCGAAAAAGTTGAACGACCTCGCCGCGGTCAAGGCGCTCGCTGACGGTGCCCCCGTCACGTTGTTGCAAATCACCGTCCGCAGCCTCGGCAGACTCGCCACCGCTGAGAAAATCCAAGCGGTGCTGTCGCCATCGGTCATCGACGGCGGCGATTGGAAAAAATGGTGGGATGGCGTCAAGCGCGCCATCAGGAAGGACGAGCGCTTTGTCGTGCCCGGCAGGCGCAGCGAGCCGGTGGTGTTTCACGACATCGCGCCGGATTACAAACAGCAAGCCCTCGGCGCCGTCACCAAGGCGGTCGGGCCGAAGGCGCAGTTGGCGGCGGTCGAGCAACTTATCAAACACGCCAAGGTGCTCGACGACGAGGCGTTGCAGAACGTCATCACGGACATTGACCAGACCATCGCCAGGACGCCCAGCTCGCAAATCCCCGCCGCCGTCGAGCTGGCGCTGGGGCGCGACGAGTTGGTGCAGGAAGCGGGCCAGGTCGGGAAATTCGGCACGGCGGGCCTCAGCAAGTTCATCCCGAAAGACGCCAAGTCGTTCGTCGCGCTCGCCGAGCAACTGACCGCCGGCAAGCAGGGCAAATTCGTCGCGCGCGCGGCGGAAATCTTGGGCGACGGCTGGCACGCCTTCGCGGTGTCGCTGCTGCCCCACGCCAACGGACGCATCGCCGAGGTGGTGATTGAGTCGTACAAAAAAGACCACCGCGTCGCCGAAATTCTCGAAGTGCTCGGCCGGCTCATCCGCGAGCGCAAATTGCATTACGACTTCCTCATCTGGCTGTCGAAGAACCGCAAGGCCGCCGGGTTCCAGCCGCTGGTGAACATCCAGTTGTTCTACGCGATGCTCTCCGTGCTCGAGCTGGACACCCTCGAAGGCAGCCGCAAATCGGGCCGCTTGCAAGACCTGCTCATCACCAACAAGGAACTCGTCAAAGACCTGCTCGCCGGCGCGCGCGAGGACGAGGTGCGCGACGTCACCCGCGTCATCATGCTCAGCCCCGTGTTTGACGAGCTGGACAAACGCTCGCTGCTGGCGACCTTGGTGAAACTTTACCCGTTCGTGCAGGCGATGATTATCGGCCAGGACAACAAATCCGACACCGCGCCGCTGGTGGTCTCCCTCGACAGCCTCGCCAAGCGCAAGGCCGAGCTGGACGAAATCATCACCAAGAAAATCCCCGACAACACCCGCGACATCGCCGTGGCCCGCTCCTACGGCGACCTGCGCGAGAACAGCGAGTTCAAGGCCGCGAAGGAAATGCAATCCGTCCTGTTGCGCCGGCGCGCCGAGTTGGAGGCGATGCTGTTGCGCGCGCAGCCGACCGATTTCAAGGCCGCCGACACCGGCAGCGTCAACATCGGCACCGTGGTTGGGCTGACCGACACCGGCAGCGGCGAGCAATTATCCTACACGATACTCGGCGCGTGGGACAGCAACCCTGAGCAAGGCATCATCTCCTACCTGACGCCGGTCGCGCAAGCGCTGCACAAGAAGAACCTCGGCGAGACGGCGGACCTGACGCTGGAGAGCGGCGGCCACCGGCAGGTGCGGATTGACCGCATCAGCGCGTATAACCCGTAAAATCGTGTATGGAGCGCGGACATCTTGTCCGCAGCGGACGGGACGTCCGCGCTCCATACGCCGAACGCTGAACTACCCCGTCGGCTCGCGCGGCCGCCCCTTCACGGAAGGGGAACGCGCTGGCGCAGGAGGCCGGGGCGGTGGGGAGTGTGCCGGCGTCAGCGCTGCCACTGCTAACAACGAGGAACTAGTTTTGATAAGCATTTGGGTTGTTTGCTTAAGCAAATCTTCCTTTGATTAAAATAAGGTTCCATCTCATTATCCGTGGAATTACCGGCGCCGCGACAACCTCTGCCGACCAGGCCTCCCGCAAACGCAAATCTTCCCACAAACGCCAATTCCCTTCTCGCAGAGGGGAATCGGCTTGATTTATTGGCTGGCCGGGACTATCTTCACCGGCCATGAAATGGCTGGTTTTATTTGCTGTATTGCTGGCGCTCGTTCCGGCGTCAATGGCTGTTCCGCCGGTAATGCCTGTGTTAGACCATTCGCCTGAATATCTCGTCGAAATCACCGATTTGTTTCCTCACAACCACGAGTTGTTTCAGTTAAAAACGGTGGAAATGATTAAACCGGCAAAAACAGTTCCTGCCAATTTTTTCCCACCGATGACTCTAGGTTTTTCTCCCGGTCCTGGTGTTATTATAATAAGTACCACAGTCACGATTCGTCCTGTTCAAATTTCTGAGCCGACTTGGTTGCACGTCCCCACGCACTCGGAAAGCAATAATCTATACTATCTTCAAATCCACTAACCGGCCCGTTTCCTCATGCAAATCCAACCGCCCGACCCCGCCATCATCCACGAAGCCGTCGTCCGCGCGCTGGGTGAAGACCTTGGCCCGCTGGACCTCACCACCGCCGCGCTGGTGCCCGCCGGCGTCACCGTCAGCACCCGCATCTTCGTCAAGGAACCCGGTGTGCTCGCGGGCATCCCCGTCGCCGTGGAAACTTTTTCGCAACTCGACCCCTCGCTGACCGTGACGCCCGCCGCCGCTGACGGTGGCACGCTCGCCGCCGGGCAAACCGTCCTCACCGCCAGCGGTAACGCCGCGGCCATCCTCGGCGGCGAGCGCGTCACGCTGAACTTTTTGCAACATCTCTCCGGCATCGCCACCCGCGCGCGGCAGTTCGTCGACGCGGTCGCCGGCACCAAATGCCAAATCCTTGACACGCGCAAAACCGTCCCCGGTCTGCGCCATCTCGCCAAGTACGCCGTGCGTTGCGGCGGCGGGGTCAATCACCGTTTCGGCTTGTACGACGCCTTCATGCCGAAGGACAACCACACCGCGCTGCTGCCGACGCCCAACGACCTCGCCGCCGCCGTCAACCAAATGCGCGCGTTCAATCCCGACGCCAAAATCATTTTCGAGGCCGACACCCTGGAGCAAGTGAACATCCTCGCCCCGCTCGGCGTTGACCAAATCCTGCTCGACAATATGACCGACGCGCAACTGGCCGAGGCCGTCCGCATCGTCAGCGGCCGCGCCAAGCTGGAAGCCTCCGGCAACATGACCTTGGAGCGCGTCCGCGCCGTCGCTGACACCGGCGTGGATTATATTTCCATCGGCGCGCTGACCCACAGCGTCCGCGCGCTGGATTTTTCGCTGGAGATTTTGCCGAAGTAAAAATTAGGTTCCACGCCGATAGCAATGAAAGCACTGACGCCGGAACACCCTCCACCGACCATGCCCCTCGCGCACGTCAATTCCCCTGCCGTGAAGGGGTGTCGCGGAGCGACGGGGTAGTTCAGTGTTTCAGGGGGAAGAGCGCAAAACGCTGAACTACCCCGTCCGCATTCGCGGCCACCCCTTCACGGAAGGGGAATTATCCTCGCTCGCCTCCTGCCGATAATATGCCATGATGGCTTTGACATCAGCTAGCGCCCGCTTTTGAAAAATGAGCCTACTCTGTGGCACGGGCCAATACCGTTAGCGGACGAAGATAAGGATGGCTCAATTGATTCCTCGACTGTAACAACTTCGTTGTTGCGCTCGGAATGACGGGGTGTGTTTGCTGACGGCATGATTATTCCACCGATAACGGCGAGGAACCGACATTGTATTAGCGGGTGTGCCATAGTCGGGCGTCATGCAAAAAGTTCTTCTGTCATGTCAGCGGGGTTGTTTTGGCAAACTAAAGCTCGACCAGCGTCAGCCCTGGGTGCAGTGCCTTCGGGTTGGCGTTGGCGTCGTGCCAGAGGATTTTTTGCCGGCGCGCGGTTTCGTAAAATAACCGGCGGCGCGCAAAGTCTGCGGCTTGGCCGGACGGTGGCGCGGCGCTGCCGTCCACAAAACGATGATACACGTCGTAGGAAATAATCAGGTGCGTCACGCCCAGCGCCCGCAATTCGTCGAGCGGGCCAATGTCAGCGGCGAAAAAATTGTCCAGCAACACCCGGCCTTGCAAAGCGTATTGGTTGATTTTCGCGTAAGTGTCCTCGGCGATGACCGCGTCAGCGGGCAGGTGGCGGCAAATCCACGCGGTCAACTCGGCGCGACTGTCGTGTTGGAATCCGCGGTGGAGGCCGAGCCAGGCGCCGCCCGTCCAAACGCAACCGCTGACGGTCAGCGCCACCGCCAGCGTGATTTTCAACGCCGGACGTTTGGTCATCAGCAGCGGGCCGTACAAGCCGGCCACGCTGACCGTCACCGTCAGCGGCAGCAGGTAACGCTCGGAGTATTTCGCCGTCAGCGCCAGCGCGGCCAGCGTCAGCGGCGGCACGGCCAGAAAAATCCATTCCGCCGGCGTGGCGCCGCGCCGCAGCCGCCAGCCCGCGTAGATGATATATCCCGCCAGCAGCGGCCACGGGATTTGTCGCGCGGCGAGCGCCAGATAATTCCACGCCAGCGAGCGCGCCGAACTCATGCCGTAATCGCCGTGGCCCAGCCGGTAGAGTTCATCGCCGAACGATTCACGGAAACCGCGCCAGTCCGTGAGCAGCGGCAGGTTGACGGCCAGCGTCAGCAGGACCAACGCGGCCAGTGTCAGCGGCCAATGTTTGCCGCCGCGCAACCCCGCGAACAACGCCACCGCCGGCACCAGCAGCCAGCCGCTGTACTTCACGCTGACGGTCAGCGCCAGCGCCGCGCCCAGTCCCAGCCACGCGCCCCGGCCCGCCGACCGCTCGCACGCGAACAGCGCCGTGAACGTCAGCATCAGCGCCGCCAAAAACAGCGCGTCCTCCTTGAAATAATGCCCCGCCTCGAACAACGCCGGCTGGAAGAACAACACCAAACCCGCGCCCAGCCCCGCCAGCGTTCCCGCCTGGCGGCCAGCCAGCCACATCCCGCCGACCATGACCGTGCCCGCCGCCAGCAGCGACAGCAACCGCCCGCAAAAGGCGACGGCTTGCCCGTCGGTCAGCCGCAGCGTCCGCGTCGCGGCGCTCACCAACTCCAGCATCAGTGGCGGATGGCGCAGGTTCCAGGCGCCGTCGAGGATTTGCAAAACTTTGGTCGGCTCGTCATTGTGCCAGCCCCAGCCGAAATGCAGTTGCGGCACGCCGGCCAGCAACAGCGCCGCTGACAGTGCCAGGGCGGACAGGACGAAAACCCTGGCGCTCACGCCCGCACTCCCGCGACGCGGAAACCCCGTTCCTCCAGCAACGCCGCCACCTTCGCGGGTTGGTCGCCTTGGATTTCAATCTCGCGCCCGCGCACCGTGCCGCCGCAGCCGCAGCTTTTCCGCAACTGTCGCGCCAGTTCCGCGAGGTCATCGTCAGCGAGCGTCGGCGGGATGTCACCGACCACGACGACCGCCTTGCCGCCGCGCCGCGCTGTCTCGCGCCGCAACACCACGCGCCCGCGCTTGGCGGCTCGCGCCGCTGACGGTGACGCCGTCACGGTCGGCGGCGCGCTCGGTCCCTCCGGCAAACCGCTTGTCTCCAACGCCGCGAACGGATTTTGCAAACCGCCGCCCGCGCCGCCGGTCACGTCAATTTTTTTCACGCCAAATATTAACCACGAATGAACACGAATGGACACCAATAAAGCAAATTCACCTTCCGAGAAGGGGAATTAAGGGGAATTCGATGGAACCAAAAAATTCGTGTTTATTCGCGTTCATTCGTGGTTCAATAAAACCATGACCCGCCAACAACATCTCGACGACCTCTTCGCCTTCCTCCGCATCCCCAGCATTTCCACCGACTCCGCGCGTCGCGACGACTTGCAACGCTGCGCGTCATGGCTCGCCGAAAAGTTCACCGTCAGCGGCCTTCGCGCCAAGCTTCACCAAACACCCGGCCACCCCGTCGTCACCGCCCGCAACCGGCACCGCGCCGGCCGCCGCACAGTGTTGATTTACGGCCACTATGACGTGCAGCCCGTTGACCCGCTGACGCTGTGGCGCAGTGACCCGTTCGAGCCGGCCCTCGGCGCCGGCGGTGTCATCACCGCGCGCGGCGCGACCGACAACAAGGGCCAAATCCTCGCCCACCTCCTCGGCGCGGCGGAGAGCATCGCCGCTGACGGTGACTTGCCGCTGAACGTCATCTTTCTCGTCGAGGGCGAGGAGGAAATCGGCAGCCCGCACCTCGCGGAATTTTTGCGTGCGCACCGCGCCGACCTCGCCTGCGACGTGGTCGCCATCAGCGACACCGGCATGATTGAGCCGGGGCGCGGCACGCTGACTTACGGCTTGCGTGGCATCGCGTGCCTGGAGGTGACCGTCAGCGGCCCTGACAAGGATTTGCATTCCGGCCTGTTCGGCGGCGCGGTGGCCAACCCGCTGACCGTCATCGCGCGTCTCGTCGCCACGCTGCACGACGCCGGCGGTCGCGTCGCCATCAGCGGCTTCTACGATGACGTCGCCCCGCTCGCGCAATGGGAGCGTGATGCTTGGTCGAAGCTGCCGCTGACCGACACCGGTTTGCTGAAACTCACCGGCGCCCCCGCGCTCGCGCCGGAGCAAGGCTACACCGCGCTCGAATGCACGTGGGGCCGCCCGACCGCCGAGTTGAACGGCCTCCACGGCGGCTACCAGGGTGAAGGCTCCAAGACTGTCATCCCCGCTGACGCTCACGCGAAACTTAGTTTCCGCCTCGTCCCCGACCAGCAGCCGGGAAAAATTTTGTCACTCGCGGCGGCGCATCTGCGAAAACATTGCCCGTCCGGCGTGACGCTGACGGTGACGCCCGGTCACAGCGGCGCCGCGTATTTGCTCGACCCCGCCGCGCCGTTCGCGCAAGCCGCCCGCCGCGCGCTGACGCTGGCGTTCCCCGGCAAGGCGCCGGCCTTGGTGCGCGAGGGCGGCAGCATCCCCATCGTCAGCGACTTCAAAAAAATTCTCGGCGTCGACACGCTGCTGCTGGGCCTTGCGTTGCCCGACGCGCGCATCCATTCGCCCAACGAAACCTTCACCGTGGAAAATTTCGAGGCGGGCATCCGGTTGAACCAAATCCTGCTGCGGGAACTGGCGCGCTGACCGTCAGCGGTCTCGCGGCAACGGCGGCGGCTCGCGGGTGGCGTTGCTGTCATACCAATCCACCTTGCGGGTGGTAAACATGACGGCGGCCAGCGCGGCGAACAGCAACAGCGTGCCGAACAGCAGCGCGTAGTCCTGCAGTTGCAGCACGGTGTAAAGGAACGCGAGGATGAACGCCAGCAGCGCCGCCACGGTCAGCGTCCGCCGCCCGGTCTTGAGCACGGACAGCGTGTAAAGCGTGAGCATCAGCCACGTCGCCGCCGCGGACAGCAAATACGCCCAGCCGAACGCCAGCAATTCGCTTAACGACAGGATGCCGAGGTAAAACACGCAAATCGCCGCGCCGACGAGGATGTATTGGAACGGGTGAATCCTCAGCCGCGCCACAACCTCGAACAGGAAATACGCGGTGAACAGCAGCGTGATGAACAGCACGGCGTATTTCACGGCGCGCTCGACGCTGCGGTAACTGTCCACCGGCGCGAGGAGGCTGACGTTGAGCGTCGGGTCATAAATCCGCTGAAGCGACTCGCCGCCCGACCATTGCTGCGGATAGTTGCGTCCGTAGTGCGAAAGTTCCCACGCGGCGGTGAACCCGCCCGGCGTGACCTCGCGCGTGGTCGGCAGAAACTGGCCGCTGAATTTCGGGTCGGGCCACGGCGACGCCAGCCGCACCTTGGTCTCGCGGCCCACCGGCGCGAACGCCAGTTCGCCGCTGCCGTTGAGCGCGAGTTTGAACTCGAATGGCACGCGGACGCCGGCGGGCCACACTCCGGTCCCGGCGTTTGAAAACTTGACCGGCGCGTGGATGCCGCCCGCCGAGCCAAGGTCGCTGCCGGGGAGAAACTCACTGTCAGCGCCGCCGAATTTCAGCGTGATGGTTTTGCGCGCGCCGCGCAAGTCGCTGACGGTGACGCACAGCACCGCCTCGTTCCACAGCATGTCCTTGGCGTCAATTTTCAACTCCGGCCACGCGGACAAATCGAAGTCGCCGGAAAATTCGCAATCCGCGCGCCACAACACCGCCTCGTAAATACCGCGCTTCAAAATCTGCGGCGCGATGCTGCCGCTGACGGTCAGCGTTCGCGGCAGGAAATAGGCGTGCCTCACCGTCAGCGACTCTTCCTTGACCTCGCGGTTTTTGCCGTCAATTTTCTCCTGCCGCGTGACCGTGACGCGGGCGCGGAACGGCACTTTCAGCACCGGCCCGGTGATGCGCTGCGACTGGCCCCAGCCGGCGGCGATGTCATTGACCGCCTTGTTGCGTAACCCGAGCCGCTCGCTGAGCTGCGAATGCTCCATCGTCAGCGGGATGAGAAACAGCAGCAGCAAAACGCCAATCACCGCCAACTTGAACAAAACGGCGAAACGGTTGAAGAAACTGCGGGCACTGACGGTGACGGGATGGTCGGGCATGGCGGGATTTTCTCACCGCCGGCGCCCTAGACAGTGTAGTCATGAGATCGGCGAATAATCTGTACATTGGAAGCCAGCGGGACTAAGCTGAATGGATGAGAGCAGACTATCATCGACACGATATCAGTGACCGGGTGTGGGCGA
>JAISCS010000073.1 GCA_031265365.1 Verrucomicrobiales bacterium
GTCCGCGAAGTGTGGCGCAAGGACGACGTCGGCACCGTCAGCGGCCCCAGCCTCGCCGCGGAAGTGCAGGCCGGCGTGCCGACGGTGGTGGTGGTGGCCGCCGCCCGCGAGCCGCTGGCCGTGGCGATGCAAAAGGTGGTGCACGGCAAAGTCTTCCGCGCCTACCGCAGCGCCGATTTGACCGGCGTCGAACTTGGCGGCGCGTTGAAAAACGTGTACGCGCTGGCGGGCGGCATCTGCCAAGGCCTGCGCCTCGGCGAGAACACCATGGCCGCGTTGCTGACGCGCGCGCTGGCGGAGATGGCCCGCATCGCCGTCGCCCAGGGCGCGCGCGCGGAAACCATCTACGGCCTCAGCGGCATGGGCGACCTGCTGCTGACCGCCTACAGCCCCGAAAGCCGCAACCACAAAGTCGGCGAGGCGCTGGGCCGGGGCCGCGAGTTGCCGGAAATTCTCCGCAACCTCGCCGGCACCGCCGAGGGCGTCCCGACCGTGAAAGCATTGCACGAGTTGGTGCAAAAGAAAAAAATCAACGCCCCCATCGTCAGCGAGCTATACCATATTTTATATCGCGGCAAACCGCCCGCCAAAGGTCTGCGCGCGCTGATGGAGCGCAAGGCCGGGATGGAATGATATGGCTCATCCGCGATTCCCCTCTACGAGCGGGGAATTAACTCACGCCGGAGCATAGTCAATGCGGCTTGCCGCAGCGTGAGAGATTCCCCTCTCGAAGAGGGGTGGCGGCGTCAGCCGACGGGGTGTTTCAGCGTTCCGTGCCAAGCCTTGGGCGCGGCAGCGGAGCGCGGGTTTGCGGCGAGCTGTCGCGCGCGTTGAATCATTCCGCCGGTTCAGCTTGCTGGGCAATGGAGGTGAACAACTCGTAGGCGCCGACGATGTTCTGCGGGGTGGCGGCCAGCGCGGGCCACATCAGGCGCAGGTAAACCCTTGCGGGTTTTTCCAAGTCGTCGGGCAGGGTGATGACATAGATGAGCCGGTAGCGCGCGGCGGCACGGTCGGCGGTCTCGTTGCCGTTGACGTCGAGCAGGATGGCGCTGGCGAAGTTGGCCTCGACGTTCTCGGTCAGCGGCGGCAGCGGGAAGTGCGTTTCCCGCGAGGGCGTCGTCGACAAATCCGCGTATGGCGCGGCGCGGCGGGTGGCGACCAGGCTCTGCGCGATGTGCGCGGCGAGCATTTCCTCGGCTGAGTCACGGCCAGTGGTGATGCCGACGGAGAACAGGCCGAGCAACGACATCAAACAAAACGCGGCGATGGCCAGCGCGAGCACGACCTCGACCATGCTGAACCCGCGACGCGGGCGCGGCACGGACCCACCATCAGCGGCGGCTCGTCCTCGAAGCAAAAGCGCGGCGGCTCGGATAATATTTTTCATAGTCAGCGGCGGGGATTATCGCCGTTCACGCGACCTTTTGCCAGCATAATCTTCTTTCAATTAGGATTAAAATATCGACGAAGATGTCAAATTTCACCATTTTCTCTTGCGCTTTTTATGGATTGCCGCTGAAATGCCCGCTTGCTTTGAATATTATGAATGAAAAAACTTGGCGCTGCGGCTCGCTCACTTATACAAAACCGGCTTTGGTCATGCTGTTCTTCTGGCTGTTGTGGGGCGATTTTTGTTATGTGCTGACCGAGGCGGTGGTGCCGTCGGTGATGCCGCTGAAGTTCAAGGCGCTGGGCGCGAGCAACACGTTGATGGCGCTGGTGATGGCCACCATCCCCGGCGCGCTGGGCGCGGTGCTGAACCCGGTGATTTCGTTCCGCAGCGACCGCTTTCGCGGCAAGTGGGGGCGGCGCATTCCGTTCCTCTTGTTCACGCTGCCCGGCTTGGTGGCGTGCCTGGTCATTCTCGCGTTCGCGGACCAAATCGGGCTGGGTTTGCGCGACCTGCTGCTCACCGCCGGCGGCGGCGCGATTTCGCCGAACCACGCGATTCTGGCGACGCTGGGCGTGTCGCTGATACTGTTCACGTTTTTCAACGCGTTCACCACGTCGGTGTTCTGGTATTTGCTTAACGACGTGGTGCCGGAAAAATTGCTGGCGCGCTTCCTCTCGTGGTTCCGCATCATCAGCCTCGGCACCAGCTCGCTCTACAATTTCTTCGTGCTCAAACATGCCGAGACCCACTACGCGGAAATTCTCATCGGCGGCGCGATTGTTTATGCCATCGGCTTCACGCTGCTGTGTTTGAACGTGAAGGAGGGCGAGTATCCGCCGCCGCCGGAGAATGTCGACCACAAGCCGGGCCTGCTGTCGGCGGTCAAAACCTACGCGCGCGAGTGCCACGTGCACCGGCTGTATTGGTACCAATTTCTCGGCGCGTTCAGCGGCTCGTTCGGCACCTGCCTCGGCCTCGTCGGCGGCACCGGCGGGTTTATGCTGTTTTACTACAAATCGCGCGGGCTGGATTTGGCGCAAATCGGGCAACTGGTCGCCATTTATAATATCGTGGTCGCCGTGCTGGTGCTCGGCACCGGCTGGCTGGCGGACCGGTTTCACCCGATTCGCGTGGTCGCGGCGGGCGTGGCGTGGAACGTGGTGGTGCTCCTCGCGGGGACGGTGTGGATTTTCTGGAACCCCGCGCCGGAGGTGGCGTATTGGGGTTGGGCGACGCTGATGCTGGGCCTGGCGGCGCCGAACGCGGCGATGGCGGCGATGTCCGACCCGCCGCTGCTGATGCGCGTGATGCCCCGCTCGCGCTTCGGGCAGTTTTGCTCGGCGAACAACCTGTGGCGCACCGTCGGCGGCTTGGTCGGCGCGGTGGCGGGCGGCGGGTTCCTCGACGTGATGAAACGTTTTGTTGACGAGGAACACACCTATTGCTACATTCCCGTTTGGCAGATTGTTTTCACAGTACCGACGGTGGTGTTGTTTTATAAATTTTTCAAGACGTGGAAAAAATGCGGTGGCGACACTGATTACGAGGCGCCGCTGACGAAGGCGGACAAGGTCGCTGTCGGTGGGCGGTGAACAGCCAGGAAAAAGTCATGAACGATGAAACAAACGAGAATGTGGCGCCGGTCATCCCGTCCGCGCCGGAAGAATACGAGGCGCCGGTGACCGCCGCTGACAGCGAGGACGCCGCGCCCGCGCCGCCGGTTGACGCCGCGGAGGCCATCAACTTCTGCAAGGACGCCTACGCGAAAATCCAATACGAATTGTCCAAGGTCATCGTCGGCCAGAACAACGTTGTGGACGAAATCCTCATCGCCATTTTCACGCGCAATCACGCGTTGCTGGTGGGCGTGCCCGGCCTCGCCAAGACACTGCTCATCTCCACGCTGGCGCGGACGCTGCAAATGAGTTTCCGCCGCATCCAGTTCACGCCGGACTTGATGCCGAGCGACATCACCGGCACCGAGGTCATCTATCAAGACCCGCAGAGCGGCGAGAAGCAGTTCAAGTTCCTGCCCGGCCCGCTGTTCTCGAACGTCGTGCTGGCCGACGAAATCAACCGCACGCCGCCGAAGACGCAGGCCGCGATGCTGGAGGCGATGCAGGAGCGGTGTGTCACCGTCGGCGGCGTCACGCGCGACTTGCCGAAGCCGTTCTTCGTCCTCGCCACGCAAAACCCGCTGGAGCAGGAAGGCACCTACCCGCTGCCGGAGGCGCAACTTGACCGCTTCATGTTTTTGATTCACGTCGGCTATCCGAGCGCGGACGAGGAGTTTGAAATCATGAAACGCGGCGCCGGCGGCAGGGGTGACGAGCCGCTGCCGGTGCTCGACGCGGAGCAAATCCTGGCGATTCAGGAAACGGTGCGGCTGCTGCCGGTGGCCGACCACGTGTATAACTACGCGCGCGACATCGTCCGCGCCACCCGCGCGAAGGAGCCTGGCGCGCTGGAATATTGCGCGCAATACCTGAGCTTCGGCGCCGGCCCGCGCGCCAGCCTCAGCCTCATCACCGCCGCCAAGGCGCGCGCGCTCATCAACGGCCAGTTGTATGTCTCGTGCGAAAACGTGGCGGCGGTGGCGCCGTCCGTCATGCGGCACCGCATCGCCCCGAACTTCGCCGCGCAAAGCGAGGGCATCACGTCGGATGACATCGTGAAAAAAGTGCTGGAAGCGATCCCGCAACATGAGGAGCGCTGATGATGGGAAATGCACAGTAACGCGCGTAGTAGCCAACCATGCGATTTTTCAACCCGAACCATTAATCTAATCCATATGAAATTCAAAATACTTCATAAATTGTCCTTCGGAACCCTGGGGCTTTCGATATTAATTCACCTGGCGCTTTTGCTGGTGGCCAGCGGTTGGGTGCTGATACAGTCCGTCGTCCCCAAGATTCCGCCCGCGGCCGCCGTTGATAATTATAGCCAACTATCAACCGAGCCACCCCCTGAGTTTCCTGATGAAATAATCGAACCGAACATCCCCGCGGACTCGTCCGATTGGGATGATTCCACGCCGCAGACGACGGGAATGCCGTCGGATTTGATTGCCTCCAACGTCGCCAATAACAATTTCAGGGTCCCGCCGTCGGTGGGGGTGTACGTGCCGGGCGCAGCCATCGGCAGTGGCACGCCCGCGCCGTCCGGTGGCGGAAAAGAATCCGCCGGCCTGAAAAAAATCGCCATCGGCAAAATCTTCGACACCGCGATTGAAAGCAACCAACTGGGCATCATGATTGATGTCTCAGGGTCGGCCCACAGTTATCTCATCACGATGGTGAATGAATTGAGCAAAAACTTCGGCGACGCCATCATCTTTTTGGTATTCGGCTGCGGCATGTCGGACAATGTTGCGGAATCACGGGTAAAAATACTTGATTTCGCGCGCGCCAGGCCCGACCCCAAACTGGATGGCCCCGACAAACGCACCACCTTGCAACAAATCGCCTTGGCGGAAAAAACCTCCCCGGCTATCGCCCAAATGTTCAAACGCTTGAAAACCCGCGGCAATGTCTATTACGTGTACGGCGGCGACAACGCGGCGGCGCAATTCGCGTTCAAGGCGTTGCTGAGAAAAAACGTGGACACGATTTATTGGTTCGCGGATTTTGAGGACGGGATTTCCGCCGACTGGCAAAAGAAAATCCTGCACGACACCAAGAGCAAAAAGGTGCGGGTGTTCATCCATAATTTTTCAGGAAGAGGATACGGCGCCGGCATGAAATTCGCCACCCGACTGGCGGAAGCCACGGACGGCAAAGTCATCATCACCGCGCCGAAAAAGAAGTAATCCGCACCAACCGACACTTATGAACTTGCCAAAAAGAGCCGTCAATGCGTTTTCGCTGGGAATAACCGGAGCGTCCCGCTCCCGTTATTTTACGACAGTGATGCTTTTTTCCCTCCTCGCCATGGGCGCCGGGTCATTGTCAGCGCAGGAACTGTGGCACGGCCGGAACTTCGGCAACGCGGGCGGCGTCGCGGTGCTCGGCACGGACGCTGACGGTGGGGACACGTTCACACTGTCAGCGGGTGGCGCGGGGATTTTCGGCACGATGGACGGTTTTTATTTTTTGTATGGCGAGTTGCGCGGCGACGGCGCGGTGACGGCGAAAATTGACGGGTTAAACCACGCCAATGATTTTTCCAAATGCGGCGTGATGATGCGCGAAAAATTAACCGTCAACGCGCGGCACGCGACCACGGCGTTCTCGGCGTTGAACAAATTTTTCTTTCTGCGGCGCGTCAACCACGGCGGCGACACGGCGGCGGCGGCGGAGCAAGTCAGCGCCGGCGTCGCCGGCGAGCGGTGGGTGAAAATCGAGCGCGCGGGCGACGTGTTCACCTCGTCGTGGTCGGCGGACGGCGCCGCGTGGCATTTGCTGGGCACCGCGACGATGGCGCTGCCCGCGAATATCGCCGCCGGTCTGGCGCTGGCGAGTGACGACTCCGTCGCGCGCGCCGCCGCGCAATTTTCCCACGTGACGCTGACGGTGAACTCGCCGGTGACTTTGCCCGCGCCGTGGCAGGCCAACGACATCGGGTTGGTCAACAGCATCGGCGACACGGTGGTCGCTGACGGTCAGTTTGCGGTCAGCGCCGGCGGCGCGGATATTTCCGGCGTGGCCGATTCGTTTCGCTTCGTGTGGCAACCGCTGGTGGGCGGCACGGGCGGGATTTTGGCGCGCGTGGCCACGGTCAGCGGCAGCGGCGGCGCGGACGTATGGGCGAAGGCGGGGCTGATGGTGCGCGAGGATTTCACTGGCGGCGCGCGCAACGCGTTGTTGCGCGTGACGCACGGCGGCAACACGCGCTTGCACTGGCGCGCCGCCGAGGGTGGCGACACCGACGGCGGGGTCACCTTCACCGGCGGCGCCCCGCGCTGGTTGTATTTGGAGCAAGACGGCGTCACCACGCGCGGCTACGATTCCGCTGACGGTGAAAATTGGCGGTTTGTCGGCAGCGTCGATTTGGGCTTGAGCGGCACCGTCTACCTCGGCCTCGCCGCGACCAGTCACAACAACAACGCGCTGACGGTGGCGGTGTTTGATAACATCGAAGTCACCCTGCCGTCCGCCGGCGGCGGGGAAGAAGAAATATTCGCGGCGGAATTTGACACTGTCAGCGTGACCATTGGCGCCGGCGGCACCGAAATAAATTGGAGTGGGAATTTCACCAACGTCAGCGGCTTCACCATTCAACGCAGCGACGACCAAGGCCAGACTTGGCAGACGCTGACAATGACCAACACCGCCGCGCGCTCCGTTGTTTTGCAAAACCAAACCGATAACGCCGGCAGTGTGTATCGCGTCGTCGCCAGCGGCGCCGGTGCCGGTTCCGCCGCCAGCGGAAGTTCGCAAGGTGCCTTGGCCCCGACCGCCGACTACGACGGGGACGGCGTGCCCAACGCTGACGATGCCTACCCCACCGACCCGCGCCGCCACCGCGACGTGCCGCCGCTGACGCTGGCCGCCATCGACATAAGCGGCACGGCCATTGCTTATGATATAAAAGACCTTGCGCTGGACGACAGCGGTAGCGTAGCGTTTATTTATAAAACCGGCTCCACACAAATTATTTCCAGAACCTGGGCAAACGGACAGCTTAATTCAACGACGAACACAGCCACCATGCCTAGCGAGCCAAATATAGCATTATCACACACATTTAATCCACTCAGCTTGTATGGTGAGACCGTAAATTCTGCTGGCGATATTTATGGGAACATCGTGTATCGCCATGCTGAATTGGACTGGACTATATCCATTGGTTTTGTCAGCCAAAATTCAGATTTTAATTATATTCCAATATTTGGACAATACCCCGATGGCTTGAATGGCCTGATGGTACCCGGAACAAGCTGCGACGTATTAAATGTTATGCAAGTTCAGGGCAATTCTCATACTGGACAAATTTTCCGTTCAATTTTCTGGCCGGAAGATTATTTTGTTTATCACAACGGCATAACCACGGTATTCACCAATAATCCGCACGAAATGACCGCAAGCAATACGTTAAAAATCGTGGCGGTACCGGGAGGAGGTAGCTTTTTGGCGTTTCTGCCGCTTTGCTTGAATGACAACGGCTGGGTGGCAGGCGCGGTTAGTAATAATGATGAATGGAATGCCTCAGGCGGATGCCAACTTTGGAATAACGATGAAGAGCAGTTTTATATGCTGGATGGCGGTCCTGCGGGAATAAACAATCAAGGGCAGGTGGTGGGTGACAACGCGGCTGGGACAGGATATTTATGGCAAAGCGGCGAGACAGAAACAATAATCTCATTACTGCCGGAGGAATATCAACAGCAAATCCGCAACATCCATCCAAAATTTATCAGCAACGCTGACGCTGACGGTGCGGTTCGGATTTTATTCAAAGCGGAAACCTTGGAAGGCGCTGAGGGTGACTGGGTGCCGGGCGAATTCATCCTGAAAACCACCGTCGGCGGCTCTGATTCGACATTGCATCAACTCAAGCGCTCCGAAGACTGGACAAACTATCAAGACCAATACCTCAACAACAGTGGTATCATCGCCACCCTAGCCAAACCCGCTGACGGTGGAGATAATAATCACGCGCTGTTACTGATGCCGATTGAAATCAATCACGCTGACGGTGATGAGATTGACCAGCCAATGAAATATATTCCGCAATGGTTTCCAAATGATGGCGTTGGCAAAGGCGAACCAGTTTTTGACACGCCTACGCCGGTTTTTACCATGCAATCAATCGGCGCGACGATGCAAATATCTTTATTGGGAAGCCAATACTTATTAAACCGCAATACGAATAACTTGCTTTTGTATGAAAATTCTAACATGGGGGTATCTGTTTTGCTCAATCAAGAACCCCTTGCCGACACCAATGTTTTGGAAACCTTGACAGCCTCGGTTTCCATGCCGTTGCAAGAAATACAAAACTCTCGCTATATATGTGATGAAACAGAAGCTGACAGTGCCGTTTTTCAAAATACTCATGTTGGAATTGTGATGACTTTAAGCGATTTGACGCCTGCCTCAAAAGACACAATGAACATTCGTATTTATCATAATAATTCTGTTGGAGAATTTACTTTGCAGGAGACAGACAATGCCACAAAAGTCTTTTCCAATGAGCATATCATGGTCAAAATTATCGACGTTCCTGTCATTCATGGAATTATTGACTTGGCTATTACATATGATAATGATTTGTCCGATACAGTATTACGAACGCAGTGGAACGGGACGGAATATCGGAATTTTGCCGCGCCAGTTAGCACTGATTTACCAGCGGAACAAGTACCGGATTTTGCCGCGTTTTATATTCAAATTCCCGCATGTTTGTCCGGTAGCGATGGCATCCCGACGATTACATTATCAGCCATGCTAAATGGAGAAGAACAAGAAATCGCAGAAGTGGAAATGGAATCCGCTGCCGGTGGAAAACTGCGTTCCGTGAAAAAACTCGTTTTGCTTGGCGAAGGTGCGAACGCCTCGCAAATGGCAGATGACAAGGATGATTTTCAAACAATTCAGTGGCCTGAGGGAGCGGAAATGGACTGGACGCAAGGCGGCGGGAAATTGCTGGTAGCCTATCAGGGAGTCCCAATCGGTATTTCAGTCGAGGCAAGTGGGGTTGCATTACAATCTCTTGATTTCAAAACTAAATTTGGACAGGGATTAGATATAAAAAATAGGGTGTGCAAGCCTTTTGAAAAAATGGGGTACACTATGTATCGGGACTATAATGCAAAAGTATCCCAAACCTTGAATGATTACGTAAAAAACAAGCAGATTTGGTATTCAATGTCACATGGAGGAACAGAAAATGGAAAACCAACATCACCTTTTACCGGATTAATATTTGTGGACGGAGCGATTCGAGCTTCAAATTTACAACCATTATCATTGAATTATAGATTGGTGATTGTGGATGGTTGTTGTTCAGCACAGACCGATTATACAAGCCAGTTTATGGCAGAAATTAATGATATTTTAGCATCTCAAAATCAGCTATTTGCTGATGCTTTTGGTCCTAAAACTGCATATGTGGGCTGGTCATGGGAAGAATTGCCTTCTGTTCAGGTGTGGACTGGTGAATTTATTAGTTATTTGAAAGGTGGCAGAACTGTGCGGGAAGCACATGGCCTTTTTCGTAAAAACCATAACGGAGAAAAACCTGGTTATAAAGAATTAAAAATATATGGGAAAGTAGATGATATTATTGATTTAAATATTCAAAAATAAATAACGGATGATTATATATGGTAAAATTGGTGTTGATTATAGCAATAGTTATCTGCGCTAACTATGGAATAGCAGCAAATGAAGAATACATTGAATTTTATAAACAATGTGAAAAACAAATGATTGCAGCCACTAGTGGCACTTGGCACTATAATAAAATATTGCCAACAGTCGAACGTAGTTATGGCGATGCTCAACCTGATGCTTATCTTTTGGTTGGGGAGATGGTAGTTACTGTTTGGGCGACAAAACCATTAAAACTTCGAGGTGCGACAAATGGGATATTGAGTGATTTTCTAGACGCTCAAAAAAATTACCTAAAAATAATTCCTAAATTAACGCCTGCACAGGCCTTGGAACAAGGGAAAAAGTATTTATCAATATTTGGTATCTTAATTACGTCGGATATTACGTTAGACTCAATTATATTTAATGGCGAGCCATTGTGTTGGAGAATATCATGGAAAAGGATTGCACAAATGCAATACGACTGGGATGATTTTGACCCGACATTATATGAGGGTGTGTCCGTAGTATTTCACGAAGAATACGGGCTTGTTTCTTTGGGAAATAAACTATATACCCCCTCACCTCAAAAACTTTTGGTTAAAATACCCCAAGAACAAGCAATACAAAAGGCCTCCCAATGCGCTCCATTGGTGTTTAGAACGCCATTTTATCGTCAAGCTAGGATGGATGATGGCTTTGTGATAAGCGGCATAAAATCCTGTGAATTAAAAGTATCTATTCCGAATTGGTTGTTAGACCCGAAGCGAGCATGGTGGCCAAGGACGCACGCACCGACAGAAACTAGGTTATGCTGGGTCGTAAGATTTTCTACTGTTGACGGCAAGGCTGACAAGCGACCAATGAAACTAATTCCGCCCGACATTGTTATTTATATAGATTCCGAAACCGGTGAGTGTGTTGGGGCCGGATGCACCTAAAATCTATTTATAAAAGAGTCATTTATTATATGTTTGCCAAATTAAAAAAGAAATGAAACTACGAGTTATAAAACTAAAGGCGAAAGGGGATTATCAACATATGAAGGGTCGTTACCCAAAGTCTAATCGGCGCAATAAAATTGGAGAGAATGAACGATGAATTTAAAAATTAACAACCACGCGATGAAAGGCTTTTGTCAACATATAATGACCGTCCCTTTTCCACACGAGCTTGCCATGAAGACCATCTTTCAAATCCTTATCTTTGCTCTTGGCATTAACATGGCGGGAGCGCAGAGTAACCCCGAAAGCGTGCTTAAACGCATTGCCGCGTTGAGCGAGGCTCTTGATGACGGCGGAATTGCTTGGCTGCTCGCCAAGGCTAGGATGCAATCTTGGCAAGCGCCACCAATCCCATCGCCGTGGCATGTTGAACATGTCTCAACGCCGGAACAAAAATCCGTGGATATCGCGGCCCGTGAATTTGGGAAAAAATTGGCGGAACACTTGGATGGAATGTCTCCCAAGCTGCGTCAGTTGCCTGCGGACACTCCTCTACATGAAGAAACGGCGCGGATGCTTGAGCTTTCCGAGTGGTGCGCGGCTACCGATGGTTATGGAAACCTTTTTCTTGCACAGCGTAGTCTTGATCTTGGCGCGGTGGGAGTGGCGCGACTGGCGGCAAATCCCGACTTTCCGGTGAAAAACATTGATAACTTCCTAGCCCGACTGAATCCAGTGTGGATGGATATTGAAACTAATCAGCGGGTATTAAACAAGGACGCTGGCGCGACAGTCTTCATGGTTTCAGAACGTGAAGAAATGGAACGAACTTATGGTTCAGGACAGCGACTGCTTGAGGAGCAACGCCATCCTAATCTTCTTGCCGAGCGGCAGAAGACCCCACAGCGATGGCGTCTTGTTGAAACACCGGCGATAAAGGCGAACCTCAGCTTTTTTGCGGGAGTCGAATTTAACCAAGTGCGACCCGCCACTTTGGTTAACCTTTGGAATCGCAACTGTCATTTGCTGATTATTAATGGTCTTGAGTTGCAAAGCGTCCGCAATGCCAAAGCCTTGGTCGAGTTCCGTAGGGCGATTGGAGAGTTCTCGGAAAAGCCCGTGTTTACCGCAGAGCAACTTCGCGACCGCGAGCGCGGAGCCGCCGAGTCCGCCAAGGCGGGGCTGAAGATTGTCAATATGGAAGATACTTATGCGTCGCCGGGAGCCGCCGCCTTCGCGTTGGCATGGGGGAATTATTTGGAAAAGACTTACGGTTCTCGTGGCAACGCTCCGGCTAATTTGCACAACCTGAATGCCGCCGCCTTTCAAGCATACGACGAAATCAAACGCGGGGTGTTTTTTGACCAAGACACGGCGAACACGAAACAATACGAGTCACTAACGAAGGCGAATCCCTAAAAGGGATATTCGTTAATATGTTGGCAAAATTAGAAAAGAAATGAAACTACGAATTAAGAAATTAGGGACGAAAGACTTAAATGAATCAAACCGCATATGAGATTACTACTTTTTCTGTTAGGGTTAACATTGTGCTCAAATTGCGTGAAGGGAGATGAAAAAAGAATTAAGTTTGACGCTCACGAATTAGCGGCGTCTGTATTGAATCATATTAATGCATATTTAGAGAAAAATGGATTGAGGGAATGGGAGATAAATGTTAACGAAGGGAGGATACTGCGGAATAAAAAAGAATTATGGCATTGGAAAGACACAGTTGAGGTTGATAAGCGGAACGAATTTTCTTTTGAGTTTGATGTAAATACACAATCAGTTGTTAGTTGTGTGAACTTTACGGGAAAACATTTGATTACTCAAATAGGAAATAAATTTATAGAATTTGACGATATCCTCAAGCAAAAATGGAATTCCGAACTAGCAATAAAAATAGCAACCGGATTTGTCGAGTGCTGCTTAGGGAAAATTCCCGATAATGTGGGGCAGGCAAAAGTTGAATTTCATCAAACTCTTGGGACTTATAATAAAGAAACCCAAAAAGTTCGCTACCGTGTGCCTTATTGGTGGATTTCATTTCCTCGCGTTGATAAAAACGGTTACGAATTTCAAATGGAATATATTGATGTTGAAATTTATGAAGATTTTGGCCCCACATCCATATTTGTTAAAATGCCGTCTCGCTATACGTTGATTGACAAAAAACCGCTCAAACAAGAACAGGTTGTAGAAAAAGCGGTGGTTTATGCTTATAAACTAATGAAGAGTAAATCGGTTGGCGGATTATTTTATGGAGGTAAAATCAATGAGGTTCCTGCCAGTGCAAAATTGGAAATAGTAAAATCTAATCATCTTGCTGATTTGCGTGACTTGCCATCGTCCAAAGACATTGACCTAAACGCACGTCTAGCTTGGGTATTTTGGTTTGAATGGACAAAGGATGACCCGCATGATTCTCGTAAAAATGGCGGTATAGCCGTATGGATTGACGCGCACACGGGCAAACCATTGGGGGGAGATGGCTTTTAATTCGCGTATGAACACCAATCTCCTCGACCCAAACGCCGTGGCCAGCGGGGAAGCGCTGGGGATTCTCGCGCGCAAAATCGTCGAGGGATACCGGGTCGGCGAGCATTCCTCGCCGTTCCAGGGCTTTGCCATTGAGTTCGCGCAGCACCGCGAATACGCGCCTGGCGACGATATGCGGCACCTTGATTGGAAAATTCTGGGGCGCACCGACCGTTATTACATCAAGCAATACGAGCAGGACACCAATTTCATCGCGCACCTCGTGGTGGATTGCAGCGCGTCCATGAACTACGGCTCCGGCGATGTCACCAAGTTGCATTTCGCCAAGGGCCTCGCCGCGTGTCTCGCCTACATCATCCTCTCGCAACGCGACGCCGCCGCGCTGGCGCTGGTGGACACGGGCATGAAGGAGTATCTGCCGCGCACGGACAGCCTTGGACGGATGCCGCACATTCTTGACCGGCTGGCGTCACTGTCAGCGGGCGGCGGCACCAAGCTCGGCGTCGCGCTGGAGCAAGTCTCGCGGCAGGCGCGGCGGCGCGGCATCGTGTTCATCGTCAGCGACCTGTTCGACGACGAGGAAGGGTTCGCCAACGGGCTGCGGTTGCTGAATTATTCGGGCAATGAAGTCATCGTCCTGCACACGCTCGACCCGTTCGAGCTAACGTTTCCGTTCAAGGGCCAGTGGAAATTCACCGACTTGGAAAGCGTGAACGAATTGCAGACCTCGCCCGCTGACATTCGGAAAAGTTACTTGCAAAACTTCGACGCCTTCCGCGCGCGCATCCGCGAGATATGCGAGAAGTATAACACGCATTACGCGCTCGCCGACACTGGCAAAACACTGGCGGAAATCGTCAGCGGCTATCTGGCGTTCCGGCAGGGAAAGGGGCGGCCATGAGTTTCCTGGTTCCGGCGATGCTCGCGGGCCTGGCGGCGGTGGCGGTGCCGGTCGCCATTCATTTGCTCAACAAATTTCGCGTGCAAAAAACCGACTGGGCGGCGTTCAAATTTCTCGCCGACAGTCTGCGTAAAAACGAGCGACGGCTGAGGGTCGAGGACGCGATTTTGCTGGCGGCGCGCTGCCTGCTCGTTGCGCTGCTGGCGCTGGCCTTCGCGCAACCCGCGCTACGCGCCATCGTCAGCGCCGGCCAGGATTTGACCGGCCCGGTGGCGGCGCTGGTGTTGCTGGACAACTCCGCGAGCATGGCGCAGAGCGACGGCGTCGCCACGCGCCTTGAGCGCGCGAAAACGCTGGCGCGCGACTGGCTGGACCAGCGCGAGGTGCGCGCCAGCGCGGCGCTGTGGCTGGTGTCCGACCGCGTCGAGCCGCTGGTCGAGTCACCGTCGGCGGACGCCGCGCTGTTTAGAAAAATGCTCGACGGCGCCGCCGTCAGCGCGCGCGGCAGCGACCTCGCGCAGGGCCTCCGCGCCGCGTATCAAACGCTCGCCGGCATCAGCGGCCGCCCGCGCGAGATTCGCGTGTATTCCGACGACCAGACCCGCGCCTGGCGCAACCTCGATGAAATCAAAAAACTCGCGGTGGAAAATCCGGGGGTGCACCTGCGCGTCGTCACCGTCAGCGCGGCGGGCGAGCCAAACATCGGCGTCACCGACTTCCGCGCCAGCGGCGGCGTGGCGGCGGTGAAGTCGCCCGCGCGCTACCGCGCCGAGCTGGCCAACTTCGGCGACGCGCCGGCGCCGGCGGTGCGCGCGACGTTGAAGCTGGACGACGGCACGGTGCTCGACGAAAAGGCGGTGCCGCAAATCGAGCCGGGCGCCACGCAGTTTGTTGATTTCATCGTCAATTTTTTCACGCCCGGCTTCCACACGCTGACGGTGGAAATTCCGCCCGACGCCTTTCCCGCCGACAACCGCCGGACGCTGGCGCTGAAGGTGACCGCGCGCGCGAAGGCGCTGGTCGCCGAGGGCAATGCCAGCGCCGACGAACCCGCCGACCGTGACGGCTATTTTCTTGCCAACGCGCTGGTGCCGCTGCCGCGCGACCAGGCGGCCCGATATTATCTGGAACTCGTGTTTGCCAACGCCGCGCGGCTCGACCCCGCCACCGTCAGCGATTGCCAGGCGGTTTTTCTGTGCAACCCGCCGGCGCCGGACGCCGCCACCGCCAGTGTCTTGAAAAATTACGTCGAGGCCGGCGGCAACCTCGTGATTTTCCCCGGCGCGCTCACCGACGCGGACAAATTCAACGCCGCGCTCGGCGACCTGCTGCCCGCCAAACTCGGCGCGGCGAAGGACGCTGACCGTGAGGAAAAATTCATCGCGTGGCAGTCGGGTGATTTCGAGCACCCGGTCACCGCGTTGTGGAACGAGTCTGGGCAGGGCACGCTCGGCGCGGTGCGTGTGTCGCGCTACTGCCCGCTGACGGTGAGGGACGGCGCGGGCGTCATCGCGCGGCTGGCGAACGGCGAGCCGGCGGTCGCCGAGCGCGCGGTTGGCAAGGGGCGCGTGGTGTTGTTCAACAGCACCGCCACGCCGGAGTGGAATAATCTGCCGTTGCACCCGGCGTTCGTGCCGCTGACGCAGCGCTTGCTCGGCTGGCTCGGCGGCGGCGACGACACGCGGCTGACGCTGCGGCCGGGCGAGCCGTTTGTCGCCGCGGTGCCGGACGGGCTGGCCAACCGCGAGTTCACCGTGCAGCCGCCCGGCGAAAATGTCGCGCGCGAGACCGGCGGCCAGGTGCTCGCCGATGGTGACCGTTACACGGTGCGCTATCCGTTCACCGAAAAAACCGGCGCGTATCGCGTCTATGTCGGCAACGACGAGGTGGCGGTGTTCGCCGTGCAGCTCGACCCGGCGGAGTCCGACCTGCGGGTGGTAGCGCCGGAGGACTTGGCGCAACTCGCCGCCGCGCCCGTCGCCGCCAGCGCGAAACAACAGGCCACGCTGACGGTGACGCGGGAATTTTGGTTCGCGCTGCTCATTCTCGCCGCGCTGCTCGCCGTGACGGAAAGCGCGCTGGCTCACTGGTTCAGTTTTGGAAAATGATATGAAAGCGATTTTGACCACCAGTCTGCTCGCGGCGTCCGGCGGCGCGGAGTGGTCGCTTGGGCACGAGGGAATCTCACCCGCGTGGGCGCTGTTGCTGGCGCTGGCGCTGGGCGCGGCGGCGGTGTGGTCGTATGAAAAATTCACGACCGCCGGGCCGTGGTTGCGCCGGACGCTGGCGGTGGCAAGGACGCTGACGCTGACGCTCCTGGTCATCCTGCTGACCAAGCCGGTGCTGCACCTCACGCTGACGGAGCCGGTGCGCCAGAATCTACTCGTGTTGCTCGACAACTCCGAGAGCATGGCGTTCGCCGACCAGCGTGAGAACGCCGCCGACCTCCGCCGCGCCGCCATCGCCGCCGGCGATATTTCCCCCGACCGGGGACTTGAGCAAAACCTGCCGCCGGAGCTGGCCAAAAAATACGCGGAAATTTCACGCGCGGAGTTATTGCAAAAACTGGCGGCGAACGCGCGGCTCGACTTGTGGCGCAAGCTCGCCGCGCAGACGGAGATGTCGTTTTACACGTTCGGCCGCGCCGCCGTCGCCGCCGGCACCGTCAGCGGCCCGGGCGGCACGCTGCCGACGGCGGCGGACGCGGAGAAATTTTTCAAAAACCTCAAAACCGACCAGCCCGCCACCGCCATCGGCGACGCGGTGCAACAAGTGCTGGGTGAGAACGGCAATCGCCGCCCCGACGCGGTGCTGTTGGTCACCGACGGCGCGAACAACACCGGCGCGGCGCCATTGTCAGCGGCGCAACTGGCGCGCAACTTGCGGGTGCCGCTGTTCATTTACGGCGTCGGCGTGACCGCCCCGCCCGACGTGGCGGTGCTGACGGTGACGCCGCCGAAGCTCGCGTTCGCCAGGGAGCGCGCCGCCGTCCGCGCGAAAATTTCCGCCAGCGGCTTTAAGGACAAGAGCGTCAGCGTTGCGCTCAAGGCCGATGGCCGGCAGGTTGATGAGCAACCGCTGGACATTCGCGGCGACGGCGATTTTGACGTGACGCTGCACTTCGAGCCGGAGGAGGTCGGCGACGTGAAGCTGGAGGTCACCGTTAGCGCCCTGCCCGGCGAAATCAACCGCGAGAACAACCGCCTCGGGGCGAAGCTGCGCGTGACCGACGCGAAGTTTCACGTGTTGTTCATCGAGCAGGAGCCGCGCTGGGACTATCGTTATTTGCTGGCGTATTTGCAGCGGGACCGGCGGCTGGAGGTGAAGTGCGTGGTGATTGACGGTGAGTCGGGCCTCGACCAAATCGAGGACTCGCCGTTCCTGCCCGCGCTGCCGGAGGACCGCGAGACGTTTTTCGAGTCGCAGGTGTTGATTCTGGGCGACGTGAACCCGAAGGACCTCGGCGAGGAGCGCATGGAACTCATCGCCGAGTGGGTCGAGGCCGGTGGCGGCATCATCTTCCTCGCCGGGCCGAATTTCAACCCGCTCGCCTACGTGGACACGCCGTTGCAACCGCTGCTGCCGGTGACGCCGGATTTGGTGACCAGCGCGGAATCGGCGACGCAGCGGCAGTTGGAGCCGTTCAAACTCGAGCTCACGCCCGCCGGCGCGGTGTCGCCGTATTTGCAAATGTCATTCGACCCGCAGGAAAACCAGTGCATCTGGGACGAGTTTCCCGGGGTGCGCTGGACCGCGCCGGTGCTGCGCGCCAAGCCCGGCGCCGAGGTGTTGCTCGCCGACTCGCGCCCGGAGCGCGCCGGCCGCCACGGCCCCGCGCCGGTCTTTGCCATGCAGAACTACGGCGCGGGCATGGGCGTGTTCATCGGCACCGACGAGACGTACCGCTGGCGCAGCCACACGGGCGAGCGTTATTACTCGGTATTTTGGGGGCAGGTCATGCAATCGCTCTCGCTCGAACTGCTGCGCTCGGCGTCGGCGCAAACGCAGTTGAAAACCACGCGCGCGCAATACACCGCCGGCGACACCGTGACCATCTTCGGCAACGCCTATGCCGCCGGCTACCAGCCGCTGCTGGTGCCGACGCTGGAGGGCACGCTGACGGTGCGGAGTGAAAACGCCGATGGCAAAATCACGGTGAAAAAACAGCCGCTCAACCTCGCGCCGGTGGACGGGAAAAATCATTATTGCGGCGACTTCGTCGCGTCGGTGCCGGGCGAATACACGTTCACCACGGCGCGCGACGACACGGCGGCGCTACGGTTCACCGTCAGCGACCCGCAGTTGGAAAAGACCAACGTCTCGCTCAACGAGCGCGCCCTGCGCGCGATGGCGGCGGTGGCGGGCGGCCAGTTTTTGCGCGAGGAAAACCTGCGCGATTTGCCGGGGATGCTGGCGGAAAAAGAAAGCACCGTCACCGTCTTCAAGAAAAAGGAAATCTACCGCTCCGCCTGGTGGTTTGCCGCCCTGTTGCTGACGCTGACGGTGGAATGGCTGCTGCGGAGGTTGAACCAACTCAAATGAAAACGCCGTTGCCTGGATTTTTTGGAAAAAAGCAAGCGCCCGCGCGCCGCGCCGCCGCCGCCGGTTACACGCATCCGGTCATGCGCGGGGCGGCGCCGGTGCCGCTGCCGGCGGGCGTGCGCAACGCGCTGCTGCTGGTCGTCGGCAAATGGCTCGCCGTGCGCGTCGCGGGGGGAACGGCGCTGCTGCTGACGGCGCTGCCGTTGCTCGCCCTGGCGCAGACCACGGCGGACTGGTTGTTCAACCTGCCGCTGACCGCGCGCGCGCTGTTGCTCGCCGTGGACGCCGCGGTTTTCCTGTGGCTGTTCGCCACGCGAATCGTCAAGCCGTTGCGCCGCCGGCGCGACTTGCGCGCGGCGGCGCTGCTGGTGGAGCGCGCGCGGCCGGAGTTCAAGACCTCGCTCATCTCGACGGTGGAATTGTGCGCCAATCCGGGCGTCACCGCCGGCGGCGCGGAACTGGCGCGGCAACTCGCCGCGCGGACCGCCGCGCTGGTGGCGGGGCGGCGTCTCGCCCGCGAGGTGGTGCCGGCGCGCCCGCTGAAGTCGCGGCTGTGCTGGCTTGCCGCGACGCTGGCGGTGACCGCCGGCGTGTTTTTCTTTTTCCGCCCGCAGGCCGTGGTGTTGTTGCAACGGGTTTTGCTGGCTAACGTGGCCTTGCCCACCAAGACGCGCGTGGTGCCGGTGAGCGGGGATTTGCACATTGTCGCCGGCGCTGACGTTGAACTCGCCGCGCGCGCCGGGGGCGTGGTGCCGGGGGCCGCGCGCGTGATTGTCGCCTACCAGGATGGCCGCCGCGAGACGCTGCCGGTGGCCGTGTCGCCCGCCGAGCCGGGTTTGTTCGCCCTCCGGCTGCACAACATCCTGCAACCGTTCCGTTATCACTTTGAAATCAACGACGGCGTTGGCGAGACCTTCACCGTCAGCACGCGCGTCCTGCCCGCGCTCGCCCGCGTCAAGTTCACGCAAATTTACCCCGCCTACACCGGCATCGCGGACGCCGAGATGACCGGCGGCAACCTTGCGCTGCTCGCCGGCGGCAAGCTGCGCGTCGAGGCCGAGGCCACGCGCCCGCTGAAGGCCGCCGTGCTGAAAATGCCCGCGCTGAAAACCGAGACGCCGCTCACCGTCAGCGGCAGCGGCGGCGCGTCGTTGAAAGTCGAACTGCCCGCTGACCGCGAGCAACTCGCGTCGTTCTCCATCCACCTGACCGACACCGGCGGCGCGGAGTCGCTGAACGACCCCGAATACCGTGTGGACATCCAGCCCGACCGCGCGCCGGTGGTGACGCTGTTGCAGCCGAAAAAAGAAAAGACCACCGTGCTGCCGGGGGACCAGCCGGCGCTGGTGTTCTCCGTGCGCGACGACCACGGCTTGAGGAAGGTCGCCGTGCGCTACCAAATCTTCCGTCCCGACGCCATGGGCAGGTCGGTGGCGGCCGAGAGCGGCGAGCTGCCGCTGACCGTGCCGGCGGGGGTGGCCGCGCTCAAGCAGACGTTCGAGTTGAACCTCGCGCGAATGCAACCGCCGCTGCGGGTGGGCGATGCCGTGTCGTGCTGGATTGAGGCGACGGACAACAACAACCTGGCACGGCAGCAGCCGGCGGCGAGTCGGCGCAAGATGTTTGACATCGTCAGCGCCGAGGCCAAGCGCGCCGAGTTTGTCGCCGCGCTGGCCGAGAAAGCGGAGGACATTGACCGCGCCAAGACCGCCACCGAAAAAGTCGGCGAGCGCATCGAAAACGCCATGCGGGAGGAAAAATAAGGTTCTATCCCGTGAACAGTGGCATTACCGTGGCGCGTGGTCGGCGCTGATAATTCCCCTTCCGTGAAGGGGTGGCGCGGAGCGCCGGGGTAGTTCAGCGTTTGGGGCGAGGTCCCTGTTAACGCTAAACTACCCCGTCGGCTTGCGCCGCCACCCCTTCACGGAAGGGGAATTATGCTGCGCTTACCTCACGCCGCCGCCACTCCACTGTTCACGGGATAGAACCAATAAGGTTCTTCCACGCCATTGTTGAATCACTAATTTTGAAAGGTTGCACGCAAATATATTTTCTTGTTGAAAACTTTTCGCGATGGAGGAAAATTCCCTCATGAAAATCCAGTATTGCATATGGGCCGCCGCGTGGCTCACCGTCAGCGGCGCGAGCGTGGCCACCGCCGCTGACGGTGACCACGCGACGGCACAGACGGCGGCTTACCAGGCCAGTGTCGCGCAGGAGCAGATTCGCGGGCGCTTGAAATTTCTGGACCGCGAAATTGCCAAGTTGCTCGACGAGTTCAAAAACAATCCCGTTGGGGCGGAGGAGCTGGCCCGCACGCAAAAATTGCTGGACCGGTTGAAGGCCATCGGCGAGACGGACATGGCGGCGGTGACGGAACTGCTGCGCGCGGCCAGCCGCGAGGACGACGTGGGGCAAAACAAGGCGCTGTTGGTGAAAGCCGGCACGGCGCAAAAAAAAATCCGCCTCGCCTTGCAGGAAATCGTGGACCAGCTCGCCTTGCAACGCGACGAGGTGGCCATCGCGGCGCGGCTCGACGCGCTGGCGTTGCGGCAGGCGGTCAACCGGCGCGAGACGCTGACGTTGCACGAGGGCAAGTCCGCGCCGGGCAAACCGGCGTGGAATCACCAAACCCTCGCGCGGCTCGTCGCCGGCGAACAGGACGCGGTGGCGGGTGAAATCACGCTGGTGCTTGACACGCTAAAAAACCTCGCCGTGCGCGGCACCCCGTCGGCGCGGCAGTCGTTCGCCGCGGCGTTGCTGGCGGGCGAGGGGGTGAAATTGCGCGAGCTGGCGCCGCTGTCGGTGGTGGAGACGGGCCGGAACTACCCGCAGGCGGCGGCGGTGGAGGAACAAATCATGGGCGGCCTGAAGGTGATGATTGAGGCGTTGCACGCGAAAAAACCCAAGGCCGACCGTTTGCGGGAAATGGCGGCGTCGCTCAAGCAGATGGCGGTGGTGGAAAAGGCGCTCGCGGACAAAACGCCGTCGATGTGGGGCGGCGAAAAGACGAGTTTTACCAAGCAGCAAAATCAAATCGCCGACAAACTCGACCTGATGAAAGACGAGCTGGCGAGGCTCAAGCCGGACACCAAGCCGCACATGGACGCCGCGCGGCAGGCAGTCGCCGACGCGAAACAAATCATGGCGGACAAGTTCATGGCGCGCGCGCCGCAGGTCTCGGCGCTGACGGAGAAAGAGCAGGCGGCGGCGGCGAGCTTGCAAAAGCTGGGCGAGAATTTGCAGGCCGCCGCCGACCAGTTGAACGGCGCGCAAGACCAGCGGCAGGACGCTGACGGCGCGCGGCAGGACGCGGCGACGCAAATGCTCGCCGACGCGCTGAACCACGCGCGGCAGGCGGCGCAGCAGTTGAAACTGGCCGAGCGCAATATGCGCGGAACGATGGAAAAACCGCCGAAGGACGGCGGCAGCACCGGTGACAAGAACCTGGCCCAGCAACACTTGGACCGGGCGCGGGCGATGATTGACCAGGCGCAACAAGCCGCCGCGCAGACCGGCGAGCAATCGGCGCAAAAGAATTTCCAAGGCGCCGGCGCGCACACGAAAAAAGCGGCGGAGCGACTGGGCGGCAACGACACGAAAAAAGCGTTGGATGAAAATGTCCAGGCGCTGTGGCAGCTCGCGCCGGCGATTGACGACCTTAAAAAAGCGCTGGACCGAAAAATGGCGCAATCAACCCAGCGGCAACAGCAGCAGCAAAGCGCGGCGAGCCAGCCGCCCGGCTTCAAGCCGGCGCCTGGCGCGCAAAACGGCGCGCTCGACAACATGAAGGCCGCCGCCACCGCCGCCGAGAACACGTCATTCTCCGCCATCAACAATTTATCGCCGAAGGACCGCGAGAACCTGCTGCTGCTGCAAAAGGAAAAAGCGCCGGTCGAGTACGGCGGCATGGTCGAGCAATACCAGAAAAACCTCGCCAACGGCGAATTCCCGGCGCAGTGATTTTTTATGAGCACGCTTGCTTTTTTCCGCCGGGCGCTGCCGCTGGCACTGGCCGCGCTCACCGCCAGCGCCGCGCCACGGTCAGCGGACGAGTCCTCCGCCTTCGGCTCGCTGGAAAAAAAGGACGCCGCGCTCATCGGCATTTTCTACGACTTCAAGCGGACGCAAAAAGGCGGGCGGCTGCAGGTGAACTACATGAAAACCATCGGCGATTTTCTCAACAGCAACTGGGACGAAAGCGCGCTGGCGAGATTTTTTCGCGCCGCGCGCCCGGTCTATGCGACCGAGGTGTTCATTCCCAACGTCAGCGCCGGCGCCGCGCCCAAGGCGTTCGGTCTGGAAGGCGTGGTCGAGCCGTGCGAGTGGATTGTGGTCTATAAAGGCCAAGTCTCGCCGCCGGCGGACGGCACTTACCGCTTCGTCGGCATCGCGGACGATGTGATGGCCGTCGCGGTCAACGGCAAGACCGTGCTGTTCTCACATTACCAAGGCACCAACTACAGCAACTGGCGCGAGCCGGAACCGGACCATCCGAACATCCGCACGGTGGAGGGCAAACTGCGGCACGGCGACTGGTTCGACTGCCGCAAGGACCAAATCATTGACCTCGACATCCTCATCGGCGAGTGGCCCGGCACCTTGTTTGGCGCGTGGGTGTTCATCGAGAAAAAAGGCGTGGCGTATCCGTTCAAGGACGACCCGAAACACGGGCGGCAATACATCTATCCCGTCTTCCAAGTCGCCGCCAAGCCCATCCCCGCGGCAAACCAGCCCATTCCATACACCACCGACTCGCCGCCGTGGACGTGCCATCAGTAAAAATAAGGTTCTATCCCGCGAACATTGGAATCGCGGCGGCGTGCAGTGGCCGCAGCATAATTCCCCTTCCGTGAATTCCCCTTTAACGCTGAACTACCCCGTCGGCTGGCGCCGCCACCCCTTCACGGAAGGGGAATTCGCTGGCGCAGGAGGCAGAGGCGGTGGGACGGTGGGAGGGGCCGGCGTCAACTCTGCCACTGCTAACAGCGAGGAACCTGAATTATCGTAAAGATTCATGAGATACTCTTAATATTGATTTGGGGTTGGCTTGACTATAATGCGCCGACACGCGGCCTACCTGCTTCGGGTAGGCGAAATTTTCTCTCCGGTAGGCACCTACCTGTCAAAGGTAAACGCAAGTTAGTGCAAGGTACGCGCATGCCTTTGACGGTTAACGCGCGCATCGGAGAAAAACTTTTGCGCACCGGAGGAAAACTTTCGTGTACCCGGAAAAAGGTGCGGGCGCGAACGGATGGGTGAGGCCAGTTTGCGGAAATTAACGCAAAGACGCAAAGGGGCAAAGACGCAAAGTTTTTTTAATGATACACAACTAACCTGTTTCCAAGATTCTTGGCGGCTTTGCGTTAAAAAATCAAACTGACGCGCTACTTGGTTGGGAGTTTGCTTGATTAATGCGCCGACCCGCGGGTACCTGCCACCGACCAAATGCCAAATGAAACCGGCTTCATCGTCAGCGTCGTCTTGGTTCCCCGCTTGGTCAAATCGGCGTCCAATGCCTCGAGCTTTTCCGCGCCGGCGACGGCGGGCAAGGTCACCTGCAGCGGGCGATTGGTCGGATTCACCGCCACCCAGCACCGCGCGCCATTCAAGCGTCGTTCATATACCAGCGGATAACTTTTTTTCTTCGCGTACACCGGCCGGAAATCGCCCGTGTTGCCCAAGGCCGGATGCCGGCGGCGCAGGACCAGCAAACGGCGCGTCAGGTTCAGTAGGGATTGCGGGTCGCGCTCCTGTCGTGCCACGGTCGGCGCGGCGGCGCGGCCATCCACCGGCAGATACAACTTCGCCGGCGGCGCGGTGGAGAAACCGGCGTTGCGCGCGCTGTCCCACTGCATCGGCGTCCGTGTGCCGGTGCGGTTTTGGTAACTGCCCTCCTTGGACGTGAGGTTTTCCAGATACTTCATGCCGATTTCATCGCCGTAATAAATGAACGGCACGCCCGGCATGGTGAACAACATCGCGTAAATCACCCGCAAATCCCGCTCCGCGCGCCCGCGGCTGTGGCGCGGGAAATCGTGATTGCCCGTGGGCAGCGAGATATAACCGCGCCCGCGCGTCGCCCGAAAATTCCGCAGATAGCTGCTTAAAAATTCCGCGACGTCCCCGCGCCCTTGGCGGTCAAAAAACACTTGCGTCGCCACGCCGCCGCCGGCTTCCCACGCGGTGCCGAGTAATTTGTAGTAAGCCGGTTCGTTGAAATGAATCATGAAGTCAATGTCAAACCCGCTGCCAATGGCGCGGCGCGGATTACTCCACTCGGAAATGAGCACGGCTTCGGGATAGTCCCGGTCCAGCCATTGACGGTAAAACCGCCACAACTCGCGCAACCCCGCGCCGTCAGCATCCCCGCGCACCAATGAGGACGCCATGTCCACGCGAAACCCGTCCGCGCCCAGGTCGAGCCAGAACTTCATGATATTTTTCAACTCCCGCCGCACCGCTTGGACGGCGGGATGCGTCACCGGCAACTGCCATTTTTTCTTTGGGTCGGGTTTGGCGTGGCCGTAATTCAGCGCCGGTTGAAAACAGAAGAAATTCGGCAAATAACCGCCGTCGCGCTCG
This sequence comes from Verrucomicrobiales bacterium, assembly GCA_031265365.1. Lineage (GTDB taxonomy): Bacteria > Verrucomicrobiota > Verrucomicrobiia > Methylacidiphilales > JAAUTS01 > JAIRPN01. The sequence continues at coordinate 25,126 of JAISCS010000073.1, forward strand.
GAGCAACCGCGCACCGCGCCCGTTTCCGAAGTCCACGCGGAATCCGTCCACACGTACCAGTCGGAGTATTTGTTTTTCTCCGGCTTGGCGGAGGCAAGGAACCACGGGTGCTGGTTAGAGGAATGACCGGCCACGAGGTCAAGACACACGCGCATCCCGCGCCGATGGGCTTCCGCGCACAACCGCTGGAGGTCTCGGTTAGTGCCATAACGCGGCGCGACTTGGTAAAAATCGGAAATGTCATAACCGGCGTCGCCGAACGGGGACGTGAAAATTGGGTTGAGCCACAGCGCGGTCACGCCGAGCGATTGAATATAGTCGAGCTTGGCGATGATGCCGGGCAAGTCGCCGATACCGTCGCCGTTGGTGTCATAGAACGACTGCGGGTAGATTTGATAAAACACGGCGTCCTTGAGCCATGCGGGAGGGGGGTGTGTGTTTTTCATGTTGTTGTTAGTGATAAAAAAGTCGCGGCAATTTTTCCACCGCGACTTTACAATAAAGCCGGACCGGGGCAATCATTAACTCAAGCGTCGGTGCCGACGCAAGAAAACACAAGCCGCTGACAGTGACAGGCCGATGATGAGCAAGGCGTAGGTGGATGGTTCGGGAATCAAGCCGACCGTCAAATTGTCCAACGAGAAGGTTGCGGTGCCGGCCCAGTCATATAACGCAAATTCCAACCGCATCCACGTGTTTTTGTTGGTGTTTAGATAATTGGCAATATCCGATGCTTGCGCTGTCAGCAACGTCTGGTCATTATCCACCATGTTGGAGTCCGCGCCCAATTCATAATGCCCGTATTCCGTCCCCAAGCCAGCGGCGCTGCCATAGCTCCACCAGCCAGCCGTATTTTTGTTCCCGCCTGGTGACAGCACCGCGCATAGGCCGCTGCCGCCCGTGAATTTCAAATCATAGCTAATTGGTTTGCGCCGATGCATTGAATCCCAACGTACACCCCAAACCGACCAACCCGCCGATTAATTTTTTGGTTATGGTTTTCATAATCATTTGGCGCCACGCCAGCGACAGCAAGACTAGGCCCCCGCCCGCCAAGAGGAGCAAGGAAAAAGTGGTCGGCTCAGGAATGACGCTGACGTTGAGGAGTCCGTCGCCGCCGAAGATGCTCGCACCGAGCAGCGTGTTCAATTGTGCGGCGTTGTAATCTTGGCCGACCGTCAGCGTGCCGATGACGCTACTGTCGAGCAACAAACTGTCCAGCGCGATGGCCCCGCTGTAATTCAAATTCACCAGCGCGCCGCTGGCGATGGACAAATCCGCCCGCGCGCCGAGCGCCGAGACATTGCCGATTTCCAGCGTGCCGCCGCTGACGGTGGTGTCGCCCGCGTAAGTATTCTCGCCGTTCAGCAGCAGCGTCCCCGCGCCGGTCTTGGTCAAACCACCCGCGCCGGACAAAACGTTGGCAAGCGTTACCGTGTGACCGTCAGTTGAAAAATATAACCCTCCGGCGAGGATGTTGGTGGTGACATTCTGGAGGAAATTAGCACTGCCAGCGGAGGCTTGCAGGATACCGCCGTTGGCGTTGAGGGTGGCGCCGCCGGCACCTTTCAGCAACTGCGGAACTTCCAGGACACCGCCGTTGAGGTTGATGACGCCGCTGGCGGACGCACCGCTGCCAAGCGTCATGGCATTGGAGGAGGAATAGCGTCCGTTGCCCGACAGGTTGAGGACTCCGAGGGCGCTGTTGCCACCGACGTAATGCGTGCCATTGGCCTCGACGCGGATGCTACCGCTGGCGGTGACGTTCAAGGTGCCAGAGGTCATGTTGCCGACCAGCATGCGAGTGCCATTCCCGCCGCCGCCGGCTTCCAAGTACAAGTAGCCGGTGCCCTGCACGTTGAGCATGCCGGGTTTCCGCCGCCATTGCCGAGCACCACCAAGCGGTCATTACCCTCGTTCACCGCCAGCGTGCCACCGCTGATAGTCAACACGCCAAAGCCGGTGCCATCGCTCACGCGCAACGCGTTGACGGACAAAGTGCCGCTGTTAAACACCGGTGCGTTGGCGGTGACATTGTTGATGTAATATATGTCCCCGGAACCAACCCAGTTGCTACTATTAAACCAATCATTATCAGCGATTCCGGTCCACGTCTGGTCCGCATAAACGCTGACATTGACCAACATCATCCCCGCGCCAATCAAGCCCATGAATTTATATTTCTTATGGTTTGCATCGCTTTTCCTTGGTTGAACTAGGCATTAGCGTAGGCAATTCGTCCGCAATAGGAATAGACATAACAAGGTTTTTGTTGCACTTAAGCCAGTTTTTTCGCGCGGGCGAGGGGTAGTTTTTTAGTTCCTCGCTGTTAGCAGTGGCAGCGCTGACGCCGGAATACCCGCCACCGCCCATGCCCCTGCGTGAGCTCCCCTTCCGTGAAGGGGTGGCCGCGGAGCGGACGGGGTAGTTCAGCGTTAATAAAAACCCAGCACCAAATTCCAAATGCCAAACTTCAAGTAAATTCCAATTTCCAATTTCAAAACTCCAAACTAACGCTGAACTACCCCGGCGCTCCGCGCCACCCCTTCACGGCAGGGGAATTATGCTGCGTTTACCTCACGCCACTGCCATTCCTCTGTTCACGGGATAGAACCAAATATATCAACCTCTTGCCTCCCCGCTTGAACTTGCCCGCGAGATGTGCTAACCTTTCCCGCATGGAAATCATTGACCAGGTCCGCTATGTCCCGCAAGAAGAAGCGCGGCAAGTCGCCCGGCAAGTCGCCGACCGTCTGCGCCACGACTTCGGCGCGACCAAAGTGCTCCTCTACGGCTCAGTCATTGACGGCTTCTATGTCCCCGGTCACTCGGACATCGACATTTACTTCGAGGGTGTCTCCAAAGACCGCGAGGGCGTTGTCATGGGGCGCATGATGACCGCGTTCGCTGACTATGAGATTGATTTCCGTCCGGCGGGATTTTGCCGCGATTCTTTTCGACAGCGGGTCTTGGAACGCGGAATGGAAATATGAACCATTACCTGACCGATATTGCCGACGATTTGCGGCGGCTGGACATCGTGATTAATCAACTGACGCAAGACCGGCGCGCCGTTGACCATGTAGCCTTGGAAGATTTGGCCACGGCGTTGGCGGGAACAGTGCTGCACCTGCAACATTTGTACAATGGCTTGGAAAAAATCGCCGAAAGAAGTCTGGCGGTTCGCGGCATCAAACTGGTTGCCGACGGTTCCTATCATACGCGGCTCTTGCGGGAATACTACGCCAACTATCCCTGCGACAAACAGGAGGTTGATTTTCTGGAAGACCTAAAATCCTTCCGGCACTTGTTCCGCGCCACCTATGGCACGAGCTTGGACGAAACCCGTATTGTGGTAAAAACCGAGCAGGCCATCGCCATCTGGCCCCGCATCAAAGAACGCATTACCCGGCAAATGAACTTGGAGCAATCCCCACCATCCACTGCTTAAAACCAACTTGGCATCTCTGCGGTGATGGTATGCAAAAATCCGGTTCTATCCCGTGAACAGAGGAATGGCAGTGGCGCGTGGTCGGCGTGACTTAACGGGGCCGCGAACTTAACCAACCAAAAAACTTCGTCTCCCCTTTGCCTTCACACCAAAGACCTGTTACTTATGCCAGACCTTACCAACGCCGTCCTGGGCTTCCCCGTGTATCAACTCCGCCACGAGGAAGCGTTTGAATTTTACCCCCTCGCCGACGAACTCGCCGTCCGCGCCAACCTCGCCAGCCTCGGCGTCGCCAAGACCCGGCCCAAATTCACCGCCGCGCTCAAAAAACTCGACGCCGCCTTGCAACCCGCCCTCGGCAGCGCGCTCACGCTAGAGATTAAAAAACTTGACGACGAGCGCGACCTTTGCTACCGCGCCCTGCGCGAGGGCGTCGCCGCCCAGCGCCACGTCGTCAACACTGACTCCCGCCACGACAAGGCCCTGCAGCTCCAGGCCATCCTCGACCGGTACAAGACCCGCAAGCATTTGGATTATTTGCAGGAGACCGGCACGCTCCGCAATCTCCTCGAGGACTTCGACGCGGCCCCGGCCAAGGATTACGTCGAGCAACTCAGCCTTACCCCGTTGGTCGAGGCGGCGCGGGTCAAAAATCACGAGTTTGAAACCAAATACCGCGAGCGGTTGCAGGAAGCCCTCACCACCGTTCGCGCCAACATCCCCGAATTGCGCGCCGAGACGGACTCGGCGTTGGCGAACATGCTCCAAGTCATTCGCGGCGGCGCGGCGGAGGAACAGCAGGCGTGCCGCGATTTTTTGGTCGAATACGCCGCCCTGGTCGCCAAGTGCAAGACCCTCATCGCCCAGCACAAGAGCACCGGTCACAAACGGACGCCGGCGGCACCGCCCGACGGCGAGGCGCCAGCGCAACCTGTTGCGTAATAACGTCTTGCCGACAGCCCCGAGGCAAATTTCGGGGTTGTTTTTTGCCCGAAAGGGAGGGTCAAAAAAATTTTGAGCCGCGCTGGCGCGGTCAACGGCCCACAAAAATATTTTTGACTCTCGCTTGCCTCGGCAGCGGGCCGCGAAAAAAAACGGTTACATCCCATGAGCGGTGGAATTCCACATAATAATTTCTTTCCGCGAATTCCCCTGCCATGAAGGGGTGGCTGCGCAGGCGGACGGGGTGCTGCCGGACAGCACCTCGACGAGGTTGTAGTTATAAGTCGCGCCACGCGCCAGCGTCAGCGGCAGCAGGGTAAGCCCCAGTGCGACCAGTTTCATTGTTAGTTTCATTGTTTTTATTTTTTTCATTTGTTTTTCTCCGTTATGTTTTCTTTTTTTTTAGTTATCCTTCAAAATTAAAAAACTTCGTGTCTTGGCGTCTTCGTGGCCGGAGTTTTTGGAACTGCTACCGGTAGCCCGCCGTCAGTACCGAACGCTGAACTGCCCCGTCCGCTGCGCGTCCACCCCTTCACGGAAGGGGAATCGCTGACGCGGAAACCGACCCCGCTGACCGTGACCCCGCCCCCCGTCATCCTGAGCGGAGCCGCGCAACGGCGCAGTCGAAGGACCGGTGTGCCCAATCTCAACGGCTCGCTCGCATCCAAACGGATGAACCGTGCTGTGCCGGTCCTTCGACTCCGCGTCTGCGGCGCTCCGCTCAGGATGACGGGAGCGCGAGCTAATTCCCCTTCCGTGAAGGGGTGGCGGCGCAAGCCGACGGGGTAGTTCAGCGTTGCGGGGGACAGGGTTGGCAAAGCCGTCGCGCCCAAGGCGACAGCGGTGAATGGAGGTAATTTCATATTCGTTTTTTCCGTTTAATTATCTTTCAAAATTTACAAAACTTCGTGTCTTGGCGTCTTTGTGGCCTGAGTTTTTTTAGAACTGATACCGGTAGCCGGCGGTTAGGCCCCAGGGTTTATTGTATTTGTCGCCGAAGGACGCTTCGTAATCCAAGTGAAGCTGATTGTTGGCGTCGAGTTGCCAGATTAGGCCGGCGCCAAATTCGGCGCGGGTGCCGTCGAGGTTGGCGCGGAGTGACTGGCCGCCGGTGCGGAGTTCGCCGCCACTGCTGATGAGTTCTACGGCGCTGGCTTTGAGATAGGGTTGCAGGGCGCCGCTGTTGGTGAGGCGGATGGTTTTGCCGAAGACGCCGCCGAGACGGAGTTGCAGGGCGTCGAGGTCACGGGGGGTGATGGTCAGCGCGCCGGCGCGGTAGGCGGTGGCGAAGTTGTGCAGGTAGTTTGCTTGCGCTTGCGGCTCGATGAACCAGCCGTCGGC
>JAISCS010000210.1 GCA_031265365.1 Verrucomicrobiales bacterium
TGCAACGCGATGACTTTCGCGGGTTCAAGCGCGCGCTGCACCGGCCCGGCGAGGTGACGATTATCGCGGAGGTGAAGAAGGCGTCACCGTCAGCGGGGGTCATCGCGGCGGAGTTTAACCCGGTCAACCAGGCGCGCGAGTATCAGCGGGCGGGCGCGGAGGCGCTGTCGGTGCTGACGGACGAGAAATTTTTCCAGGGTGCGCTGCATTATTTGCGCGACATCCGGCAGCAGGTGGAGACGCCGCTGTTGCGGAAGGATTTTATTTTGCATGAATGGCAAATTTACGAGTCCGTCGTCGCCGGCGCCGACGCGGTGCTGTTGATAGTCGCCGCGCTCGCTGACGGTGAGCTGGAGCGGTTGTTCAATCTCGCGCGGGATTTGCAACTGGATGTGTTGGTGGAGGTGCATGACTTGGCGGAGCTGGACCGGGCGCTGGATGTGGGGGCGGACATCATCGGGATTAACAACCGCGATTTGCGCACGTTCGAGGTGTCGCTGGAGCATACCGCGCGACTGGCGGGGGAGATACCGGCGGACTGTCTCGGCGTGAGCGAAAGCGGCATCAGGACGGCGGAGGACATTCGTTTTTGCCGCGCGGAGGGGATAGAGTGTTTCCTCATCGGCGAGGCGCTGATGCGTAGCGACGATGTGCGCGGGATGATGGCGGAGTTGAAGTCGGCTTGAAGTGGCGGCGCAAATGAGCTAGTTTTTTTTCATGAACGACCAACCGCAGAACAAAGTCATGGAGCGCTTGCGTGGCGCGGCGGTGCGGGATTTTTGCCGCGCCAACGCCATTCGCAAGCTGGAGGTGTTCGGCTCCGTGGCGCGCGGGGAGGCCGTCGCTGACAGTGACGTGGATTTAATCGCCGCCTTCGACCGGCTGCCCGGCCTGCGGCTGGTGGAGTTGCAGGAGGAAATCGGCCGGCTGCTGGGGATGACGGTTGATTTTCTGAGCGCGGGCGCGGTGGACGCCATCACCAATCCGTTCCGCCGCGCCGCCATCGCGCACGACCGGTGTGTTGTTTATGAAACTTAAAGACCAACCTAACAACGTGTGGCTGGTGGTGAGCACGGACCTCAAGCCGCTGATAGTGGCGTTGGAACAATATTTTGCCTCGGCGGGATTGGGCGCCGGCATTGAGTTGGCGAAGGAACAGGCGGCAAAGAAGGGCGGACGGTCATGATACGGGTGAAAATTTGCGGGCTGACGAACCGGGCGGACGCGTTCGCTGCCGTTGACCACGGGGCGGATGCGGTGGGGTTTGTGTTGTTCGAGAACAGCAAGCGCTTCATCCCCGCTGACGAGGCGGTCAGGATTGCGCGCGCGTTGCCGCCGTATGTGCAGCGCGTCGCCGTCAGCGTGAATATGCCGCTCGAACAGGTGCGCGAGCTTGACCGCCGGCGCGCGTTCGACGTGTGGCAACTGCACGGGAGCGAGGGGCGCGGCGATTGCGCGTTGCTGCGGCCGCTGCGGCTCATCAAGGCGTTCGGGTTGCCGCTGATGGACGGCGCACGACCGGAAACTTACGACGTGGACGCCTTCCTGCTGGACAAACTCAGCGCGGATTTCGGCGGCACGGGAGAGACGTTCGACTGGACGCTGGCGCGGCGGTTCGCGGTGGCGACGGACAAGCCGGTCATCCTCAGCGGCGGGCTGGACGCTGACAATGTGCGCGCGGCGCTGGACGCGGTGCGGCCTTACGCGGTGGATGTGTGCAGCGGCGTGGAGGCCAGCCACGGACGGAAGGACCTCGGCAAATTAAAAAAATTCATCGACCTATGCAAAACATACTAACATTACCTGACGAGCGCGGCTATTTCGGAATCTTCGGCGGACAGTACGCGCCGGAGATTTTGATGGCGCCGCTGGCGGAGTTGACGCGGGTCTACGCGGCCGCTGACCGTGACCCTGAGTTTCAGCGGGAGTTGCAAAATTTCCAACGCGACTTCACGGGGCGCCCGACGCCGCTGTATTTCGCCGCGCGGCTGACGGAGCGTTGCGGCGGCGCGCGGATTTATTTGAAGCGCGAGGATTTGCTGCACACCGGCGCGCACAAAATCAACAACGCGCTGGGCCAGGCGCTGCTGGCGCGGCGCATGGGCAAACGGCGCGTCATCGCCGAGACCGGCGCGGGCCAGCACGGCGTGGCGACGGCGACGGTGGCGGCGCGGTTCGGGCTGGAATGCGTGGTGTACATGGGCGAGGTGGACATGGCGCGGCAGGCGCTGAACGTGACGCGGATGCAATTCCTCGGCGCGAAAGTGGTGCCGGTGTCGGCGGGGCAGAAGACGCTGAAGGAGGCGGTCAACGAGGCGATGCGCGACTGGGTCACGAACATCCACGACACGCATTACATCCTCGGCACGGCCTACGGGGCGCATCCGTACCCGCTGCTGGTGCGGAATTTCCAGCGCGTCATCGGCGACGAGGCGCGGGGGCAGATGTTGGAAAAAGAAGGGCGCTTGCCGGACGTGGTCGTCGCGTGCGTTGGCGGCGGGAGTAATGCCATCGGCGCGTTCACCGCGTTTCTCAATGACCGCGACACGCGTCTGGTCGGCGTCGAAGGCGGCGGCGAGGGGATTTTGCCGGGGCGTCACGCGGCGCGGTTTCAAGGCGGGAGCCTCGGCGTGTTGCAAGGCACGAAATCGTACCTGTTGCAGAACGCCGACGGTCAGATTGAATTGACCCACAGCGTCAGCGCCGGCCTGGACTACGCCGCCGTCGGCCCGGAACACGCCTACCTGCGCGACACAGGCCGCGCCGAGTACACCTACGCCACTGACGATGAGGCGCTGGCGGCGTTCAAGACCTTGTCAGCGTTGGAAGGCATCATCCCGGCGCTGGAATCGGCGCACGCCGTCGCCTTCGCGCTGAAAGCCGCGCCGCTGCTGGCGAAAGATAAAATCCTGATGGTCAACCTCAGCGGCCGCGGCGACAAGGACGTGCAGGAGGCGGCGAAGTATCTCTAACAAAACCTCGCGCCAAGCCGCAAAGACGCCAAGTTAATATCAGGTTAGAAAACTTGGCGGCTTGGCGCGAGATTACCGGCGTTTACAACCGCACCGTCAGCGGGTTGGTGTTGGTGACTTTTTGCAAAGTCCAGGTTTCCACATGTTCTGTCACCTGCCCTTTTTTCAGGCGCGACAACGGAGCCAGGCTCTCCACCTCCAGCATATCTTGGTCCGTAAACAACTCGGTGTTCACGCCGAAATCGGGATACGCCGCGCCTTTTTTCAACGCAATGGTTTTGGTAAATAACAAGTTGCCGTTCAGGTAGCCGACCTTGCCCTCGGTGTGCAACAGGCCGAACTTAATCGGCTTCCTTGCCCCGGCGTCCTGCCTGACCAGCCAGCGTTTTTCCGTGAAGGTGAGACGCGGGTCGCTGAGGCTGGTGTACGCCCACGGCACGACGACGCGCGTCGGCAGCAAGTCACGCGGATGCGTGCCGAGTTTCGGCTGCGGGACAATCGCGACGCCGCCGGCGGCCATCACGCTCAGCGCCCACAGCGCGGTGTCGAATTTAATATCACGCAACGCCCTGAGTTGGTGCGTGACCTTGACCTCGTTCTTGGCCGGCGACAGCGCGACGATGATTTCCTTTTGCCAGCCGTTGGCCGTTTCCGGCGCGGCGCGGACGCTGACGGTGAAGTCATCAATAACCGCGGCCTGGACCGCGCGATTGTCGGGATAATACGTGCCCTTGAGTTCCGGCGCGACCCAGAGGCGGTGCCCGCCGCGATTCAGCCAAGTTTTCTCACCAGTCGTGCCGAGCTGCGCGGCGTATTCCTTGAACACGTTTTTCCCGCCCCGATACGCGAAGCGCAAAATGCGCGGCCCGACATCCAGCGTGATGAACAGTTCGACTTGTTTGTTTGCGAGAACCAGCACGTTCTCCCAACCGAAATGAGGTTGCACGGTAATCATAAGGGCAATATTGTTAGCGTCCGGCGCGGGGATTGACAAACAGAAAATCGCTCCTCATCTCCGGCGAAGCTATGGGGCGCGGGTTTGCTGCTCGCGCCTTGTAGCTAACATTTGAAGTTCCTCGCGGTTAGCAGTGGCAGCGCTGACGCCGCCCTTCCCCCACCGCCCCGGCCTCCTGCGCCAGCGCATTCCCCTTCCGTGAAGGGGTGGCGGCGCCAGCCGTCGGGGTAGTTCAGCGTTTAAGGGAAACGGCCAAAACCGAACGCTGAACTACCCCGTCGCTCCGCGCCACCCCTTCACGGAAGGGGAATTATGCCGCGCTTGCTCATTTGATTGCCGCCGGGTTGATATTCCGAGGGGGCGGGAGGTTATTTCTCAAAGGCGAATTCCAGTTCGTTCGACCAGTGGGTAATCCACTCGGGGTGCAGGGTGTAGGAGTTGTGCTTGGCGGCGCTGCGGTCGGTCGCCAGTTCCATCGCGGGGCCGGCGTTGTCGTTCACGCGGTAGGTGAATTTGATGGGGCGGCCGGCGTCGCGGGCTTGTTTGACCAGCGGGATTTCTTCCCACGGGATGGCGGCTTCGACGATGCGGGTGTTGCCGTCGTAGTTGATGACGAGCTTGCCGTTCTTCACGGGGCCGTCGTGCGGGCTGGCGCCTTGACGCGGGTAGAAGGTTTTGCGCGGCATGCCGGGGTAATAGCTGCGCCAGATTTCCACGCCGCCACCGTGCGCGTCGGCGACTTTGTTCAAGGCGTATTCATAATCCGTGTCGGTGCGCGGGATGAAGTTCGGCATGGTGCCGGGCGGGAATAAGACCATGTCGAGCTTTTCGTCGGAGGGGATGACGTTGAAGGCGATTTGCACGTTGTCGAATTTCGGGGTGCTGCCGAAGGGGAGGTCGGGTTGTTTGCGGTAGCTGTAGCGGCGGACGCCTTCGGGCCAGTGGTATTCTTTCTTCACGTCAACTTCGGGGGTGGTGACTTTGGCGTAGGCGGGGTAGTTGGCCGCGCTGCCGAAGATGTGGTGGCCGTCCCGGCCGTATTGGCCCGGCCAGTTGGCACCGGTGGTGAGGTCGGTGGCGGTGAGTTGGGCGGCGGGGCCGGTCAGCGGCTCCGCGTCGGGGTCGAAGAAGATGGCGCTGAGGGTCGCGCTGCGCCAGTCGCGGCCGCCGTGGGCGTTGCTGAAGATGACGCGCAGTTTGCCGGCGAGGCGGAAGGTGAGGTAGTTGCCGAAGCCGTATTCCTTGACGACGGCGGCGGCGAGCGGTTTGTCTCCGGCAGCGGCGCCGGCGGGGAAGACTTCGATTTTGGTGGCGCGGCGGCCGCGGTCGTGGTTGTCCCAGTCCAGCAAGTAGAAGGTCACGAGGGTGGCGTGGTCGGCGGGCAGGTCGAGGTCCACGGCGAAACGGCCGGCCACGCTGTTCCACGCGGTGTGGCTGCGCTCGGTTTTCGAGCCGGGGAGGAACAGGGCGGCCTCGTCGCGCCAAGGGTTGTTCCACGTTAGCTCGGTCTTGAGCAGCGTTTTGTCCGCGTCGTACTGGTAGGCCACGGGGGGATAATAATAGGCGTCGTCGTCGCGCGTCTCGTAGCGGACGGTGCCCGGGTCGGGCGTGTTATCGGCGATTTTCGCGGCGAAGTAAAAATACTGGTCGTCGTGCGCGAGGTAGGCGGTGGCGACGCCGGCTTGTTGCGAGAGGTCGAACTTGGCGAACGGGAGCCACGCGGCTTCCATCAAGTTCGGGCCTTGGTCGCCGTCAGCGGCGACGGGTTGCGGCAGCGCGTCCTGCCAGTCGTCGAGGTTGCCGTCCACGCTGACGGTGCGTTTGCTGACAAAATTGACGCGCAGGTTTTCCGCCAGCGTGGAGTAACCGTCCGCGCCGGCGTCGAACTTGAACGCCAGCGGGTAAGTGTTATTCGGCACGGCCGCGCCGCCGGTGACGGGGATGCTGATTTCCCGCGTCTCGTGCGCATTGAAGTCGAGGCGGGCGGGGGCGTCGAGCGTGAGCTGGCCGAGGCTGACGGTGAGCGCGCCGGAGACGGGGCGGTTGAGGATGTTGGTCAAGGTCAGCCGCAGCGCGGGCTTGCTGGCGACGGGGGCGGTGAGGTCGCGGGCGACGACGTTCAGCGGTTCGTAGCCGCTGACGGTGGCGGCGACGACGGCGACGACGAGGCGGGCGAAGGAGCCGGCGGCGCCGTTGGTGCGAAGGAAATTGCCGGTGTGGTTGAGGGGGACGGTGATGGTGTCGCTGACCGGCAGCGGGTTGCCGCTGTAATCGTAGGCGATAAATTCCCGGTCAGGGTTGTCCAGCGTCAGCGTGGCGTTGCTCAACACCTCCGGGGCCGCGAGCTGTTTCAACAACGGCGCGCGTTCCGGCGCGCCCGCCGGCAGCGCGGCGAGTTGGGCGGCCAGCGCCTCCTTGTGTTTAAGCTCCGCCAAGCCGCGCACGTTGCGGAAGTGCATGGTGTTGCCGAACGCTTCCTTGAGGTCGCCGACGATGACGATGGTGCCGTCGTCAGCCGCGCCCCCGGCCCCGTCGAACACCATCACCCACGGCAGCCCGTTCTTGAACAACAACTCGCGGAACTCGCGCTCGCCGATGAAATGTTGCGCGGCGCCGACGGCGGCGGCGGCGGGCCAGGCGTGGTACGTCTCCACCCGCCGCCGCCCGCCGTCCGGCAGCTTGACCTCGCGCCGCACGGGGCTGGCGATGTTGCCGCCGAAAATCCCCATCGCGCGGTCATAACCGGCGGCGCGATTGGCGGCGATGACGGCGGCGACGCGGTCGTCCGTATTCGCCACCCAGCTCTCGGTGTCCCAAATCTTCACGCGCCCGTTCGGGCCTAGGCGGTTGAGCCACTGCCGGTATAAGACCGGCGCGGTCATGCCTTGGTAGTGAATCGTGCACACGTCGAGCCATTTAAGAAAATCATCCTTGCCGTCGCCAAAGAGTTTGTCATTCGTGTTCCCCGACGAATCGCACCCGCCGATAAGCACCTGCGCGCCGCCCGCCCGCGCCTCCTCGACGCCTTGTGCCATCGCCGTAAAAATCTCGCGGTAACGGGGCATATCCGCGCCCCAGCCGCTGATGCTGATACCCTCCCACGGCTCGTTCCACAGCGAGACGGCGGTGACCGGGCCGTTGGGCCAGCCGTGTTTTTGGCAAAGGCCGGCGACGAACCGCTGAAAATCAGCGTCATCCCTCGGCATCCACACAAGGTCCTCCTTGGTGCGCCGCATCACCCCGTCGGCGGTAAGATGCGGGCGCCCGCGACCGAGCGGCTGCTCCGTCGGCCCCGCGCCGAACATCAACAACACCGTGATATTATGCGCCGCGTAACGCTGCAGCTCCGCGTCCAGCCGCGCCATGCGTTGCGCGTAATCCTTGTGGGTCGTCGGCACAAAATCAACCCCCATGCGGATAGCCTGCACACCGAGGCGGTGGATGACCTCCACGCCGATGTCGTCCAGCGAGAGCTTGGGGTACTGGATTTTCTCCGGGCTGGCCGCGAAGGTGCGGACGCACGTGGTGGCGAAGCGGCGCCCGTGCGGGCCGAGGTCGAGGACGAGCGCGTAAGCGCCGAGGGTGGCCGGCAGCGCGGGGCTGACGGTGACGATTTGCGCGCCCTTGGCGGGAAGGTCAACGGAGACGGGCAAGTCCGGCAAGTCGCCGATTTTGTACACCTCCGGCAACCAAATATCGCCGGGGATGCCGCGCGTGCCGTAGGCGATGACGCTGAACTTGCCGGTGACGGTGATGGGTTCGTCCAGGTTGTTGTTCACCAAAAACGAGAACGCGGGCTGCTCGCCGGGGGTGAGGATATTGCCGACGGGCTGACTGTCAATGAGCGTGACCTCATAAGGATAAGCGCGCTGATTGATTTTGAGGTCAAAGACCTCGGCATAATGTTGCATCTGCGCGCCGGTCTGCATCTGGGCGTGACTGGTGAAAACGCCGGCCAGCGCCAGCGCGATAACGGGGAGGAGTTTGCTCATAGGGGGGTTACTATAAGTGCCGACGGGGAAGGTAACAACCAAAAAACATTTCAGCTTGCGGCTTTCCTATATTCCTTAACGCTGAAACACCCCGTCGGCTCCGCCGCCACCCCTCTACGAGAGGGGAATCTCTCACGCTGAGGCAATCCTCATCGACCATGCCTTGCGTCAACAAATTCCCCTCTCGTAGAGGGTTGGCGGCGGAGCCGACGGGGTGTTTCAGCGTTCCCCCGTGCCCCGCAGGGGCTGAATATAAATAACCGTGGGTACAGCGAGGTCTGCCGAGCGGCACCCACGGCCGCTATAGAGAGCGCCCGCGTCCCCGCAGGGGGCAAACTAGGCGCGGTGATTCGCCCCCTGTGGGGCACACCCAACGCTGAAACACCCCGTCCGCTGACGCGGCCACCTCTTCACGGAAGGGGAATTGAATTATCAAAACCCTCCGCGTCTCAGCGGCTCCGCGCGACGAACCTCAACCTTCTACCCACGTACTCCAGCAAGTTCAACGCCCAATGGTAGCGGCCATCGGCGGTGGTCGGGAGGTAGGCGGCGAATAGGTGATGGGTACTTATCATAAGATAACTTCGCCTGACCATCCAAAGCCAGCCGGCGTTGGCCTCAAGCAAGTTGTGAACCAAAAACGGCCTCCTGACAATTATTTTAAGCACGCTTAATATGACTTTAAGGAAGCCGGCGGCAATTTTAAGGAAGCCGCTAATAATTTTAAGGGAACCGGCAATGATTTTAAGGAAGCCGTTTTTATCTGAATGCACCCTTGACGCGCCCGCCGGCCCGCTTTATTTTATCAGGCTTCCTTACCTTGAGACCATGAAGCCGTCCCCTGCCCCGCCCACCCTGCGCCTGCGCGTCACCCCAGCGGCGGAAACGAAAATCCGCCAGGGCCACCCGTGGGTCTTCGACGGCAGTGTGCGCGCGCAGAACCGTCCCGGCGTTGACGGTGAACTGGCCGCCGTCTTCGACCGGCACGACCAATTCCTCGCCGTCGGCCTCTACGACGCCCACTCCCCCATTCGCCTGCGCGTCCTGCACCACGGCAAACCCGCGCGCATTGACGCGGCGTGGTTCGCGGAAAACTTGGCGCGGTCACTCTCGGCGCGCGCCGGCCTCGCCGACGCCGCCACCGATGGCTTGCGCCTCGTCAACGGCGAGAACGACCATTGGCCCGGCCTCGTCCTCGACCGCTACGCTGACGTTCTCGTCCTGAAAATCTACACCGCCGCCTGGTTCCCCCGCCTGCCGCTGCTGGTCAACCTGCTCAACGCCCGCCTCCCCCACCGCGCCATCGTCCTGCGCCACAGCCGCAACATCCGCCACGACGAGTACCGCGACGGCATGACCCTCAGCGGCCCGCCGGTCACGGCACCGGTCATCTTCCACGAGCACGGCCTCAAGTTCCACGCCGACGTCGCGTGCGGACAAAAGACCGGCTTCTTTCTCGACCAGCGCGACAACCGCCGCCGCGTCGGACAACTCGCCGCCGGTCGCGCCGTGCTCAACGTCTTCAGTCACACCGGCGGCTTCTCCCTCCACGCCGCGCGCGGCGGCGCCCGCGCCGTGACCAGCGTGGACCTCAGCCCCCGCGCCTTGGCCGAGTTGCGCGACAACTGGCGCCTGAACGTCGGCGACGCCACCGTCCGCGCCTGCCCGCACGAGGAAATCCAAGCCGACGCCTTCGACTGGCTGGCACGCGAGCGGCGGCGCTACTCGCTCATCATCCTGGACCCGCCCTCCCTCGCCCGGCGCGAAGCCGACCGCCCCGCCGCCTTGCGCGCCTACCAACGCCTCGCCCGCGCCGGCCTGCGTCTGCTCGCCGACGGCGGCATCCTCGTCTGCGCCTCCTGCACCGCGCACATCAACGCGGAGGAATTTATCAACACCATCCGCGCCACCGTCACCGCCAGCGGCAAACCCATGCGCGAACTCGCCCTTACCGCCCACGCCCCCGACCACCCCGTCACCGTCCGCGAGTTAGCCTACTTAAAAGCCGTCTTCCTCCAACACCGCGCCCCGCTGTCATAGCAGTTCCTCCCGGCCTCCCGCGTGAGCGCATTCCCCTTCCGTGAAGGAGAATGTGCTAGCGCGGAAGATGAGCGGAAAAGGGTTGGTTTGCGCGGAGTAAATTCCCCTTCCGTGAAGGGGTGGCCGCGCCAGCGGACGGGGTAGTTCAGCGTTGACGCGCTTTTCCCCTTGAACGCTGAACTACCCCGTCGGCTAACGCCGCCACCCCTTCACGGAAGGGGAATGCGCTCACGCGGGAGTCCGGGGCGAGAGTACCGACGTCAGCGCTTCCACTGTTAACAGCGAGAACCCCCAAAAAAAAGGCAACCCTCGCGGATTGCCTTTTTTACGGAACCGGTTCAATGCCGGTGCTCCCGCCCCTTCTTCTCCCGCGCATCCTTCATCTTCTGGCCCCACTCCTTGTGCAGCTTCTCCAACTCCGTCCGCTGCTCGCTGGTCAGGATGGCGTTCAGCTTCTCGACGTATTGCTTCCGCAATTCGGCGCGCTGTTCCTTGCCCGCCTCCCCGCCGAGCTTCTTCCTTTCCCCGGCCTGCCACTGCTCCAACTCCTTGACCTTGGCGGATTGCTCGTCGGTCAGGTTTAATTGTTTCTTCAACTGCGCCGCGCGGTCCACCCGCTCCTTCTTGGCCGGCGCCGGCAGCGGCGCGGCCTCCTCGGATTGGGCGTGTAGCACGGTGAGTGAACTGATGGTGAACGTTGCCAAGGCAACCACGATGATACGTTTCATAATTTTGATTTTGTTTGAATTTACCTTTCCGCCAAGCCAAACACCCAGCCCGCCCGTTTGGTTACACCCCGCTCCCCGTCGGCATGCTATTAATTTCAACGCGGCGCTGGTAGTTTTGGATTTACAATCCTCCCGCGCTGCTTCATTCTCGTCACCCATGCAAATCATGCACAGCGCCAAAGAACGCCTCCGCCGCGCCATCCGCGACATCCAGGACTTTCCCAGGGCCGGCGTCGTCTTCAAGGACATTACCCCCATCATTGAAGACGGCCAACTCTTCCGCCTCGCGGTCACCGTCTTCGGCGACCTTTACAAACGCAAGAGCATCGAACAAATCGTCGCCATTGACGCCCGCGGCTTCCTCTTCGGCAGCGCGCTGGCTTACGTCCTCGGCACCGGCATCTCCGTCGTTCGCAAAAAAGGCAAGCTCCCTTATAAAACCATCGCCGCCTCCTACGACCTCGAATACGGCACCAACACCGTCGAAATGCACACCGATTCCATCATACCCGGCCAGCGCGTCCTCATCATCGACGATGTCCTCGCCACCGGTGGCACCGCCACCGCCGCGGTCACGCTGGTGCGGCAACTCGGCGGCCAGGTCGTCGAGGCCGCCTTCCTGATGGAACTCAGTTTCCTCCACGGGCGCGAAAAACTCGCCCCCGTCCCCTGTTATTCAATCATCAACTACCAAACACCATGAACACCCGTATCCGTCCCCTCCTGCTGACCATCCTCACCGTCAGCGTCTGGAACATCGCCGCGGCCAACCCCCATTACGATGACACCGAATTCACCTACGAGGACAACCCCGGCGTCCGGCCCAACGGCAACCGCGTTTACCAAGACCACGCGCCGGAATATTTGCAACTCAAAATCCTCGACGTGCAATCCGTCAAGGACGAAAGCTGGTTCCGCCAAGGCCAAAGCCACATCACTGTCCAAGCCGAAATCATCCAAGTCCAGCGCAGCGCCTCCGGCGTCCGCCCAGGGCAACGGATTGACATCCACTACCAGCGCAAAAACTCCATCGGCCCCGGCGACCCCCAGCCCACCGTGCCAATCGCCGGCGCCATCACCCCCGCCTTCCTCCGCAAGAACAAAGACACGGCTTGGTTCATCCCCGCCGGACGTCAATATACCTTCGTCCCGCTGACGCAGGAACAAGCCGCCCGCCTCGCCCCGCCCGCCGCCGTTCTGGAACCCGCCGCCACGGCCACTCCCCTGCCCCGGCCCGCCGGTGATATTCAACTCCACCCCGAAGAACCCGCCGCCGCGCCAGCCCCGGCGTCCTCCGTTCCCCAACCAGAAGCGGACGAGGCCCTGCCCACCAGATAAACCCGCGAATACCGTCTGCCTGTGTTTCATCGAATTAAAAAATGGTTGGTCGTCGGCTTGTCCACCCTGCTGCTCATCATCAGCGCCAGCCTCATCGCCACTCAGTTATACTTGAGCCAGCCCGCGATGACGGAGAAAATCCGCGCCGTCTTCGCCAAAAAATTCGGCGGCGACCTCGCGTTCCGCGACCTCCGCCTCAACATCCTCACCGGCCTCACCGTCAACGACCTCCGCCTCAACGCCGAAACCACCCCCTTCCTCACCATCCAGCGCGCCGAGCTGGATTACTCTCCGCTGATGCTCTTTCGCAAACGCATCAAAGTCAACCGCATCGAACTCGCCGGCCTCCGCCTCGACTTCGCCCACCGCAACAACACTTGGCAAATCCCCCGGCCCAACCACAACGTCATCACCCGCCCGCTGACCCTCAGCACCGGTCACAACACCTTCGTCATCCTCCTCGACAACCTCAACTTCCGCGACACCGCCGTCACCGTCCGCACCGGCGCCGCTGACCGTGAGGGCGAGATTTTCCGCGCCGACGGCCTCAACCTCACCGGTCGCCTCATCGTGCAAGACCACCAGCGCGCCGCCAGCGGCGTCTGCTCCATCCGCGCCATGCAATTCGGTTCCACACTGACGTTGCGCGACCTCACCGCCACCCTCACCTACGCTGACGATGAATTTCGTTTCACCAAGCTCAGCGGCCGCGCCTACGGCGGCGAGGTCGAGGGTTCCATCACCGTCCCCGCCACCCGCGAGAAAGAAAACCAACACTACGGCGTCTACCTGCACCTCAGCGCCGTCGACGCCGCCGCCTTGCTCCGCGACTTTCGCGCCACCCCCGCGCCGCTGCGCGCCCGCGTGGATTTATATTGCGACTTCTGGGCCGGCCTCAACCACCCCGACCTCATCCAAGGCAAAGGCTACTTCACCGCCAAACAAGCGCAACTCACCGGCCTTAAAACCCTCGACCTCATCGCCACCACCCTCCGCCACCCCGCCCTGCGCGACACCAACTTCGACCTCACCGGCTCCTTCAAAATCGCCGACGACCAATTGACCTTCTACACCCTGGAACTCATCTCCCCCGACCTGAAAATCAGCGCCTCCGGCACCGTGAACTACGACGCCACCCTCGACCTCGACGCCCTCCTCACCGTCAACCCCGCCCTCATCGAGCGTCTCCCCGCCACCGCCGCCGAGCAATTCAGCACCCAACCCGACGGCACCAAATCCATCTCCTTCAAAGTCAGCGGCCCCTCCGCCGCGCCCGTCTGCAACCTGGCCGACAAACTATACGGCGTCCCGCGCCGTTGACCAATTCCCCTTCCGTGAAGGGGTGGCGCGCAGCGCCGGGGTAGTTCAGCGTTCCGAGGGAAAACTTGATGTTCGCGCGGAGCCGCAGAGCCGCGGAGTTTTTTATGGTTTTCATCAGCCCTGCCCCTGCGCCAGCCAATTCCCCGCTCGTAGCGGGGTGGCGGCGCGAGCCGACG
>JAISCS010000211.1 GCA_031265365.1 Verrucomicrobiales bacterium
GGCTTGCGTTTCGCCAACAACGAGGTGTGTTATCCGGCGACGCTGGTGGCGGGCGATTTCATCCGCGCGCTCGAATCGGGTCGCCACCGGCGCGACCAGGTCGCCCTCGCCATCACGCAGACCGGTGGGCAATGCCGCGCCACCGCTTACGCCGCGCTCATCCGCCGCGCCGTCAGCGCCGCCGGTTTCGCCGACGTGCCGGTGGTCGCCATCGGCACCGCCGCCGGCGCGGTGCGCAACGCGCAGCCCGGTTTCCGCCTGCGCTGGCGCGGGTGCCGCCGGCTCGCCGTCGCCGTGCTGTTCTACGCTGACGGTCTCGCGTCCATGTATCACGCCGCCGCCCCGCGCGAGACCGCGCCCGCCGCCGCCGCGCGGGTGCGCGACCACTATCTCGCCGACGGGGTGGCGCGGGTGCGGCGACGGGACGCCGCCGCGTTGCCCGGTTTGCTGCGCGCCGCCGCGCGCGAGTTCAACGCCGTCACGCCACCGTCAGCGCCGCGACCGCGCGTCGGCGTGGTCGGCGAGATTTACGTCAAGCACAACGCCGCCGGCAACCGGCACTTGGTCGAGTGGCTCATCGCGCAAGGCGTGGAACCGGTCGTGCCGCCGCTGGCGGATTTTTTCCTGCAAGAATTTTTCAACCGCCGCAGCAACCGCGAGCAGCACCTGTCCCGCCTCACCGTCAGCGATTTGCTCGACCCGGCGCTGCGAAAAGTGCTGGAGCTTTACCGCGAAAAATTCACCCGCGCCGCCGCCGGTTTTCGTTATCACCAACCGCCGGACAACCTCGCTGACGGTCACGCCGCCGCGGCGCGCATCGTCAGCCCCGCCGCGCAATACGGTGAGGGCTGGCTCATTCCCGCCGAACTGTCCGCCCTCGCCGGGCGCGGCATCAACCACGCCGTCAGCGTGCAACCCTTCGGCTGCATCGCCAATCAGCTGGTCGCCAAAGGCATCGAGCGCCGCCTGCGTGATTTGTACCCGCGCCTGAACTTGCTGTGCCTGGACTTCGACCCCGGCGCGAGCGAGGCGAACATTTTCAACCGCCTGCATTTCCTCATCCACGGCGCAAGGGAGGAATTGGCCGCGGCGGGCCTCACTCATCCAGCATCAGCGTCTTTTGTTTCTTCAACTTCTTGAGTTGTTCGCACTGGATGTCCGCGATACTTTTGTCCGGCGTGGGTTGGTCTTCCGGCAACACGCCGTGGACCCGCCGAATGGCGCGCCGCACTTCCAGCGCGACTTGATTGTGCGCGGCTGTGGCACTGACGGCGCCCTGAATGCGTTCCGCACGGATTTTTTCCTCGGCGAGCGAGAGGCGGAACAGGTTGGCGATTAGTTCGTGGCTGTTCATGTAATCGAGGATTTTTTTCGGGGTGACAAACCCTTGCGACGGTGGATATCCGGCACCGTCTCGCCACCGTACAAGCCCATGTAACCGGAGTTCTGGAATTGCGCGAATTCCTCGTCGGTGATGACACCCGCCTGATGCGCCGCCTCGGCGAGCATTTGATTCCACTGCCGGACATCGCCGCGCACGACCAACCGCTTGTTGTCCTCGTCCAGTTGGTTGAAATAATCGGCGACTTCCTGCCGCCGCGTCTGAATGGCGAAGTAAGTCTACCCCGTGGCGATGATGGTTTTGCGCGGGTCGCCGTTTTGCACAATCAGGTAGTAGGCGTAGCGCGAGAGTTTGTAGTCCGTCACCTCGCGCTTCCCGCCCTTGCCGTGTTCTATCAATTTCCTGACCCCAGGAAATTGATTGGCAATATTGAACCCGCTGTTTCTGCAAGCCAGCATGGCGCGGTCAATGACCTTCTGAAAATTCTCCCATTTACTATAACCCAACACCGGCGCCAACTCGCGGGCGAACCAAAACTCGCCGCCGGTGTCGTCCGTGTGTTTGATTTGTTCAAAACTTTTATATTCCTTTGCTATCAAGTCGCTCATAAGTAACCATCATTATCAATCCCACCGTCAGCGGCACAAGGATTTTTCGGTATGCGTTTGTTTAACATTGTCAGCAATTTGTCCGCTGGTTGTCACCGCATTTTCAGCGAGCGGTAAATGTATCGGCCGATTAGAAATATCATGCAAGCAATCATGGGATACAAAATCCACGGTCGCAGATAGTGACGCTCAATGGAACAGAGGATAATCATGAACAGCGCAAGCGTGGCCAGCCGGAGTTCGCGCAAAAATGTAACCGCTAGTTTGTACTGTCGCTCGGCATTGGCGTCCGTGATTTTGACCGCATAATTGAACCGGTGCGGAAAGGGACACGCCACGCCAAGGCCAATGAAGCACAACGACACAATGCCGAGCAGCCATAACATCACGGTCTTGTCACCGCCAGCGACCGGATGGCCGAGCCAATCAAAGCGGATGGGAATTTGTCGCGGCGCGCGGGAATAAACGTGGAGACCATAAAACAAAACTATCGCAAACACCAACCACGCGCCGATGGCATTAAACCAATCGCGAGCCGTTACCGGCACTTTAATTTTCGGCTGTTGA
>JAISCS010000005.1 GCA_031265365.1 Verrucomicrobiales bacterium
TTTCCTTGCTTCATCCAATCGTTGATAAATTCTTTGTTCCCGTCCCGCTCTTTGCGGCCCTTTTGTGTTTCGGTTTGCACCGGCACTCTGGCGGTCTTGGTGCGCCAGCCGAAAAACGAGCCAATAGCGCCAAACAACGTGGTTAAAAAGTTCATGGCTGTGGTCCGATGGTGGCATACGCCGCGCTGCCCGCCGCCGCGCCCTCGGCGATGGCGTTTAGTACTTTGACCGCCAGCGCCGGGTTGCCGCGCAAGTCGGCGTAATAGCTCCCGTAGAGCGCCGCAATCGCGCCCACCATGGCGTCGTAGGCGCCGGCCGCCTCGCCCTTGAGTTCGTAGTTAAATGACTGCAAGTAAGCCGTCAGGCTCGCCACGGTCGGCACCTGGCCGTCGGTCAGCGTCCACGCCGCGTGGCTGATTGACCAGCTGAGGTTGGCGATTTGCTCGCGTTGCGCCGGGTCGTCGATGCCGTATTTCAAGCCCGCGCCCATCGCCAGCGTCGCGCCGACCTTGATATAAGGTAGCGCTTGCTCGATGGTCGCGGTCGGGTTAACCGGGTTGACGCCCGCAAACAACTGATTGCCACCATTGCCAATCTCACCATCAGCGCCCGCACTTGCGCCCCGCTAGGACACTTCCTTTACGAGGGAACGAGGATTGAACTTGGCGCGCCGGACATCACGCATCATTACGGCACTAGCAACCCATCCGAAAAATATCAGCTGGCCGTGCCGGTGTTGGTGCACGGTCAGTTGGTTGAAAAAGCGTTAAGCGCGGGATGGATTCTGAACTACCTGAAAAACTATCCCCGTGCCGTGCAAAACGGCATCACCCATCACCAAGCCGAAATCATCAAATACACCGAGCACGAAAACACGGCGTTGGCAGAGATGGAAAAGCCCTTTGCCAAAGCCGCCGACCTAGCGACGGCGCGGCAGGAACAGGCGGAAATTCTAAAACAAGTCAGCCAGCAGCCGAAAGATGCCGCTGACGGTGAGGAAGCCCTTACCGAAGAGGTAGAGGAAGCCGTTGCCGCCTAACTCGCTCACCACCGCCACTGACCGTGGCGGTGGATTTTTATTTGTCCGTACCTGCGGGTTCAACCGTAGCTGCGGTTATTGTCCAAATATTGAAGCGTGACGGCGGATTATGTTGCGTCATGACTGAAGTACCGACTGTTGATTTTTCTGTTGCCGCTGAATGGCGCGATGTCATCCAACTTAACCATTCACCGGAAGCCGTCAAACGCTTAAGAAACTGGTTGCGCGACCATCCTGAAAATATAGTGCGGTTGTATCACGGCACCGCCGCCGACCTGCCCGTTCTGCGCGAAGGTTTGTTGCCAACCTCGCGGTCACGACGGCGCAACCGGCAATCGCGCAGTGGCTTTGTGTATTTGAGTATTTTCCCCAGCTATGCCCGCACGTTTGCACAGATGGGGTACCCTCGGCAACCAACCACGGTTTATCAGGTTGAATTGCCGGTGCGTATGTTATGTGCCAACCTTGAACAATTGGCGAATAAACGCCTATGGGATGGTATGCGCGTCGGCAATTCACTAGCCGAGTCCATTGCCATTATACATGGGGTGCGGGTTGCGGGTGCCGTCCCGCTATGGGCAATCAAGGTGTTATCGTAGCATTTATTTTATCCGTACCCGCAGTTTCCAGCGTCGGCGTGTATGCGGTTATGCTATAAAAATCGAAATGTGTTGGCGGACTATATTGCGGAGTGTGGGCGCAAAATCATCCTGCCGCCAACAGTAAGCGACCGGAAATTTGAATCCATGCGTAATTAGAAAAATAAAAAATGAATATTCAAATATCAGGAATCATCCGTCAATCCACCATCACCGCTGACAGTGTCACCTTGCCGCCCGGTCAACTCGACCGGACGTTGTACTTGGAGGTGAACAAAGTCCTCACCGATGCCGGTGGCAAATGGAACCGCAAAGCCAAAGCTCACCTCTTCGCCCGCGACCCGCGCGAAGCGTTGCAAAAGTTTTTGGTTACCGGCGAGTCCGTCAACCTGAAAAAAGAAGCCCAAGCCTTCTACTCTCCGCCAGCCGTGGCGCAACGGGTAGTTGAATTGGCTCGCGTCAAAGATTGTCGCGTTCTTGAGCCGTCCGCTGGTGAAGGAGCGCTCGTAAAAGAATGTTTCCGGCAAGGGGCCATTGGCGTCCATGCGATTGAATATGATAAAGTGTCCGTTCAAGTATTAGGGGCGCTTGAAGTTTCATCAACATATCCGTTGACGGTGTGCCAGTGCGATTTTTTGACACTCAAACCTGCTGATAAATATGAGCGGATTGTGATGAATCCGCCATTCACCAGGAATGCATGGAAAAAACATCTATGTCACGCGCTGAACAACTGGTTGCCTAAAAACGGTATGCTTTCCTGTGTTGTGCCGGACGTTGCAAGTCAAATCAGTGAATTACTTGAACCGTTAGGCTTTTATTACGAGATTTTCCCGTTGCCAGCGGGCAGTTTCAAAGCAAGCGGCACGATGATTAACACCGCTATTGTCGTCGTGCACAAATAATCGTCTGCATTCCCGACTTCAAGGTCGGATGGTTCGCGCCACGAACATCAGCGTATTACACACTAGCCCCGCATGGTCGGGGCTGGTTTTTTTGCAGTTTGAAGATTCTATCGAACATCACGCATTATTTCCCAATGCATTAACTGGCCATGATTCGCAACCACATTGTGCATTTGACCATATTCCGTACCTGCGATTGTTATCCAAAAATTACAATATATTGGCGGACTATATTGTGAAGTATGACTACCATTAATTCAGTAAGCCGCCGGTGTTCCAAACAGGCCATTTATTTCAAAGCACCGTTGACCGGAACTTCCGGCGCGCGGTTAATCAGTTACGAATGGCGTTGGAAACTGCACGAATACGTTGACTGGCGCGGCGAGGATCAAACCAAACGGGTCAGCGACTGGGGCCAAGCCGAAACCAGCGACCTCACGGGGCGCGACTTGGTGCATTTGTTCACCGTGAGAATGCCGGATGGTCAGGAGCAAGTGGTTAGCATGGAAGGAGTCGCCCGCGCCCTTGACGTTGAAGTGAACTCTCTGGTTAAAACTTTGACTAACGCGGCCAGGCGGCTGGCCGCCCTTTATGTGCAACTTGCCATTACGCGGCAGCGGATGGACGCCAACCGTTGCATTGCGCAGACGGTGGCAGCGTTGCCGTTGCCGCCCATTGAACCTTGCGCGGGACCATATAACTGGCAAATGGGGGATGCCCAGGTTAAACAATGGGAACCGGGCGCGATTACTGACGAGCGCAAAAGATGTTTGGTTGATTCGTGGTGTGGAAACCGCCGCCGTGAGGCGGGCTACGAGGAAATCCCCGGTAATTTGCGCGAGGCTTATTTGCGGCGCCGCATTAAACAAATCTCCCGTAAAATCAATGTGGAGAGTTATGCAAGTTAAAAAATATTGGTTGATTATCGACGGCGAGTTAATGGGCGGTTTTGACAGCCAGACGGCAGCGCGACAGTACCAAGACCGTTGCCGAAGAAACGGGCGGCGTTGGTACCAAGCCCTCATCACCGATGACGAGAAGTTGAAGAAAAAAGAGGGGAAAGATGGCATTTGATCTGCCACATTTTTTTGAATAAAACAGGACGAATATTATTCAATTATATTTATGTAAAACGCGCGGTTAATCTCATGCGAAATATGTATTTGGGGGAATGCGAATTGACACGTTTACGGCTATCGTGCTAGTTTAACGTAAGTTATGAATCATTCTTATCAACGTCATATTGAAGAATATTTGCGTCTTTTACTTGCGGATTTACCTGCCGTTGCGGTCGAAGGTCTCAAAGGCATTGGTAAAACTGTTTCTTGTGCACGCCTGTCCGCCAGTGTATTTCAGCTCGACCGTGACCTTGACCGTGTCAAAGTCGCCAATAACCCTGACATGTTGACCACCGTTCCCGCTCCCGTGCTGATTGACGAATGGCAGAAAGTTCCCAGTGTCTGGGAGTTTGTCCGGCGTCAGGTGGACAATGGCACGCCGCCCGGAACTTATCTACTAACCGGTTCCATTGCCAACAGCAATGTGGACATCCATTCCGGTGCCGGGCGCATTCTGCGAGTGCGCATGCGGCCGCTGTCGCTTGTCGAGCGTGGTTTGATGAAGCCAACGGTGTCGCTCAAAGCGTTTTTCGATTCACTGAAACCGTTTTCCGTACCCGTACAAGGTGAGACTGGCATGTCTTATTCCGGTTATATGACCGAAATCGTTTCGTCTGGACTACCCGGCATCCGCGCTTTGCCTGAACATCGGCGGCGGCAAATGCTGGACTCCTACCTTGACAATTTATTGGCGCATGAATTTCACCAACAGGGTATCCGTGTGCGACAACCACAAACCATGTTGCGCTGGCTGCGGGCGTATGCCTCCGCCAGCGCGACCGACGCTGGTTACACGGAAATACTGGATGCTTCCACCGCTGGCGAGCATGACAAACCCGCCTTGCGCACAACCGCCGCCTACCGTGAGGCGCTGGGCAATATCTGGTTGCTGGACGAGGTTCCCGCTTGGACAGCGGGCGAAGATTACCACGCGCGGCTCAAAAAAACGCCGCGCCATTTTCTCGCCGACCCAGCGCTGGCCGCGGCATTGCTGGACATTGACTTGGACATGCTGACGAAACCGGGTGACACCAACGCCACCATAGGAAAATTTGACGCAAAAAACGGTGGCATCATCGGACGCCTCTTTGAATCGCTTATGCAACAAAGCATGGCCACTTACGCCCAAGTGAACGATGCCAAACTCGCCTACCTGCGTACCCAGAACGGCGACCACGAGGTGGATTTCATAGTCCAGCGCGGCCACAAGGTCATCGCCGCCGAAGTCAAGTTGTCGCCGGTTGTCGAGGACAGGGATGTTCGCCATTTGCTGTGGCTGCATGGACTGCTTGGCGAGCGGCTGGCGGACGCCATGTTAATCTATGCGGGAAAACTCGCCTACCGCCGCAAAGATGGTATTGCCGTCGTGCCCGCCGCATTGCTCGGTCCATGATGACACGCAAAAATCAAGTAATAGAAATATTATAGACTAGACAGTGTAGTCATGAGATCGGCGAATAATCTGTACATTGGAAGCCAGCGGGACTAAGCTGAATGGATGAGAGCAGACTATCATCGACACGATATCAGTGACCGGGTGTGGGCG
>JAISCS010000116.1 GCA_031265365.1 Verrucomicrobiales bacterium
TCCTTGAGGCGACACGGCGTCTTGTTGATTTCATACTCCCCGCGCCCGTCGCGAAACACGCGGCGGCACACCCGCACCTCGCTGAACTCCGTGCCGAGTTCCCGCTCACACTCCGCGAACGTCAGCGCCACCTCAGCCATGCCCATCGCCTTGCGCGAATCCGTGCCGCTGAAAATGACATCCTGCATATGCGCCCCGCGCAGCGCCCGCGCGGAAGTCTCCCCGAGCACCCAGCGAATGGAGTCGAGCACATTGGACTTCCCGCACCCGTTCGGCCCGACGATGGCCGTGACGCCGCGATGGAAATTAATCACCGTCAGCGGCGCGAACGACTTAAACCCGACCACCTCCAAGGACTTCAAATACATGGACGTCTATTAAAGGGAAGGATTGTTCGGTGACAATCAAAAAGGGGTTCTATCCTGTTATCCGTGGAATTGGGAGGAAAAGCTGGAAACAGAAATACTATCCGCTTTCGGCTTTCTAATATCCTTTAACGCTGAACTACCCCGTCCGCTGGCGCGGCCACCCCTTCACGGAAGGGGAATTTGCTCACGCAAAGGTCATGGTCAGTGGGGTTCGTCTCCGCGTCAGCGATTCCCCTTCCGTGAAGGGGTGGCCGCGTCAGCGGACGGGGTAGTTCAGCGTTCATCGTGTAAAGCGCGCGCGGCACCGGCTACTTTATATTTGCCCCGCCGCCAGCGGCGGGTTAGATTTCCCCGCATGACCCCTGCTCATCATCAACGCCACACGCGCTTCGGATTAAATTACGTGCCGTCAAAAAAATGGTGGTATTGCTGGAACGACTGGGAGCGCGGCGCCATCGCCGCCGACCTCGACGCCATCGCCGCGCTGGGAGCCGACCATGTGCGCGTGATGACCCTGTGGCCGTGGTTCCAACCCAACCCCCTGACCGTCAGCGCCGCGCACTTGCGGCGGCTCGGCGAGTTGCTGGACGAGGCGGCGGCGCGCGGGCTGGACGTGCTGGTCGCGCCGCTCACCGGCTGGCTGTCGGGCTACACCTTCCTGCCTCCATGGGTCGCGGACGGCGGCAGCGTGTTTCAACCCGCCGCCGCGCCCGGCATCCGGGTGTATTTTGACGCGCTGCTCGGCGAGCTGGCCGGGCGCGAAAATTTCCTCGGCCTCGACCTTGGCAATGAACTCAACTGCCTCGCCCCATACGCCATGCCCGCCGCCGAGGGTGACGCTTGGGCGGCGCGCCTCGTGGCCTGGCTGCGCCCGCGCCTCGGCGGGCGGTGGTTGGTGAACGGCGTGGACCACGCGCCGTGGCTCACCGGGCGGGTGTTCAGCACGGCGCACTTGGTAACAACCTACGACGCCGTCGCCGTGCACGCCTGGCCGCTGTTCACCTCCTGCCTGGAGCGCGGCGCGCTGGACGACCCGCCGGCGCTGCGCCTGTCGGCGTTTCTCACGCACCTCGTCCGGCACCAACAAGCGCGACACCACGTCAACGCGCCCGTGTGGATTCAAGAGTTCGGGTGCAGCGAGACGTGGGGCGGCGCGGCGGCGCGGGAAAACTATCTGCGCGCCAGCGTCGCCCACGCCATCCGCGCCGGCGCGACATGGTTCACGTGGTGGTGCAGCCACGAAATTGACCGCGCGTATCAATTCGCCCCGCTGGAGTACGACCTCGGCCTGCTGACGACGGACAACCGCCCCAAGCCGCTGGCCGCCGTCTGGCGCGAAGTCGTCGCCGGGCATGCGAACCGCGCGGTGACCCCGGAGCCGCTGTACGACGGCTTCGGCGCGGACTTCACGCCGGCGATGACCGCGCCATTCCCGCCGGAGCGTTACCTTGAGCAAAACCTCGCCACCAACACCTGGCGGGTGTTTGAGCGCTATTACCGCTCGGCTTGATTAACGCAAAGGCGCAAAGGGGCAAAGACGCCAAGAATCTTTTAAGCAGGTTAGTTGTGCATAATTTAGAAAAATCTTTGCGTCTTTGCTCCTTTGCGCCTTTGCGTTAAAAAATCAAACTGACGCACCACCAAATAAACAGGCTTGCCATTTTCCAAATAATGTGCAGTTTTATTCCCTTGCATGAAAATTAAATCCATCATAGCCGTAACGAGCTTGGCCGCCATCGTGGCCTGCTCGCCCAAAGACCCCCAGAACCCTAACTTCGTTGTCGCCTCTTTCAAGGGCGGCAAGATTACCCGCGCGGAATTGAACGCCAAGGAAAGTGAATTCATCGGCCGTTACGGCGGCAAGCTAGAGGAGTTGAAGCCTGAGCAAGCCGCCGCCCTCGACTGGAAAGTGACCGACGGCTTGGTGACGGAAAAAATCATCGCCGCCAAGACCGCGAAAATCAAAGACAAAATCCAGCCCGCCGTCGACGTGGAAATCGCCGAGGCGCAAAAGCAAGTCGGCGGTGCCGAGGAGTTGACCAAACGGCTGGCCGAGGCCGGCATGACGGAAAGAGACTTGGCCGAGCGGATTGCCCAGCGCGAGGCCGTCCGTTACCTCGTCAGGCAGGAAAAGGACGCCCCCACGCCGACGACCGAGGCCGAGGCCAGGGAATTCTACAACAACAACCCGCAATATTTTACCGAGGAGGAAGTATACAGCCTGCGTTACATCGCGATTCCGGTGCCCCCCGACGCCAGCGCCGCAGACAAGAAAAAAATCCAAGCCAAAGCCGCCGCCGCCCACAAGCGCGTCACCGGCGGCGAGGACTTTGAAAAAGTCGCCAAGGAGCACGACCCCGAAAACCCCCGCGCCGGCGCGACCCAGGAAGTGCCCGCCAGCCGTTTCAGTCCTGAGTTCGGCAAAGTCGTGAAGGCCGTGAAACCCGGCAACTTCGGCGCGGTGCAAGAGATGGGCCCCACCCTGCTGATTTTCCAAGTCGTGGAATTCAAGCCCGCCAAGACCGCCGCGTTTGACGAGGTGAAGCATGCTCTTATCCAACGTCTGGACGTCCAGAAGGAAGAACCGTTCGTCCGCCAGCTGGTCGAAAAACTACGCGCGGACGCCAAGGTGCAAATCAACTTGGCCGACCCCGCGAAGGAACCCGCCAGCCAACCCTCCGGCGTGGCGGCACCTGCCGAAGCCCCGGCGGAACCGGCGCAAAAATAATTCGCGCCACGCGCGACCCGGCCATTGACGTCCACCCGTCAATGGCCGTTTTTTTTTGGTCCCAATTCCCCTCTCAAAAAAGAACCTCGCGCCAAGCCGCCAAGTTTTTTGGTTCCTCATCGTGAGCAGTGGCAGCGCTGACATCGGAATACCTCCCGCCGCCCTCGTTTCCCGCGCCCGCCAATTCCCCTTCCGTGAAGGGGAATTATTATCCTGATTAAATGCAACATAAACCGTGATACGTCCATTTTATTTCTGGCGCGTTTCATTACCTTGGTAGCGAACCAAACGAAAGGAAATATCATGAAAACCATAAAACAAATATTAATGGGCGCCATAGTCGGCGCGGTGATGGTAGTAACCAGTCAGGCGGCTACTCTCATTTATTACGAAACAGATTTTAGCAATATTCCGCTAGGGGAGCAACCGATGGCCCCTAATGCCAATGGTTGGGTAAAACAACAGGCTGGCATTGATAGTATTGCCAACTCTGGAAGCTGTACATGGATTGCCACTGACCTTGGCGATAGTAATATTGTGTTGCGTAACACATTCCGAACCCAGTTTGGTAGTGCTGTTGAGTCTTTGGCACGCAATGTTTCCAGTGCGGTTGGTAATGATTTTACCGTTTCCACTAGCTTTACCCTTAATTACGCCTCCGGCCAATATGCCTTAGGCTTGGCAGGCTTGGTAGGACAGGATGGTAATATTCCCAATAACGCCTATGAAGCCAACGCGGGGTATTTTGCCTCGGTCAGCAATGCCGGGGTGATTACTATTGGTTATTACTCGAAGGGTTTTTCCAATGGTGGTAATCGTACCACGTTGGACACATTGGTTACCGGTGTGGCTTTGACCGCTAACACGGATTACACCTTGTCCCTGACTGGCAGGTATAATGAGGACAAGACCAGTTTGGAGTTGACCTTTGCATTTTTTAACAACATGGACACTTATTCTTTTGCCATCACCACAAGCCAACTTTATGCCGGTAATAACTTTGCCATACTCAATTACAACAACGCCGTTAATAGCAATTTGCAATTAGATTACCACTATTTTGGAGTCACCGAAGCCATCCCCGAACCATCCACCATCGCCCTGCTCGGCGTGGGGGCGGGCTTACTATTCTTCTTGCGGCGGCGCAAGTAGACCTCATGCATGTGATGTTCCCTGGCCGGCGGCGGTCGCACTCAAGAGAGTGGGCCGCCGCCGGTTTGGTGTGGCCCCATAAACCGGCCCCAGCCCCGCCACCATGCATACTAGCCGTTCCTGCGTCGGTCGCCCCTGCATGGAGCGCGGCTGTCTCGTCCGCCGGCGGACAGGATGTCCGCGTTCCATACGATAGAGGTCGGCCTCAAGCACGCGCCAATTCCCCTTCCGTGAAGGGGAGCTGCCCCGTAGGGGCTGAACCATGAATAACCGTGGGTGCAGCGAGGTCTGCCGCGCGGAACCCACGGTTCACGCAAGAGAGCGCCCGCGTCCCCGCAGAGGGCAAACTAAGCGTGGTTCGCCCCCTGCGGGGATGGCGCGGCGCGCGAGGTACTATCCGTGGGTTCCGGGCCAGCAGACTGGCCCTCCACCCACGGTTATTCATGGTTTAGCCCCTGCGGGGCAACGCCTCCTGCGCGAGGCAAATTCCTCTTCCGTGAAGGGGAATCACTGACCAAGCCCCCGCCCCTCGTCATCCTGAGCGGAGCCGCGCAGCGGCGGAGTCGAAGGACCGGTATGGCTAACCTCAGCGACTCGCTCATAATCAAACGAATGAACCGTGCCTTGCCGGTCCTTCGACTGCGCGCCTACGGCGCTCCGCTCAGGATGACGGGGGTGGTGCCGGAGGCGCGAGCCAATGGCATTGCTCCGCTAAGGTCAGGTCTGCCCCCGCGTCAGCGCATTCCCCTTCCGTGAAGGGGTGGACGCGAAGCGGACGGGGTAGTTCAGCGTTCGGTTTGGGTAGTTTCTGAAACGCTGAACTACCCCGTCGCTACGCGCCACCCCTTCACGGAAGGGGAATTGATAGCCGTTCCGCGTAACATGAGCGAACCCGTCATCCTGAGCGTAGCGCCGTAGGGGCGTAGTCGAAGGAGCGGGTTGGTGAACTAGTCGTCTCGACTCCACTCAGGGTAACGCCCCCCTTCAGGGCTTCGCCCAGGATGACGGAGTTCTCTGCCAATGTCGTAATGAAATGCTATAGCATTTGGGAGGAACCGGGCACTGAACGCTGAAACACCCCGTCCGCCTGCATGGCCCCTCCTCTACGAGAGAGGAATCGCCACCACAACCGCCGTTTTTTTTATTGCCAGTCACCGTCAGCGGCCTAGAGTGGGCAGCCATGACCGCACTATTGATTACCCTCGGCGTGCTGGTGGCGACGCTGCTCGTCATCGGCTTGTTCATCATCGGCATTTATAACCGGCTCGTCGGCCTGCGTAACCGTTACAAAAACGCCTTCGCCCAAATCGACGTGCAACTCAAGCGCCGCTACGACCTGATTCCCAACTTGGTCGAAACCGCCAAAGGCTATCTGGCCCACGAGCGCGAAACGCTGGAGGCCGTCATTAGCGCCCGCAACCAAGCGTTCGACGCCTCGAAAAAAGCCGCGCAAAACCCCGGCGACGCGGTGGCGATGCGCGGCCTGCAAACCGCCGAGGGCGGCTTGGGCGGCGTCCTGAGCCGGCTCATGGCCATCGTGGAAAATTATCCCAACCTAAAGGCCGACCAAAACATGCGCCAGCTTTCCGAGGAACTGACCTCGACGGAAAACAAAATATCCTTCGCGCGGCAGGCTTACAACGATTCCGTGATGACCTACAACACCGCCCGCGAAACCTTCCCGGACAACCTCATCGCCGGCGCCTTCAACTTCCAGACCGCCGAGCTGTTTGAAATCACCAACCGCGCCGAGCGCGAGGCGCCAAAGGTTTCGTTCAAATAACTTTCGCCGGCCAATCTCAACCCGCGACTTTTCGTCATGGACTTTTTTGAACGGCAAGCCCAAGCCCGCAAAAGCACCCGCTGGTTGGTGGTGTACTTCGCCCTCGCCGTGGCGCTGACCATCGGCGCACTCTATCTCGCCGCTGTCGCCGGCCTCGCGGAGTTCGGCAGCGCGCCGGTTCGGTGGTGGGATGCCAGCCTCGCCATCGGCGTCACGCTGACGGTCGGCGCCATCGTCGCGCTCGGCAGCACCGTCAGGACCTTTCAACTCATCGGCGGCGGCGGCGTCATCGCCACCGAACTCGGCGGCACCCCCCTGAACCCGCTGACGCCGGACTTGGACGAACAAAAATTGTACCATATCGTCGAGGAAATGAGCATCGCCGCCGGCGTCCCCATGCCGAAAATTTACGTTTTGCAAAACGAGCCGGGCATCAACGCCTTCGCCGCCGGCCAGCGGTCGTCCGACACCGCCATCGGCGTCACGCGCGGCGCGATTGAGCAACTGACCCGCGACGAATTGCAAGGCGTCATCGGCCACGAGTTCAGCCACATCCTGAACGGCGACATGAAACTCAACATGCGCCTAGCCTGCCTCACCTTCGGCATCCTGTTCATCTCGCTGACCGGGCAATTGCTGCTGCGCTCGCTGGCCTATGCCCGCGTCAACAACACGGGCAAGAAAAACAACGGCGGGTTGCTGCTCCTCATCCTGGCCGCCGGCCTCGCGCTGCTGGTCATCGGCGCCATCGGCTACTTCTTCACCCGCGTCATCCAAGCCGCCGTCTGCCGCCAGCGCGAATTTCTCGCCGACGCCTCCGCCGTGCAATTCACCCGCAACCCCGCCGGCATCGCCGGCGCGCTGAAAAAAATCGCCCGCCTCCCGCGACACGGCGCCCTCACCACTCCGCAAGCCGCCAAGGCCGGCCACTTCCTGTTTTCCAGCGGCAGCGCCGGCTGGTGGGAGCACCTGTTTTCCACCCACCCCCCGCTGGCGGAACGCATCGCCGCCATTGACTCCGCGCTGCAAAATTAAATTATTGCCGCCGCCGCCGTTTTGTCATAAAATAGCTGGCGAAGAAAGGAGTTATAGCTCAGGGAAAGGCTAGTGGCCGGGTCAACGCAACAAACACTGACCATCACGCGGCCAACCGTTCTGGCAAAAACCTTTGGTGAGCGATAACCCTTGGGAAAATTTTTCGGCCCCGCATCGGGAAGCCGATAAGTTTTGTTGATTGTGACAAACCGAACAAATCACGCGGGCAAGCGGAAAACCGGGGGCATGGCCTCACGGTCAGCGGCTGCCGTGTGGTCCAGACTGTCACCGTTCCCTCGTGGTTCCATCCGCCAAGCGCTTTTCGCCGACACCTCCCGGGCTTGACCAACAGCAATGAGTGATACAGAACAAAGAAGCGGTCGCGGCTATCGTGACCGCGGACGCCGCCGCAGTAATCGCGGTGGCGGTCGTTACCGTGGCCACCGCGAAGGCGGCCCGCGGCCCCAGCGGAAGAAAACCAACCCGATTGTCGCGTTTCTCGGCAAACTCTTCGGGGTGGACAAAAGGAAAACCAGCGGTCGACCCGCCGACTCTGACTCGCGCGAGCGCGCCCCCCGCGCCGAGCGCCCGGAGCGTATCGAGTCACCGTCAGCGGAACTGCAAAAACCGGAGGTGGAAACCCCGCGTTTGTACATCGGCAATCTTGCTTACGAGACATCGGAAAGCGATTTGTTCGATTTGTTCTCGCAGGTCGGCTCGGTGAACAACGTGGAAGTCGTGCGCGACGCCCGCTCCAATTCCAAGGGCTTCGGCTTCGTGGAAATGGGCACGCTGGACAACGCGAAGGCGGCGTCGGAAAAACTTCACCGCACCGAGTTCATGGGCCGGCAGATTGTCGTCGCCGGCGCGAAGAAATAACTTTTTCGCCGAACGCAAAAAAACCGTGGAACCAGCTTCCACGGTTTTTTTTTAACAACAATGAAACGCTTGCTTAAAATATTGTCGCTGACCGTCGGCACTTGGGCGGTGCTCGGCACGGTCATGATTAGTTTAACCCCGCAACTTCGCCACCGGATGATTCGTGACCTCCGCTTTCTCGCCAGGATGCGCGCTGACAATGACCGCGCCATGCTGCCCGCGCCGCGCCACCCGTCACCGTCGGCGTGGCGCGACGATGAACTCACCGCCGCGTGGCTCGGTCACGCGACGATGCTCATCAACTGGCGCGGCGTCTGGATTCTCACCGACCCCATTTTCAGCGACCACGCCGGCCCGAACCTTGGCAACCTCGTCGTCGGGCCGAAGCGGTATGTCGCGCCGGCGCTGACGGTCAAGGAGTTGCCGCGCATTGATTTAATCATTCTCTCGCACGCGCACTTCGACCACACGGACATGCGCTCGCTCGCGCAACTCGCCAGGCACAGCCCGCGAGCCACCGTCATCACCGCCGCGAAAACCGCCGACTTGCTCGACGGCAAAAAATTCGCGCGCGTCGAGGAACTAGCGTGGGGCGGGCGCGTGACCGTCAGCGTGCGCGGCGAGCCGCTGACGGTGACGGCGCTGCCGGTCAAGCATTGGGGGGCGCGCTGGCGGCGGGACACGTGGCGCGGGTATAACGGTTATTTGCTGGAGCGCGACGGCCAGCGGGTCGTCTTCAGCGGCGACACCGCGTACACGCCGGTTTTCGCGTCGCTCGCCGGCGGCGGCGGGGTGGATTTGATGTTCGTCCCCATCGGCGCGTACGACCCGTGGATTGCGAGCCATTGCAGTCCAGAGGAAGCCGTGCAAATGGCCAGCGAAGCCGCCGCCCGTCACGTTTTCCCGATGCACTTCGCCACGTTCAAACTCAGCGCGGAGCCGATGGACGAGCCGCTGCGCCGCTTCCGCGCCGCCATCGAGCCGTCACGGTCAGCGGGCGGGGAAATCGGCGGCACGTTTGTCCTCCCGCGCAAATGAAGCGGCGCGCGCCCCTACTGCGGAACGCGGTTTTGCTACCCGCGCTTGTGCAATTTGCGAGCGGCAAATTTCAGCTTCATCCCCGCCGCGTTTCCACTACCTCGCTGACGGTGTCATCAACGAACTCACGGTCAGCGCCGAGCGGGATTTTCGCGCCGGCGCGGATGTATAACGGGATGCGGTACAGCGGGCAGGTTACGTCCAGCCAGCGGTTGCCGCTGACGGTCTCGCCCGTCCACCAGTCCGTCCAGCCGCCCGGCGGCAGATACACGCGGCGGCGGTCGGCGGCGCTGAAGATGGGCGCGACGAGCAAATCTCGGCCGAATAAAAATTCGTCCTGGATGTTCCAGGTCGTCGGGTCGTCCTGGAAGTCCAGCACCAGCGGGTGCGCCAGCGGTTGACCACGGTCAGCGGCGTGTTTCGCCTCGGCCAAAATGTAGGGCAGCAGCCGGTAGCGCAGGCGCAGAAACTCGCGGCAGATGCGCAGCGTTTCCGGGGCGAATTTGTACAGCTCGCGGTCGCCGACGCCGTGGATGCGCGCGTGCGAGAGGAACACGCCGAGTTGCAGCCAGCGGATGAG
>JAISCS010000145.1 GCA_031265365.1 Verrucomicrobiales bacterium
ATCATCCCGTTCGGCACCGGCAAGTCCTTGCTGGGGCAGTTGCAACTCCTCGCCCGCGAGCGACCCCACGCCGTCCTGCACGCCGCCGCGCTCGGTGATTTCAAGGTTCATCAAATCCAAGACGGCCAGAACCGCCCGCTCGACCACAAGAAAATCCCCAGCGCCGTTCCCGAAATCAAGGTCGTCCTCCGCCCCGCCCCCAAGGTCATCCGTTTGTTGCGCGGCCTGTTCCCTGACAGTAAATTAGTTGGCTGGAAATACGAGTTGGAGGGCGGGAAAAACGACGCTCTGCAAAAAGGCCGCCGCCAAATTCACACCAACAAAACCGACGCCTGCGTGCTCAACGGCAAGGCTTACGGCGACGGCTACGGCTTCTGCGCCGCTGACGGTGGGGTCACGCACCTCGACGACGCCGCGCGATTGGCCGCGCATTTCGCCGCGTGGTTGAAATAATCATTGTCCAATGCCCCATAATCAATTATCAATAATCCATGCCAGATTATCACGAGCTTGCCGGCTTGGACGCCAGCGTGGACCGCGTCGAGCACACGCGGGACGCGCAAAATTCCGCCGGCCGCCCGCATCGTTTCGTCTATCACATCACCATCCGCAACGACACCCTGCGCGTCGTGACCATCAGCGGCCGCAAATGGCTCATCGTCAACGAGCAGGGGCAGCGCCTGATGATTGAGGGCGACGGTCTGCTCGGCCAGTTCCCCCGCCTCACGCCCGGCGACCGGTTCCGTTACAACAGCTACCACCTCGTCAACACCACCAGCGTCGCCGAGGGCGTTTATTTCGCCAGGGACGAGGACGGGCAAAATCTTCTCATCCGCATCCCGTCGTTCAAGCTAGTGGTGCCCGCCGACGCTGACGTTCAGCCCCGGTAAGCGTCCATCAGTTGTTTCAGCGCGAGCATTTGCGGCAACTGGCCGGCCCGGACTTGCCGCGAGATTTCCGGCAGGATTTTTTCGACGGCGGGATGATGTTGGAAGCTCTGCTTCAGCGCCTCCTCGACCAGCGCTTTGAGCCAATCCACGTTTTGTTGCTGCCGTTTGTCCGACAGCCAGCCGTGTTTTTTGCCGGCGTTCATGTAGTCACCGACCGTGGCCCAGACATCGGTGACGCCTTTGTTCTCCACCGACGAGGTAAGCAACACCTGCGGGCGCCATCCCTCGGTCGGACAATTCAACATCCGCACGACTTGCGCCAGCTCGGCCTTGGCGCGTTGCGCGCGGCCGATGTTGTCACCGTCAGCCTTGGTAATGACCAGCAGGTCGGCGAGTTCGATGATGCCTTTTTTGATGCCCTGCAATTCATCGCCGGCGCCGGCCAGCATCAGCACGACAAAACAATCCACCATTGAATGCACCAACGTCTCGCTCTGCCCGACCCCGACGGTTTCAATCAAGATGATGTTGTACCCCGCCGCCTCGCACAGCAGCATAGTCTCGCGGCTCTTGCGCGCCACGCCGCCCAGCGCGCCGCCGGACGGCGAGGGGCGGATAAAACTGTTCGGGTGGCGGCTGAGTTGCTCCATGCGCGTCTTGTCGCCAAGAATGCTGCCGCCGCTGAGGCTGCTGGTCGGGTCCACCGCCAGCACCGCGACCTTGTTATTTTCATCGCACAACCAAGTACCGAACGACTCGATGAACGTGCTCTTGCCCACACCCGGCACGCCCGTGATGCCGAGCCGAACGGAATTGCCCGATTGGTGCATCACGCCCGCCAACACTTCCTGCGCGAGCTCGAGATGCCGCTCGCTGTTGCTCTCGATGAGCGTGATGGCGCGCGCGAGCATCGTGCGATTCCCCGCCAAAATTCCGTCAACATAATCCCGCGCGGCGAGTTTTTTCCGCGCCGGCGCCACCGCCGCTGACGGCGCGAACACGCCCCCGGCGGGCGGGCGCGGCAAGCCGTCGTGATGCGGGTCGGACACGCCCGGCATCACATAAGTCGTGAAAGCCTCATGGTCAGTGTCGGGCACCCAATCGGGGCGTTTTCCTCTGGACATGGAAAAAACACTAGGCGGAAACCAATTTATTGCAAGCCGCTGACGGTGAACTGATTCGACTAGTCTGCCCCGCTCAAATTGACAATCCCCTTGCAACCAATCTTTGTGCTCTTTGCGTTCTTTGCGCCTTTGCATTAAAAAATCAAACTGACGCACTACCGACATTTGGGAAACCGTAAAATAGCCTCACCACGGGATTCCCCTTCCGTGAAGGGGTGGCCGCGTAGCGGACGGGGTAGTTCAGCGTTTAAGGGAAACTACCAAAACCAAACGCTAAACTACCCCGTCGCTCCGCGCCACCCCTTCACGGAAGGGGAATTATTTACCGCAACTCCTCCCCGGTCTCGGCGTGGGTGATTTTGAATTCCTCGAAGTGGTAGTTGTGGTCGCTCTTGAACACCAGCTTGCAGGCAAACTTGCGCTCCAAGTCCACCAGCAGCGCCTCGTCCTCGGTGCGGAGGCGGTCAAGTATTTTCGGATGCAGGATGACGCGGAGGTCGTGAACCTCCGCGTATTTGCCGAGGATGCGGGAAAGTTCGCGCTGAATCTCGACGCTCATGCTTTCCGGCGTCTTGACCATGCCGCGGCCCTTGCACGCGGGGCATTCCATGTATAGCGAGCGGCTGATGCTCTCTTGCACGCGCTGGCGGGTCATTTCCATGATGCCCAGCGGCGAAATCGGCAGGACGTGGGTCTTGGCTTTGTCGCGCTTGAGGTGTTCCTTGAACCGGCGCACGACTTCGTTCTGGTCCCGGCGCGCCTTCATGTCAATGAAGTCCACGATGATGAGGCCGCCGATGTTGCGGAGGCGTAATTGGCGCGCGACTTCCTCGGCGGCCTCGAGGTTGGTGTTGACCAGCGTGCGGTCGGTGTCGTCGCCGCCCTTGTTGCGACCGGTGTTGACGTCTATCGCCACCAGCGCCTCGGTTTCGTCAATGACGAGGTACGCGCCGGATTTCAGCCAGACCATGCGGCGGAAGGCGTTCTCGACTTGCTTGTTCACCTGGTACTTTTCAAACACCGGCACCGGCTCTTGGTGAAACACGACTTTCTTCTCGCTGCGCTTGGAAATCGCGCCGACCAGTTTCTTGATGCGGTCGGCGGTTTCGAGATGGTCCACCACGATGCGGTCAATGTCGTCGGTCAGAAAGTCACGCACGGTGCGCTCGACGATGTCCGGCTCCTCCAGCAACAGCGCGGGCGCCTCGGTGCGGTCAAGGTCGGCGGAGATGTGCTGCCAGCGCTCGACCAGGATGGCCAGGTCGCGCACGAAATAGCGCGCCTTCATGCCTTCGCCGGCGGTGCGGAGAATGACGCCCATGCCCTCGGGCACGGCGAGGTCAAACAAAATCTGGCGCAGCCGCTTGCGCTCGGCGGAGTCCTCGATTTTGCGGGAAATGCCGAATTGGTCGCTGAACGGCATCAGCACCATGTAACGCCCGGCCAGCGAGATGTTGGTCGTGATGCGCGCGCCCTTGGTGCCGATAGGCCCCTTGCTGACTTGCACGATAATATCCGCGCCCGGCGGGTAGAGCTTGGGAATGTCGTTGGCGGTGATTTTCTTGTGGCGCGCTGATTTGCCGCCGCGCTCGATGCGCTCGACGCCGGAATCCAGCGCGGCGGGGATGGCGTCCCAGTAATGCAGGAACGCGTTTTTCTCCGTGCCGAT
Source organism: Verrucomicrobiales bacterium (assembly GCA_031265365.1). Classification (GTDB taxonomy): domain Bacteria; phylum Verrucomicrobiota; class Verrucomicrobiia; order Methylacidiphilales; family JAAUTS01; genus JAIRPN01. The sequence goes on from JAISCS010000145.1 coordinate 3,684, forward strand.
GTCCACGAACAGCGCCTTCAACGCCGGCTCGATGTTGCTCACCTTGCCCTTGTAAAGGTTGCCGCTGATGCTGCGGTCGCTGTCGCGCTCGATGGAGAATTCCTCCAGCACGCCGCCCTCTAGCATGGCGACGCGGCTTTCGAGCGGTTCGATGTTGATGACGATTTCCTTGCGGTCGCCTTTTTTGGCGATGCCGAAGAAGGTTTTGATTTTTTCCAGGATCATGGTTTTTTCTTTCTTGGGTTAAGGTTGATGATTATAAAAGTTTTTGCGGTGAATCCAAACACTTTGCACCAGGCCCATGCCGGCCATGCACGTCAGCAGGAACGAGCCGCCGTAGCTGATGAACGGCAGCGGGATGCCAGTGATGGGCGTGAGACCGATGGTCATGGCGACGTTTTGGAAAAAATGGGTGAACAGCAGCGCGGCGAAACCGAGGCAAATCAGCACGCCGCCGGAGTCCTTGGCGCGCGCGGCGACGTGCATCACGCCGAAAATCAGCGCGCCTTGGCCGAGGATGAACAGCGCGCTGCCGATGAAGCCGACTTCCTCGCCAATCACCGCGAAGATGAAATCGTTGTACGCGATGTTCTTGGGCAAAAAACCGTACTCGCTGACGAAGCCCTTGCCCGAGAAGCCGCCGCTGCCGATGGTGTTGAGCGACTGGCGGATGGTCCAGCCGGCGCCCAGCGGGTCGAGGTCGGGGTCGAAGAATGTGCGGATGCGGCCCAACTGGTACGGCTTGACGAGGACGCCGGCCTTCTTGTTCACCGCGCCGACCGTGTCCGCCGGGGTTGCCGGCGGCGCGCTTTTTTTCCGCGCCGTCAGCGGGGTTAATTTCGCCTGCTGCGCCGCCGGCAATTTTGCGGTCGCGCCCGCGACCACGTAGGCGGTGCGCTTGGTGGCCGGCCACAAGTCGCCGGCGGTGCCATCCCACCACGCTTGGTAAATGACGAACCGCGCGAAGAGCACGCCCGCGCCCACCGCCGCCGCCAGCAACAGCAGGTAGCGTTTCGGCAAGTTCGCCGCCCACATAATCACCAGCGTTATCGGGAAAAACACCAGCGCGGTGCCGAGGTCGGGTTGCTTCAAAATCAGCACGGCGGGAAGCAGCGCCAGCAGGCCGGTCAGGGCGAACAGCCAGAATTTTCCCCGATGCTCGCCCAGCACCAGCAGAAACCAGCTGAGGCCGAGGATGAACGCGATTTTGGCCGGCTCGGCTGGTTGCAAAATCACGCCGCCGACCTTCAGCCAACTCGTCGCGCCATTGATGGTCAGCGCCAGCGGGGTGCCTTTCAACAGTAACAGCGCCAGCAGCGTCGCCAGCGCGGCGGTGAAGAACAGCGGCGCGAGTTTCAGCCACCATTCGTAATTGGTCAGCGTCAGCAACAAATACACGGCGAGGCTGACGGCCGCGTATTTTTCCTGCTTCACGAACAAGTCCGCGTTGTCGGCGTACTCGCCGGCGCTCTTGATGAACCACAGGCCGGCCACCGTCAGCGCGACCATCAGCATGAACAGGAACCAGTTCATCCGCAGGAAATTTTTCAACAGCTTGGACAGCGAGTTCATGGTCAGCGGCGCGTCCTCCTTTGCATGGCGGGTTGCGCCGGCGCCTCGCGGGGGGCGGGCGGCGTGGTCTCGGCGCGCGGCGTGTCATCGGCGGCGTCGAGGTCGACCGTCTCAGGCCGGTTGCCTAAAAAATGGCCGATGGCGGGCGACAAATAAGCCAGGTCGATAGCGGCGCCATTTTCCAGGTCGGCGATGCGCTGGTAAATTTTCGCGGCAATCGGCGCGCACGTGCTGCCGCCGCTGAGGCCGCCCTCGACCATGATGGTGACCACGTAGCGCGGTTGGTCGAACGGCGCGTAGCTGTTGAACCACGTTTTGTTGTCCTGTATTTCCACGCCGTTGCGCCGGGTCTTGAATTGCGCCGTGCCGGTCTTGCCCGCCACCGCGAACTCGCGGATGCCCGCGCGCTTGCCGGTGCCGCCCGTCACCACCGCGCGCAAGCCCTCTTGAATCGCCCGCAGTTGCGCCGCCGTCAGCCCCAGCGTGTCCTTTTTGCGCGGCGGGAATTTTTTTCCGGCGGCGTCACCATCGGCGGCGCTGGCGGGGAGGTCGGTGACTTGCCACACCAAGCGCGGATAAAACACCGTGCCGCCGTTGGCGACGGCGCACATCAGCGTGGCCAGTTGCAGCGGCGTCACCTTGACAAAACCCTGGCCGATGGAGGTATTAATCGTGTGCCCGTCGCTCCACACTTCGGGCTGTGGCCGGGCCATCCATACCTTCGGGTTTTCCGCGCGGTGTTGGCGCCACGCCTCAAGTTTTTTCTGGTTGCCGGCGTCGAAATAACCGGGGCCGGGAATGACGCCCGCCGACTCGCCGCTGAGCAACGGCTCATCGTCAGCGTCCACCAGCAACCGCTGGCCCATGCCGACCATATCGGCGGTGGCTTGGATGGACTTGATGCCGGTGCGGACGCCGAGTTGGTAAAAGAAAGTGTTGGTGGACCATTGCAGCGCGGTCTTGAGCGTGATGGCGCCATGTCCGGGATTGTGGGCGCCCCAGTCGTTCCACTGGCGGCTCGCGTGCGTCCACGAATCGTAGGAGTTGATTACCGTGTCGGGCGTGAAGTTGATGGCGCGGTTGCGTAGCGCGGCCATCGCCGTGACGAGCTTGAACTCCGACCCGGGCGCGTAGCTGCCGATGGCGCGGTTGAACAGCGGATGCGTCGCGTCGTTCGCCAGCCGGCCAAGGTCGGCGCCGTAAGTATTGGGGTCGTAACTCGGCACGCTGACCATCGCCAGGATGTCGCCGCTGGCGGGACTCATCACCACGCACGCGCCGCGCCCGACGCCGCGCATCTCCTGCTCGACAATCATTTGGATGCGCGCGTCCAGCGTCAGCCACACTGTGCCGCCGGACTGCGGCTCGCGCACCAAGTTCACGCCGAGGATGTAGCCGATGCTGTTCTTCCGCAGCACCTTCGCCCCGGGCGCGCCTTGCAGCCAGGCGTCCATGCTTTTTTCGATGCCGTCCTTGCCGATGACATCCGGCACGTAGGTCGCGCCCGCCGGCACGTCCTCGACCTTGCCGACGTTGCCCAGGATGTGCGCCGCGAACGCGCCGTAGTTGTAAGCGCGTACCGGCCGCGCGGTCTCCTCAAGGCCGGGCACGCTGACGTTGTGCTCCGCGATGCGCGACAGCGTGTTGAAATCCAGGTTGCGCGCGAGGCGCAGCGGCAGGTTGGGCTTTTGGTCGTAGTGCCGCAGCAAATCGCGCCGCGTGACGCCGCTCATGTCGAGACCGAGGGACTGCACCTCCTCGCGCGCCGTGTTGTCCACGATTTTCGCCACGTCGGTCATCTTGCGACCGGAAGTGCCCGGCGCCAGCGTCAGCGGGCGTTTGCCCTTGTGGCCGCGCAGATAATTGCCCACCAGCACGTTCAGGTACAAGTCCAGGTCAATGCTCGCCTTGTTCTCCGCCAGGCCGATGCCGTTGCGGTCCACAATCACCCCGCGCGCCGGCGGCAGCAGCACGCTGGTCGTGCTCTGGCTCTGGAGCTGCGACGAATACGCCTCGCCGTTGACGACCTGAATCTCGTACAGTTGGCCAATCAACAACCCCATGCCCGCCAGCACCAGCGGCGCCAGCAGGAACACGCGCGTCTTGACGCCGGTCATGGGATTTTTGAAAAACACCATAACTTAAAATCCCCCCTGGCGGCGTGGCGCTTGGCCCCGCCGAAACATCAAGTCCAGCGCCCAGAACAACGGCGGGCACAGCGCCGTGTTAAACAGCGACAGCTTCAGCACGTTGAAGCTCAAGTCTTGGTCCCACGACCAGTATTGGTGGTAGAACAAAAAGAACAGCCGGTCGCCGCACAAATACAAAAACGACGCCGCGAAACTCAGCACCATCCACACCGGCCAGCGCGCGCCGAGCAGCCAGTCGCGCTGGCTGCGAATCATGAACGTCACGACGCCCCACAGCAGCGGCCCCAGGCCGAAATAGTTGAACAACAGCAGGTCGTGCAACAGCCCGCCGACGATGACGAACAGCATCAGCGCGAGGTCGCCCGCGCGCAGCGACAGGTAGGTGAGCAGCAGCGGCGTCAGGCCGAGCAGCCAGTTGTTTTGCTTAAACAGCAACGGCGCCAGCGGTTGCACGAAAAACATCAGCAGGTAGAGCAGCAACAGGATTGGCAGATGGCGCGGCATTATTTGCCCCCCGTGATGATGAACACTTCCTCAAGGCTGTTCAGGTCCACGGCCGGCTCGATGAGGCCCTCGCGGTACAAGCCGAAGTTGACGGCGGCGGACCCCGGTGGCGCTTCCTTGACGGTGCCGATGAGCAGATTGGGCGGGAAAATGCCGCCGAGGCCCGAGGTGAACACGCGCTCGCCGACCGCCAGCGGGGTCTCGCGCGGCACGAACGTCATCCTGCACAGCGGCACGCCGGAGTTCAGCGTGGTCGCGCCGATGGTGATGCCGCGCGCCTGGCTGCTCTCGCTGACGGTGGAGATTTTGCAATTCTCGTCCACCAGTAAAATCACGTTGGTCGCGTACTTGCCGACCGCGCCGGTCTTGCCGACGATGCCGCGCGGCGAGACCACCGGCTGGTCCACCGTCAGCGTCGGGTCGTCACTCCAGCCGCGGTTGATTTTGATGACGTTCCACCAGCTCGACGGGTCGCGCTCAATCACGCGCGCGGGCAGCAGCTTGAACTCGGAATCGTTCTTGAACGCCAGCATCTCGCGCAGCCGCGCGTTTTCCCCCTCCAAGCCGGCGAGCAGCGCGTTCTCGGTCGCCAGTCGCGCGTTCTCGGTCGCCAGCCGGCGGTTGGTTTCCTGCAGTTTTTCCGCCGACTGAAAACCGTCCTTGGTGTTCCGCCACCACTGCTTGACCCAATCCAGCGAGCGCCAAATCGGCGAGGTGCTTTCAATCGAAACCTGCTCCACCGCCGGCTGCGCTGATTTTGGCAAAAAGAACCCGCCAATCGCGAGCAACACGACCACCACCCCGCCAATGAATAAAACCGGACGCGACATGCTTCACCCAGACCGCTGTTAGCGCAAATCCGGCGAGGTCAGCTTGGTGAGAAAATCCAGCTCTTGCAAAACTTTCCCCGTGCCCTCGGCCACCGCGCTGAGCGGGTCTTCCGCGACGTACACCGGCAGGCCGGTTTCCTCCGCGATGAGCCGGTCCAGCCCGCGCAGCAGCGCGCCGCCGCCGGCCAGCACAATCCCGCGCTCGACCAAGTCCGCCGACAATTCCGGCGGGCACCGTTCCAAACTGATTCGCACTGATTCGACCACCGTTGAAATTGGGTCAAGCAAGGCTTCCCGCACTTCCTGCGACGTAATCGTCAGGGTTTTGGGCAAACCGGCCACAAGGTCACGACCTTTCACCTCGATGCTGGTTTCTTTTTCCAACGGATATGCCGACCCGATTTTGATTTTAATCTCCTCCGCGGTACGCTCGCCAATCACCAGATTGTAAGCCCGCTTCATGTAATTGATGATGGCCTCGTCCATCTCGTCGCCCGCGACGCGGATGCTGCGGCTGAACACGATGCCCGCCAGCGAAATAATCGCCACCTCCGTGGTGCCGCCGCCGATGTCCACAATCATGTTCCCCGCCGCCTCCTGCACCGGCAGCCCGACGCCGATGGCCGCCGCCATCGGCTCCTCAATCATGTTCACGCTGCGCGCGCCCGCGTGGTAGGCGGACTCGCGCACCGCGCGTTTCTCCACCTCGGTGATGCCCGATGGCACCGCGATGACCACGCGCGGCCGCGGCGAAAACAGCCCGCTCTTGCGGTGCGTTTTTTTGATAAAGCGCTTGAGCATTTCCTCGGTGACCTCGAAATCCGAAATCACGCCGTCCTTCATCGGCCTGACCGCCACGATGTTACCCGGCGTGCGCCCCAGCATTCGCTTGGCCTCGTCACCGACCGCAAGCACCTTGTTCGCGCCGATTTGCACCGCGACGACTGACGGCTCCCGCAGCACAATGCCGCGGTCTTTGACATACACCAACGTGTTGGCGGTGCCCAAGTCAATCCCAATGTCCGTGGAAAACAATCCTAATAATTTGCTAATCACAATGTTATAATGCTTTGTGTCTAGGGTATTCGCCCAATACGTCAATCCCAAAACACCTTCAGTAACAAAATATGTCACATTTCGCGTTTTTTAACAGCTTTTTTCATCCGGTTTGACAATTTCTGTCCCTGTTTGGATACTGGCTTTATATTGGCTTTAATTTCATCTAATGGTTGCATTATGCAAATTATTTTGTAAAATCACCGCATGGCTCGCACTAATTCCATTTGGAGGAAGCCCTTGATTCAGGTCGGTACAGTCTCGACCCGCGAGGGTTTGGCATTGATTACCCGCAAACAACCGCAAGTTGACTTGATTGAACTGCGCTTCGACGCATTGCGCGCCAATCACGCCGACGCGCTGGGGCTGGCGCGGGCGGCGCTGGAAAAACGGCAAAACCTCGTGTTGCTCACCTTGCGTACCCAGAACGAGGGCGGCGCGCACGGCTGGAAATCCACCGAGCGCATCCGCCTGTTTGAAAAATTGCTGCCGTATGCCGACGCCGTGGACTTTGAGCTGGCCAACCTGCCGCTCATCAAATCCGCGCTGCAACTGGCGCGCCGGCTCGGCAAAAAAATCGTCCTCTCCACCCATTCCACCAAGCGCAAAATCACCTACAAACGCGGCATCGAGTGGCTGGAACACGCCCGCCACACCCGCGCCGAGATTTACAAAATCGCCACGCTTGCCCGCACGCGCAAGGACCTCAACGTGCTGGTCAAGCTGCTCGTCAACCATCCTGAGTTGCGCCTCGCCATCATGGCCACCGGCCCGCAGGCGAAAACCTCGCGGCTGGTGCTGCCGCTGCTCGGTTCCCGGCTGGTGTACGGCTATCTGGACGCCCCCGCCGCCAAGGGCCAGCCGCCGTTGAGGGAAGTCAGCAAGGCGTTGGAACTTTGACGCCGCGCTCGGTGCGCTGGCTGGGTTTGAAACCGCCATGCCTTTTCAAGAACTATTCGCCAGACACAGCTTTGCCCTCGCGCCCGCGCCGCCGTGGGTGACCGAACACGCGGTGCCATGGGACACGCCATCGCTGCCGGACGAGCACATGGTCTGGTTGCTCGCCGACTTGCAATTCAACGCCGCTGACGGTGACGGCGGCACGGTCGTGTGCGAGCGTTATGTCCGCCGGCTCGCCACGGCGGACGCGGTGCGGAATTGCTCGCAAATTGAAATCGAATACGACCCCGTGGTCGAGCGGCTGGCCGTGCACCACATCCGCGCGTGGCGTGACGGTCAGCGGCGGGACTGCGCGGAACCGGCGCGCTTTTTCTTCCGCCAGCGCGAGGGCGGCCTCAACGAGCAAATCCTGCACGGCCGCGTCTCGGCGCTGCTGGTGCTTGATGACATCCGCGTCGGCGATTGCGTGGACGTGTGCTATTCGTTGACCAAGACCAAGCTGTTGCCCGGCGAGAAAATCGCCTGCAGTTTTCCCGTGGAACGCGCCCAGCGCACCGCCGCGTGGCTGGTCACCGCGCGGCTGCCGCTGACCGTGACGCCGCGCTACCAAGCCCACGGCGCCGATGTTCAGCCGCAAGAGTCCGCTGCCGGTGGCGTGAAAATCTGGTCGTGGTCGGGCGCGCAGGAACGCGCCTTGCCGGAGGAGCCGGGCGCGCCGCCGTGGGAGTCACTGCCGGCGTGGGCGCAATTTTCCTGTTACGCGGACTGGGGGGAGGTCGCGCGCGTCATTCACGACAACTGGCGCGGATTGTTCACCGTCAGCGACAGCGTGCGCGCGCTCGCGGACACCATCAGCGGCGCGGACGAGCCGCCGGAGACGCGCGTATTGAAAATCATCCGTTGGGTGCAAGAACACATCCGCTACCTCGGCTTGGAAATGGGCCGCGGGAGCTGGGTGCCATCCGCGCCGGACGCGGTGCTGGCGCGGCGCTTCGGCGATTGCAAGGACAAGAGCCTGCTGCTTGCGGTGCTGCTGCGCGCCATCGGCGTCGCGGCCGGCCCGCTGCTGGTGCACACGCAGTGGCGCGGCGCGGTCGCGCGGATGCTGCCGACGCCCGCCGCGTTCGACCATGCCATCGTCACCTTCAGCGTCGGCGGTCGGCGCGGGTTCGTCGACCCGGCGGACACGTTCGCCGGCGGCGGGATTTTTTCGCAAAGTCTGCCGGACTACGGTCAAGGGCTGTCCGTCGGCGACAACGTCAGCGGCCTGCTGGCCATCCCGCCCGCCGACGAGGCGGCGGACAGCGTCAGCATCAGCGAAAAATTCACGCTTGATTCCACGGGCGGTGTCTCGCAAATGTTCATGCGCGTCACCGTCAGCGGTGGCGAGGCCAACACGTTGCGCGCCGAGTTGGCGCGGGCGGGGCGGCGCGGCTTCGCTGACCATGACGCCGAGGCGTTGCGGCAATTTTTCCCCGACATCCGCCCGTCGCGGCTGCCAATGGTGACCGACGACCGCGACGCCAACCGGCTCACCGTCTGCATCGCCCACGAAATGACGGAGTGGGGCGCGGTCATCACCAGCGATATGTTTGGCAGCGCGCGCGGCTTCAATTATGGCTCGCGCTGGCTGTGGCGCTTTGTCTCGCGCCCGCCGTCGACGCCGCGGCGTGCTGGTTTTTTGCCGCGACACCCACTGCGGCTCACCCACGCGGTGCTGGTGCAAGGCAAGCTGGCCGGCAGCGGGTTCCTGAAAGAGCGGCGGTTCCCCGCCGACAGCCAATGGTTTGACAGCGGCACGCTGATGCAATGGTCATCGCGCTGGACGGGCGGGAAGTCGCTGCGGATGACCTATTATTACCATGCGCGGCAGGCGATGGTGCCGGCGGCGGAGGCGGCGGATTTCATCAAGGCGGTGGACCGGCTCGGGGAAAAACTTGGCTGCCACGTAACCGTGCGCTGCCGGCGTAATTTCAAGCAACCACCGCGGCTGCCGGCGCGGGCGCCGGATGCGGACTTGCCGCCCGCTGACGGTGACGCGGAGTTCCTGAAAAATTTCGACGACGATTTCCAGCCCGACCCCAAGTGGCTGCATTGGGCGCGCATGGTCGTGTGTTGGCTGTTCGTGTTAGCCGTGGTGGCGCTGATGGTCTGGCTGCGGACGCTGCGCTGACGCTCACCATCGGCGACTCACGCCAGTTCCATCCCCACTGGACAATGGTCGGAACCCTCGACTTCGGGCATAATCCACGCGCGCTTGAGGCGCGGGCGGAGGCTTGGGGAAATCAGCCAGTAATCAATTCTCCACCCGACATTCCGCGCGCGCGCGCTCATGCGGTAACTCCACCACGTGTAATGCCCACCGCCTTGCTCAAACTCGCGGAAGGTGTCAATGAAACCGGCCTTGAGCAAATTGCCAAACCCCTCGCGCTCCTCGTCGGTGAAGCCGGCGCTGTGGTGATTCTCAGCGGGCCGCGCCAGGTCAATATCCCGGTGCGCCACATTCAGGTCGCCGCAACAAATGACCGGCTTGCGCCGCTCCAGTTTCTTCAGATATTGCAAAAACAACACATCCCAAACTTGGTAGCGATAGGGTAGGCGTTCCAGCCCGTCCTTGGAATTGGGCGTGTACACATTGACCAAAAAATAATCGCCAAACTCCAGCGTGATGACGCGTCCCTCCCGGTCATGCGCAGCGTCGCCGAGACCGTAAGTCACCGTCAGCGGCGCGGCCTTGGAAAAAACGGCGGTGCCGGAATAGCCCTTCTTCTCCGCGCTGGACCAACAGACATGGTAATTATCGTGCAAATGCAAGTCCGCCTCGTGCCGCTCCGCCTTGACTTCCTGCAAGCACAGCACCTCGGGGTCTTCCCGCCCGACGAACGGTTCAAACCCTTTTTTCCGGCACGCGCGGATGCCGTTGACGTTCCATGAAATGAATTTCATAACTGATACAAGGTTCTATCCCCTTATCAATGGAATCAAGCCAATTCCACTGTCTACAGGATAGAACCATTAAATATTTCTCGTGATTTTCCGTGGCCTCAAAAATAAAAAAATATGGTTCTATCCCGTGAACAGAGGAATGGCAGTGGCGTGAGGTAAGCGCAGCATAATTCCCCTTCCGTGAAGGGGTGGCGCGGAGCGACGGGGTAGTTCAGCGTTACCGGAAATTGGAAAGCCGAAAGCCGAAAGCTGAAATTATTTCTGTTTTCAGCCAAAACCCCGACCTCGCGCAGAGACGCGGAGACGCGGAGGACTAGTTACAACTAAAAAAACTCTGCGTCTCCGCGTCTCCGCGCGAACCTCAAAAAAAAATTATTTGACAGCCATGCTTGTCAGCATTAACATCGCCACATGAACACGAAAATATACTTCGGCAATTCGGCAATTCGGCAATTCGGCAATTCGGCAATTCGGCAATTCGGCAATTCGGCAATTCGGCAATTCGGCAATTCGGCAATTCGGCAAT
>JAISCS010000155.1 GCA_031265365.1 Verrucomicrobiales bacterium
AACTCCAGCCCCGCCAGCCGGTAAATCTCCAAATTACGATAATGCTGCGGGAAAAACCCCAACCCCTCGCGGAACAGCGAAAACGTGATGAGCCCCAGCACAATGATGGCCGTCCACGCGCTGCTGGCGAAAAAATATTTAATGCCCCCATCCGCGTTCAATCCGAGGAATCGCCACTGATTACGCGCCAATAACGACTCCGTCATAGGTCGCTGGTCGAGACGTTTGATGGGGCCAGTCACGGGAATCATGTTGAACCATGAATGTTACGATTATGTGACGAACGGGTAAATTTTTTCGGTTCCATCCCATGTACCGTGGGATTGCAACGGCGTGTGGTGGCCACATATTAATTCCCCTTCCGTGAAGCAACTGTGTTGTGAAAAAGATTATTGAGTGGTTTTGAGAGGGACAAAGGGGTGGCGGTGGAGGTCGGCATTGAGGTGCCTGAGGAGCTTACGCATGACGGCGGTGATGACGACATGGCAGGGCTTGCCGCGGGCGGTCAGGCGCTGGGCAAAGGGCTTGAGGCTGGGGTTGCACCGCATGGCGGAGAGGGCCGCCATGTAGAGGGCCTGGCGCACCGCCAGCCGCCCGCCGCGGATGTGGGCTTGCCCTTTGTACTGGCCGCTGTGATAGACAAAGGGCGCCAGCCCGGCGAGACTGGCAATGCGCTGGCGGGAGACTTGGCCGAGTTCCGGGAGGGTGGCGGCGGTGGCGGTGAGTGCCCCGACGCCCTGGGTGGTCAGGAGCACGGCACGGAAATGGTGCAGTGCCGGGGACTGGTCGACGAGTTGGTCGGCGGCGACTTCGAGTTTGGTGATTTCACGGGTCAGGCCGGCGCTGGTACGGCGCAACGAGGCGGCGGCGACCTTGCCGAGGCCGGGTTGCTCCTGGCACTTGAGTTCGTCGGCGCGCATGGCGACGAGTTGGGCGCGACGGGTGTGGAGTTCGCGCAACTGCTCGCGCACCGTATCCGGGGCGTGGGTGGGCGGCGGCGTCAGCGCGCCGGCGAAGTCGACCAACAGTTGGGCGTCACGGCGGTCGGTCTTGGCGAACTGGCGGCGGCTCCTGGCAAATTATGCAATGGTTCGGTCATACTTCTCCTTGTTACTGCGAACTGGCGGATAAATCCGTCGTTCCGGCAACTGTGCAAGTTAAAACCAACGGCGGCGGGGTTCCGGCTTCACGGCGTGCTTCAAGCACCCGGGGTGGACGAACTCGCCGCCGCCGAGCCTGTGCGCCGGCCGGCGCACAGGCTCCTTGGTTAACGGCCACACTCATGGCAATCGAGCGCGATTATACACAGCGGCAACAGACAAGGGGTGGCGGCGTAAGCCGACGGGGTAGTTCAGCGTTTCAGCGGAAAGAGCGACGAACGCTGAAACACTCCATCGACTGGCGCCGCCACCCCTCTACGAGCGGGGAATTATCAAACGTGTAACGGGTTAGCTGATGAAGACGCGGCGGATGTCGCTCCGGGCCGGGTTGCATGGTGGGGTTGATTAAGTTCTTATTCGCGGCGAGTAAGCGCTTATCCGTGGCAAGTAAGCGCTTATTCGCGGCGAGTAAGGAGTGATTCAGAGCGATTAAGGACTTATGGTAATTCATCATAACCTTGGCCGAGTACCGCGTCACCCTGAGCGGAGCCGAAGGGCGAAGGAACGACTAAGTGCTGACTAACCGGCTGGCGGCAATCAATCCGCTGCCGTGCACTACACCGCTCCTTCGCCCTTCGGCTCCGCTCAGGGTGACGCGCACCTGCGGCGCTACGCTCAGGATGACGGGATAGTCTGCCAAGGTTATGAGGAACTGCTATAGTTTATGTCACGGAGGTTAGCCACATCACTTGATAGGGGTGTAGGGTGACGTGGGCGGTGTGGGTGCGGCGGGCGGCGAGTAGGTCCTCGCCGGGGGTGGGTAGGGGGACTTCAACCGGCGCGGCGCTGACGTTGTGCAGGGCGAGGAGTTGGTGACCGTCGGCGGGGTTCCAGCGGCGGACGGCGAAGATGGCGGGGCCTAGGTCGGGGATTTCTTGCCGGGCGTCGGGGTGGAAGGCGCTTTCTTGGGCGCGAATGGTCAGTAGACGCTGGTAGCCGTGGAAGACGCGGGCGCGCAGGGTGTCATGGTCGGCAAGTTCCGGTTCCAGTTCGCCGAGGGTGAGTTGGGCGCGGTTGATGCTGCGGGCGCGACCGGTGCGCCGGACGCCGGCGTGGTCGTTGCGGGTGCCGAGCAAGCTGTGGATGTAGATGCCGGGGATGCCGATGAGGGCCAGTGGAATGGCTTGCGATAATAGGAAGCGTTGGACTTGCAGGTCAAGCGGCTCGGCGGCGCGCGGGTCGTTGATGGCGTCGAAGTAGGATAGGTTTAACTCGTAGGGGGAGATGGTGCCGTCGCTGTTGCGCTTGCCGGTCATGTCGCCGCCGCGGTCGTAGGCCAGTTGCACCAACTCGGCGCGCTCCGGCTCGGTGAGGATGCCCTCGGTCGGTCTCATGCCGATGCCGTCGTGGGTGGCGGTGATGTTGAGGTAGGTGGCGCGGGGGCTGATAAATTCGAGGCCGCGCGCCCAGGCGCTGAGGGTGGTGGCGTTGCCCTGGTGGAGTGACCAGACGATGAGCGGGGGCAGGGTGAAGTTGTAAATCATTTGCGCCTCGTCACCGGCGGTGCCGAAGTAGTTGATGTTTTCGCGGTGGGGGACATTGGTTTCGGTGAGCAACAGCGTGTGGGGGGCGGCGCGGTCGTACACGTCGCGGATGAGTTTGATGAGTTCGTGGGTTTGCGGGAGGTGGGCGCAGGTGGTGCCGAGTTCTTTCCAGAGGTAGGGGATGGCGTCGAGGCGCACCATGTCGGCGCCGCGCGCGGCGTAGCCGAGGAGGACGTCGAGGATTTCCAACAGGACGCGGGGGTTGCGGTAGTTGAGGTCGAGTTGGTCGCGGGAGAAGGTGGTCCAGAGCCAGCGGGTGCCGGCGGCGGTGGGGTAGTCGTGGAGCAGGGGCAGGTTGCGGGTGCGGAGGACGGAGGAGGTGTCGGTGGCGGGGTCGAGGGCGATGAAGAAGTCCGTGTAGGCCGGGTTGCCGGCGCGGTATTGGTTCATGTAGTGGCTGTGTTCGGAGACGTGGTTGATGACGGCGTCGAAGACCAGCCGGTAGTCGGCGGCGAGGCGGGCGATGTCGTCCCAGCCGCCGAGGTCGGGGCGCACTTGGCGGAAGTCGGTGACGGAGAAGCCGTCGTCGCTGGTGAATGGGTAGAAGGGCAGGAGGTGGATGAAGGAGAGGGTCCGCCGGCAGTGGCGATGCAGGAATTGGTGCAATGCGGCCAGCGGGGGGGTGCCGGCGGGGCCGAGCAGGGTGTCGGCGTAGGTGATGAGGAGGGCGTCGTGCTGGGACCAGCCGGCGGGGCGCGGGGGGATGCGGCCGGTGTATTGGGTGATGAGTTGGTGGATGTCGGCGGCGATGGCGGGGGCGGCGGCGGGGCCGTAGATGGTTTGCAGACGGTGGGTGAGGGAGGGCATGGGGGGAGTTTAACTCAAAACTCAAAGCTCAAAAGTCAAAACCACAAGGCAAAATTCAAAACGCGCTGGCGCTAACTGGCAATCCGCAAATCAGCGCCAGCGCGTTTTGAATTTTGCCTTGTGGTTTTGACTTTTGAACTTTGAGTTTTGAGTTAATCAAAGCCCGGCCTGCGCTTGGCCCACTCGTGCGCCCGTTCATAGGCGTGGGCGGCGGCGAGCAGACGCGCTTCGCCGAAGTGCGGGCCGATGAGTTGCAGACCTATCGGCAGGGAGTTCGCGGTGAAGCCGCAGGGGAGGGAGATGCCGCAGACTTCGGCCAGGTTGACGGCGATGGTGAAGATGTCGGCCAGGTACATGGATAGGGGGTCGCTTTTCTCGCCCGCTTTGAACGCCGGCGTGGGTGAGGTGGGGGTGAGGATGACGTCGCATTGTTTGAAGGCTTCGGTGAAGTCGCGCCGGAGTAGTTGACGGACTTTTTGGGCGCGGTGGTAGTAGGCGTCGTAGTAGCCGCTGCTGAGGACGTAGGTGCCGAGGATGACGCGGCGTTTTACTTCCGAGCCGAAGCCTTGGGCGCGCGTTTTGCTGTAGGTGTTGACGGCGTCGGTGCCGTCGGGGGAGCGGCGGCCGTAGCGCACGCCGTCGAAGCGGGCCAGGTTGGCGGAGGCTTCCGCCGTGGCCACGATATAGTACACCGAAATCGCGTGCTCCGTGTTCGGCAGGGAGATGTCCACCAGCTCCGCGCCGTTGGCCGCGTACCAGGCCATTGCCGCGCGCACCGCCGCCAGCACCTCGGCGTCCATGCCGTCGATGAAATATTCCTTGGGGATGCCGACGCGCAGACCTTTGATGCCCGCTGACAGTGTGGCGGTGAAGTCGGGGACGGGGACGGGGCGGCTGGTGTTTTCCAGTTCGTCGTAGCCGCTGATGATGTTGAGCAACAGGGCCGCGTCCGCGACGGTCTTGGTGAGCGGCCCGATTTGGTCGAGCGAGGAGGCGAAGGCCACCGCGCCGTAACGGGACACGCGGCCGTAGGTCGGCTTCAGCCCGACGCAGCCGCAAAACGCCGCGGGCTGGCGAATCGAGCCGCCGGTGTCGGTGCCGAGGGCGGCGATGGCTTCGTCGGCGGCGACGACGGCCGCCGAGCCGCCGCTGCTGCCGCCGGGGATGCGGGCGAAGTCCCACGGGTTGCGGGTGCGGCCGAAGGCGGAGTATTCCGTGGACGAACCCATCGCGAATTCGTCCATGTTGGCGCGGCCCAGCAGGATGGCGCCGACGGCTTTGAGTTTGCGGATGACGGTGGCGTCGAACGGGGAGGTGTAGTGTTCCAGCAGGCGCGAGGCGCAGGTGCAGCCTTCGCCGCGGACGGCGATGTTGTCTTTGATGGCGATGGGGATGCCGCCGAGGGGCAGGGATATGTCGGCGGTGGCGGCTTGGCGGAGGGCGTCGGCGGGGTTTAGGCGCAGGTAGCCGTGGATTTGCGGGTCGATGGCGGCGATGCGTTGGAGCAGGTCGTTGACGAGTTCCGCAGGGGTGATGTCCTTGGCGGCGAGGCGCGCGCGCAGGGCCTTGATGGTGAGGGTGTGGAGTTTCATTCGACGATTTTCGGCATGATGAAGAGGTGGTTGGCTTGTTGGGGGGCGTTGCGGAGGGCGTCTGCCGCTGTGAGTGAGGGGCGCACGGTGTCGGGGCGGAGCACGTTGGTCGGCAAATTAGGGTCCACCGGCGTATCCGGCACGGCGGAGAGGTCCACCGCCTGCAACTCCTGCGCGTATTCGAGCACTTGGCCCAATTGCGACTGGAACAGCGATTGCTCCTCCTTGCTCAATTCGATACGCGCCAGCGAGGCCACGTACGCCACGTCCAATATTTGGGAATTCACGGGGGGAAATCTACACTGCGCCAGCGGGCAAGGCAAAGGAAAATAAGTTGGAAAAGCCGAAAGCTGAAATAATTTCTGTTTTCCAATTTTCTCTAACGCTGAACTACCCCGTCCGCTGGCGCGGCCACCCCTTCACGGAAGGGGAATTTTTCTGCTTTCTACTTTCCGCTTTCTGCTTTTTACCCTAACATCCCCCGCATGATTATTCTTCCGGCGATTGATTTGATGGACGGTCAGGTGGTGCGCTTGGAGCAGGGGCGGGTGGAGCGCAAGACGGTTTATAGTGATGACCCGGTGGCGTTCGCGCGGCGCTGGGCGGGGGATGGGGCGGAGTGGTTGCACTTGGTGGATTTGGACGCGGCGTTTAGCGGGGAGCAGCGGAATCTCGCGGTGGTGCGGGAGCTTTGCGCCAGTGTCAGCGTGCCGTGCGAACTGGGCGGGGGGGTGCGTGATTTGGCGGCGCTGGCGGCGACTTTTGAGGCGGGGGTGCGGCGCGCGGTCATCGGGAGCAGGGCGTGTGAGTCGCTGGCGTTCATCGCGGAGGCGGTGCGGGAATTCGGCGCCGAGCGCATCGCGGTGGGGATTGACGCCAGGGATGGCCGGGTGGCGACGCGCGGGTGGGTCACGGTCTCGGAGTGGGACGCGCTGGATTTGGCCAGGGCGGTCGTGGACGCCGGCGCGGGCCATATTATTTACACCGACATTGGCACCGACGGGATGTTTACCGGCCCGAATTTGGCCGCGCAACGCGCCATGCTCGCGGCCACGCGCGCGCGGTTGACGGCTTCGGGCGGGGTGTCGTCGCTGGCGGATATTCGCGCGTTGAACGACCTCGGCGGCTTGTATGGCGTCATCGTCGGCAAGGCCTTGTACGATAACAAAGTGGAGCTTAAAGAATGTCTGTCGATTACACGTTGAACACCGGCCCGCACGGAGCGCCGTTGATTGATTACCAAACCCTGCTCAACGTGGAGCAATATGCCGCCGTCAGCGCCCGGCCCGGCCCGCTGTTGGTCATCGCCGGCGCGGGCAGCGGGAAGACGCGGACGCTGACTTACCGCGTGGCGTTCCTCGTCGAGCACGGCGTCGCGCCGGAGAACATCCTGCTGCTGACGTTCACGAACAAGGCCGCGAAGGAAATGTTGCGCCGCGTGGGGGAGTTGCTGCCGCATGATATGTCGCGGTTGTGGGGCGGGACGTTCCACCACGTCGGGCACCGGCTCATCCGGCGGCACGCGGATTTGCTCGGGCTGGCGCCCAATTTTAATATTCTCGACCGCGACGATAGCAAGGAGTTGGTCGGCGCGTGCCTGGCGGAATCCGCCGTTGACCCGAAGGACAAGAAGTTTCCCAAGGCCGAGGTGTTGTTGGACATTTACAGCCTTGCGGCCAACACGGAGCGGAGTGTGGGGCAGGTGCTGGAGTCGCACTACCCGTATTTCGCCGAGCACGTCGGGCCAATCAACGCCCTCGCCGGCGCCTACGTCGCGCGCAAGCGGGCGACCGGCGGGGTGGATTATGACGATTTGCTGACGCTGACGGTGCGGTTGCTCAAGACGCACCCTGACTTGCTCGCGTCGTACCAGCGCAAGTTTCAGCATATCCTCGTGGATGAGTATCAGGACACGAACAAGATTCAGGCGGACTTGATTGACTTGCTCGCGGCTGGACATCATCAAGTGATGGTGGTCGGCGATGACGCGCAGAGCATTTACTCGTGGCGCGGGGCGAACTTTGAAAACATCATGTCGTTCCCTGACCGCCATCCGGGCACGCAAATCATTCGCATCGAGACCAACTACCGCAGCACGCCGGAAATCCTCGACCTCGCCAACGTCACCATCAGCCAGAACACGCGGCAGTTTCCGAAGGAATTGCGCGCGGTGAAGGGCAGCGGGGTGAAGCCGGCGCTGGTCTCGCTTGAGGATTCGTACCGGCAGGCGCAGTTCGTGGCGCAGCGCGTGCTGGAGTTGCGCGAGGAGGGGCTGGAGCTGGGCGACATCGCTGTGCTGTACCGCTCGCACTTTCATTCGATGGAGTTGCAGATGGAACTGACGCGGCGCAACATCCCGTTTCAAATCACGTCGGGGCTGCGCTTCTTCGAGCAGGCGCATATCAAGGACCTCGCGGCGTATGTGCGTTTCGCGCTGAACCCCAGCGACGAGGTGTCCTTCAAACGCATCGCCACCATGCTCCCCGGCGTCGGCGGCAAGACGGCGCGCAAGGCGTGGGAAGCCATCGCCAGCGGCGCGGCGTGGGAGCGGGTGAAGGTTCCCGCGAAGGCGGAAAAGTCGTGGCGGCAATGGGGCGAGACGCACCGTCAGCTTTTGGAGCAACGCGACACCGCCACGCCCGGCCACCAGCTTCAGCTGGTCCTCGACGCGGTGTATGAGGATTTCCTCAAGGAACGCTTCGCCAATTACAGCAACCGCATGGAGGATTTGCACCAGCTGATTCAATTCGCCAACGGGTTCAAGGATACGGCGGAGTTTCTCGCGCAGTTGTCGTTGATGACGAACTTGGAGGCGGAACAGGGGAAGGGCGTGTCATACGCCGACCACGAGGCGCTGAAGCTCAGTTCCATTCATCAGGCGAAGGGGCTGGAGTGGAAGGCGGTCTTTGTCATTATGTTGTGCGACGGGCTGTTCCCCAGCAACCGCGCGGTCGAGAACGCCGACGGTGAGGAAGAGGAGCGGCGGTTGTTCTACGTGGCGGTGACACGGGCGCAACAGGAGTTATATTTGCTCTACCCGCAAATCCGCAGCAACGCCAACTACGGCGAGACGTGGCAAAAGCCGTCGCGTTTCTTGAGTGATTTCCCGCGCGAGTTGTGCAATGTCTGGACCATCAAGACCAAGCAGCCATGGGAGTAGCGGCAAAAGAATTGAATCTCGCGCAAAGACGCCAAGCCGCCAAGTTATATTTAATTAAAGAAACTTGGCGGCTTGGCGTCTTTGCGCGAACCCCAAAGTTCTTATTCTTTCAAATTCATCGCCATCAGGAACTCGGCGTTGCTCTTGGTCTTCTTCAGGCGGTCGAGCAACAACTCCATCGCGTCCGTCGCCGGCAGCGAACTGAGCGCCCGGCGGAGCGCGTGGATGCGCGGCATTTCCTCAGGATGATATAACAGTTCCTCCTTGCGCGTGCCGGATTTGGCGATGTTGACGGCGGGGTAAATCCGCTTGTCGGACAAGGCGCGGTCGAGGTTGATTTCCATGTTGCCGGTGCCCTTGAACTCCTCGAAAATCACCTCGTCCATCTTGCTGCCGGTCTCGATGAGCGCGGTGGCGAGGATGGTCAGGCTGCCGCCTTCCTCCAGGTTGCGCGCGGCGGCGAAGAAGCGGCGGGGTTTGTGCAACGCGTTGGCGTCCACGCCGCCGGAGAGGATTTTGCCGCTGTGCGGTTGCAGCGTGTTGTAGGCGCGGGCGAGGCGGGTGATGCTGTCGAGCAGGATGATGACGTCGACCTTGCGCTCGGCCAGGCGCTTGGCGCGCTCGATGACCATCTCGGCGACTTGCACGTGGCGTTCCGGCGGTTCGTCGAAGGTGCTGCTGATGACCTCGCCGCGCACGGAGCGCTTCATGTCGGTGACTTCCTCCGGCCGCTCGTCAATCAGCAACACAATCAAGTAGGCGTCCGGGTGGCTGGCGCTGATGGCGTTGGCGACCTTCTGCATCAGCACGGTCTTGCCGGTGCGCGGGGGGGCCATGATGACGCCGCGCTGGCCGAAGCCGATGGGCGAGATGAGGTCCATCGCGCGCATGGCGAGGTCGGGCTTGGCGCCCAGCTTGTCCGTCTCAAGCCGGATGCGGCGGTTGGGAAACAACGGCGTGAGGTTGTCGAAGTGGACGACGCTCTTCGCGTGCTCCGGCGAGTCGCCTTCGAGCTTGTCCACAGAGACGAGCGCGAAATACCGTTCCTTGTCACGCGGCGCGCGCAACTCGCCGCCGACCCGGTCGCCTTTCTTCAGGCCATACTTGCGGATTTGCGAGGGGGAGACATAGATGTCTTCCGGGCACGGGGTGTAGTTGTGAATGGGCCAGCGCAGGAAGCCGTAGGCATCCGGCAGAATTTCCAGCACGCCCTCGCCGAACATCCGGCCCTTGCGATAGGCGTTGCGGCGCAGGATTTTGAAAATCAACTCGTGCTTGCGGAGCTGGCCGATGTTGTCAATCTTGAACTCCAGCGCCATCTCGGTGAGTTCCTGCAAGTTTTTCTTCTGCAAATCGCCGAGGTGCAACTCCAAGCCCGGCGGTAATTCTTCCACCGGAATCGGCTCGCCGTTGGCGTCCAGTTCGGGCGGGGTGGGCGGGGCCTCATGCGGCGGCACTGAATCCGTGGCCGAGCCATCCTCCTCCGCGTCATAAGCGGGCAGACCCTGCGGTGGGCCGTCACCGTTGGGCCGGTTTTTGTTAAAGCGGCGGAAATTACCCTTGCCGTGGCCGCGCTGCTGGAAGTTGCGGCGCGGGCGGCCGGGCGGGCACGGGCGGCTGTCGGGGTCGCGCGGCGAGGTTTCGTGACTGGGCAGCGGCGCGGAGGCCGGGGCCGGTTGCGGCGCGGGAGCGGCATCGCTCGCCGGCGCGGGGGTGTATTCTTCGTTAGCCATAAATTTTCCTTTCGTCGGTTCTTCTATAAACTTAGCCATGATGTTTTCAGCAATTCCACTTGCCGGTTGAGCAACGCCAGACTGCCATTGTTCCATAACACAATCTGGCTGCGCTTGATTTTCTCCTCCGTCGGCCACTGGGCGGCGAGCCGTTGCCGCGCCGCCGTGGCGTCCAGACCGCGGACACGCAACCGCGCCAGTTGCGCCGCAGCCGGTGACGCGATACACGCCACAGAATCGAACTCGACCTCCCATCCTACCTCATACAGCAGAGGGACTATGAACACAATCCTCCGCACATCCCTGCACTCCAGCGTAAATTCGGCTAAACGCTGGCTGGACGCGGCGCGAATGAGCGGGTGAAGTA
Organism: Verrucomicrobiales bacterium; assembly: GCA_031265365.1. GTDB lineage: Bacteria > Verrucomicrobiota > Verrucomicrobiia > Methylacidiphilales > JAAUTS01 > JAIRPN01. The sequence continues at coordinate 10,364 of JAISCS010000155.1, forward strand.
TCGAGTTCAATGTTGACCTTTTGCTTACGTCGGAAAATACAACCAAACCTAGCAAGCTCCGGTCAACCTGACGCTGGTCATTTAAGATGAATTCGCCGAAGGCGTCAACAACTTTTTTATAACCCTCCGTGTCCGGCGCCAATTGCTCGCGCGCGATGAGGTCGGTGTCAATGATGGGCCAGCCGTCCGCGGCCAGTTGGTCGGCCACGGTGCTTTTGCCGCAAGCGATGCCGCCGGTGATGCAGAATTTTTTCATGGCGCGGTGGGCGGGCGCGGGGTTTTCCTTTCGCCTGATAACATAAGGGGAAACGCTTGGCGCGTCAAGTGGGCTGGCAAATTTGTGGTTCGCGCGGAGCCGCGGAGATGCGGAGTTTTTTTTATTTATAGTTGATTAGTTCCACGTCTCCGCGGCTCCGCGCGAAACTTCACCGGTTGGAAATAAATATCTTTCCAAAATCATGCGAGTCGCCAGCATATTCGCCGTTATGCAGACAAATCTCCCGCCCCGCAACCGCTGGCAACTGGCCGCTGACGGTGGCATTGACTGGTGTGTTACCAATGACGCAGGCCTTCCCCACGTTGACCGCGTGGAGTTGTGCGGATTCAAGGTCGCCGCGGTCGTGCATTACGGCGCGCGGGCGAACGGGTTGCTGGTGTTGCGGAAGGATGTTATCTGGCCGGCGCTGCGCTTTTTCCCGAACGATACGCACGCTTCCCTTGCTCGTTCTTATAATGAGGGCGCGGTGTTGCGGCTGGCGGTGGACGGCAATTTGGTGCTGTGGGAAAAGCTCGTCCGCGCGCGTTTCGACGGGACGCTGACGCTCGACACCGAGACGCCGGAGGGCCTCGCCATTCGCCGCGAGATTTTTCCCGCTGACCGTCAGCCGGCGGTGATTGAGCGTTACACTATCACCAACCGCGCCGGGCGCCCGCTGACGGTGCGGGTCGCGTCTAACAATTTCACCGAAGAAACCGACGCGGCGCTGGGCGTGTATGGCGCGTACACCTTGTCCGCGGCGCCCGACGGCGCGGGGGAGTTCTCCCTGTCAGCGGGTGAAAGCATGACCGCCGCGTTCATCATCAGTGGACGCCGCGCCGGGGAGCCGGCGCCGGTGATTGACGCGGGCGCCGAGTTGCGGAAACGCCGCGCGTTGCAGACAACGTTGCGCGGCACGCTGGCGCTGGAGACGCCCGACGCGGCGGTGAACGAGATGTTCGCGCTCGCCAAATTTCACGCGGCGGAGAGTATTTTCGCCACCAAGGGCGGATTGATGCACGCGCCGGGCGGCGGGTTGGGGACGGAGACTTCGGTGCCGTGCCGGGGGCGTTATTACGCGGCGGTTTGGGCGAACGACCAAATCGAGTACGCCGCGCCGTTTTTCGCCGGCTTGAATTACGCGCCGGGGCGGGAGGCGACGGAAAACGCTTTCCGCATGTTCGCCAAGTTCAGTAACAGCGAGTGGCGCAGTGTGCCGTCGTCGGTCATCGCCGAGGGGGATGATATTTGGTCGAGCGCCGGCGACCGTGGCGACACGGCGATGCTCGCCTACGGCCTCGGTCGCTACGCGCTGACGCTCGGCGACCGCGCGGTGGCGGAACAGTGGTGGCCGTTCTTGGAGTGGTGCCTGGAATATTGCCGCCGCAAGGTCAACGCTGACGGGGTGGTCGCGTCCGACAGCGACGAGTTGGAGGGCCGCCTGCCCGCCGGCGATGCCAACTTGCACACCAGCGTGCTGGTGTATGACGCCCTGCGGTCGGCGGCGGCGCTGGCGCGGGATTTGGGCCGGCCGGTGACCGTCAGCGACGAGTATGCGCGGCGGGCGGAGGAATTGCGGCGCGCGATTGAACAATTCTTCGGCGCTGAGGTTGAGGGTTTTGCCACGTATCGTTATTACCGCGAGAACACGGTGTTGCGCGCGTGGATTTGCAGCCCGCTGACGGTCGGTTTGTTCGCGCGGAAGGACGCCACCATCAGCGCCCTCGTTTCGCCGAAGTTATGGACGGCGGACGGCGTGCTGAGCGCGTCGAACCAGGCGGACTTTTGGGACCGCGCCACGTTGTACGCGTTGCGCGGGATTTTTTACGCGGGCGCGGCGGACTTGGCGCTGGGCTATTTGCGGGCGTTCACCGCGCGGCGCTTGCTCGGCGACCACGTGCCCTATGCGGTCGAGGCGCAAAGCCCGACGCAAGTCGAGGCCGCGCAATGCCACCTCGCCGCCGAGAGCGCGTTGTACGTCAGGGTCTTCACCGAGGGCTTGCTCGGCCTGCGCCCGGCGGGTCTGCGCGCGTTTTGGCTGAAGCCGTCGCTGCCGGTGACGTGGCCGCGCGCCGCGTTGCGGAACCTCAACGCGTTCGGCCACACCTTTGACCTGCAAGTGGAGCGCGCCGCTGACGGCGCGTTGCGGGTGGTCATCGTCAGCGGCGATGTTTCCGCCGAGCACATCATCCGCGCCGGCGATGAATTGGAAGTGGAATTTGCCGGGGAGACGCTGGGGATGCGGAAATTACTTGGTTCCCTCGCGTGAGCAAATTCCCCTCTCGTAGAGGGGTGGACGCGCCAGCGGACGGGGTGTTTCAGCGTTTGGTTTTGGTGGTTTCCCGATTAACGCTGAAACACCCCGTCGCTCCGCGCCACCCCTCTGCGAGAGGGGAATTCCACACGAGGGGAATTCGTGTTCCGGCGTTAGCGATTTCATTATTCTAACAGCGAGGAACCCTTTGACTTAACAGGCGCATTCCATTGCCAGCCGCCGGCGTTGGTTTCTTTTTTCCAACGCAAATAAACAAGGTCGTTCTTCAGCGCGGGCGTGGCGATTTCAGCTTGGTATTGTTTGCGAAATTTTTTCACGCCGCTGACGGTGAGTTTTCCTTGTTCATCCATCAGTGGTAATATCGCGCCGTAGCGCTCGGCAAAATATTTTTTGTCGTAATTTTTGGGGTTATACCGCCAATACGTCGGGTCTAAAATGAACACCGCGTTGTCGTCGTCAAACGGCGCGGTCAGCGGCGCGTAAACCTTTTCAAATTCCGTCGGCAACAGGCACAGCAAATAATTTTGCCCGACCTTGGGTTTCACCATGCCGGGAGCCATGTTAATATTCGCCTCGGTGTTCAGCATCAACGTCCGCACGGTATCGCCTTTTTTCACCGCGCCCTTGATTGGCTCCAACACCTCGACCTCGACTTTCAACCACTCGAACACCACACCCGTCCACGTTGGATACGTCAACTCGACGGTTAAACCGGACGGTTCAACGGATTTGACTTTGCCCGCCAGCACCAATGCCGACTTCATCATCAGCGTCGTCATATCAGGATTATACGTCGCGCGCGCAAACCCATCCGCCGCCAAACCGCCCGCCAACATGCCAATCAACGCGAATATTTTCATAAATCCAACCACTATGCTGTCCGTTTCCCATTTCGTGGCAACACCAAAGCCGTCACTGTCAGCGACGCTGCATTATGGTAGGGGAATGTCCAAATCTTTGCATATTTTTTTGACCAGATAATCGTTGATTTCCTGATGACGTGGGACGGCAGAACGGTGGTTGGTGTGGAGGTTACACCACCATGAGTGATTACCGCCTTCTCTGAGCAAGACACATTGGCTATGGTGCAAGTGGCGCAAAAATTCACGCCGCTTCATGCGGTAATCAACTCCTCGGAATAGTCGTGCGCGGCGGCTTGGCGGGCTTCGCGGCGGTTGAATTCAAGCGCTTCGGCAAGGATTTGGCGCAGGGAGGCGAGGAGGGCGGATTTGGTGCGCTCTTGGGCATTGACGCCGGGAACTTCTTCCACCCAGCCAATCCACCATGTGCCATCTTGTTTGACGATGGCTGTGTAGGTTGAGGTCATGAGACGGGCATTGTATTGGTGGTCAGTGGAAGCGCAAGAATATTCTTTTTGGGTAAAAAAACTCCGCATTAAATATTAATGGGCGCCATAGTCGGCGCGTGCGTTATTGCAGCCAATAATCTCAGTGCGGCGGTTACGCTTACCGAGCCATACCAGTACGATTTCGAGGACTGGACGCTTGGCGAGGGTGTGCCTACTACTCCCAGCGGCACCGGTACGTTTGCCAACCCACGCAAAACCGACATATATGGTGGTTCTACGCTAACTTATTCCGTAGTCACCGGGGTCTCAGACAATGCTTTCCAAATCGTCACTAAGAACGGTAGTAGTGGTAATAACAAAACCTCATGGTATGCCAATGCGGGCACGAACTTTCGCAATGACGGTAGTTTCTATTTGTCCGCTGATATCAATGTGCTTACTGCTCAATCCGGCAAAGCATATCGCATTGGACTTAGTGCCTTCGCTGGAGACAGTAATCCTGAAAATGGTTATGGCCAAGTTTTTGTTGGTCTTAGCAATGATGGCACTGTGGATATTTATAATTTCGCAAATTTGACCAACACCATGTTTTCCGAGATTAGTCGCAGCACTCTATTTGGAGCGCTCAGCACTGGGGCCATTTATAATGCCTCCCTCGCGGGCACTTACACCGACAATCAATGGGCGCTCACCTTCACTATCACCCAAACCGACGGTGACAGTGCGGATACCAATATCGGTAAAACTGCTTCTTTAACCGCCTTGCTTGATGCCAATTATAACGGCAATTATTTTGGTTTTGGTGATTGGTATCATGCGGATTATAATGGGAATGGCACGGCTCTCACAGTCAACATTGACAATTTCTACCTCGGCGTTCTGCCCATTCCCGAACCCTCGACTTGGCTCATGGTCGGCGTGGGGGCGGGTTTACTATTCTTCTTGCGGCGACGCAAGTAGACCTCATGCATGTGATGTTCCCTGGCCAGCGGCGGTCGCCCTCAGGAGAGGGGGCCGCCGCCGGTTTGGCGTGGCCCCACGAACGCTGAACTACCCCGGCGGCTCGCGCCGCCACCCCTTCACGGAAGGGGAATTCGCTCGCGCGGGGGGCCTGGTCGGTGGGGTTGGTTTCGGCGTCAGCGATTCCCCTTCTGTGAAGGGATGACGGGGTGAATGCCGCTGCCGGTATCGTGTTAAATGTCTTTCCGCCCGGCGCAGACTTCAATCGCCTCGCGCACCAATTCTTCCGGCACCGCGGTGGTTTGGACGGTGCGGCCCAACTCGGGGCAGAGGACCCAGTTCACTTTTTGGCCGGTGGATTTTTTGTCCACGGCGATGACGGGGGCCAGCCGGTCGAACTCCAGGCCGCTGATGGTGACCGGCAGCCGGTTCGCGGTCAGCGCGGCGCGGAGGTCTTGCGTGACGGTCAGCGGCAGGCCCAGCAGACGGTGCGAGAGCCACGCGGCGCCCATCATGCCGACGCTCACCGCCTCGCCGTGCAGCCACTGGCCGTAGCCGGCGGTTTGCTCGATGGCGTGCGCGATGGTGTGGCCGAAATTCAGGCTGGCGCGCCGGCCCGTGGACTCGCGCTCGTCGTCGGCGACGACCCCGGCTTTGATGGCGACGGATTTTTCAATCACCGGCGCCAAGTCCGCCGGCGCGCCGGGTTTCACCAAGTCGAAAAACTCCGGGTCGCTGATGATGCCGTATTTCACCACCTCGGCCATGCCGGCGGCCAGTTCGCGCGGCGGCAGGGTGGGCAAAAAATCCAGGTCAATCACCACGGCGGCGGGTTGGTAGAACGCGCCGACCAGGTTTTTGCCCTCCGGCAAGTTCACGCCGGTCTTGCCGCCGACGCTGCTGTCCACCGCCGCCAGCAGCGAGGTCGGCACCTGGATGAAGGCGACGCCGCGCAAATAACTCGCCGCCACGAAGCCCGCGAGGTCGCCCACCACGCCGCCGCCGACGGCGACGATTTTCCCGCGCCGGCTGATGCGCGCGCGCGCCAGGGCGGAGCACAGGCGGGCGAACTCGGCGAGGCTTTTGGCCGGCTCGCCCGCCGGGACCGTCAGCGGCAGGAATTTCGCGGCGCCGGCGGCGAGCCGGTCGCGGAGCGGGGCGAACCACGGTTGCGCGGCGACGTGAGTGTCCGCGACCAGCGCCACCTCCGCGTTCAGCGTCAGCGGCGGCAAATGTTTGGCCGACACCCCGCCGCCGATGTGCACGGGGTAGCCGCGGTCCTTGAGTTCCACCCGGATAGTTTTTTCGCCCATGCGCCGAGTTTAGCCGCAATTTCGCGGGCCGCAATCCCTTAGCGGATTTCTTGACAATTCGCCGCGCGCCATTATTTTTTAACCAGTAAACGAAAGCCACGCCTTGAGCATTATTTCATTCACCTCCTCGCCGCCTTGGGCCGGCGTCGCGCCAGCCGACTGGAATGACTGGCGCTGGCAACTGCGCCACCGCCTCGTCACGCTCGCGCAACTTGAACAACGGCTGGCGCTGACGCCCGCCGAGCGCGCCGGCATCCGCCTCACCGGCGGCAAGCTCGCACTGGCCATCACGCCGCATTTCTTCAACCTCATTGACGCTGACGATGAGCGCTGCCCCATCCGCCGCCAAGTCGTCCCGCGCCTGGAGGAGTCCGCCTTCTCCCCGGACGAGATGGCTGACCCGTGCGGCGAGGACGGCGACATGGTGGCCCCCGGCCTCGTCCACCGCTACCCCGACCGCGTGCTGTTCCTCGTCACCGACCGCTGCGCGTCATACTGCCGCTACTGCACCCGCAGCCGCATCGTCAGCGGCGCCGGCGAGCAGGAACTGGACACCGATTTCGACGAGGCCTTCCGCTACCTCGCGCGACATACCGAGGTGCGCGATGTGTTGTTCAGCGGCGGCGACCCGCTGTTGTTGTCCGACGCCAGGCTCGAAGGCCTGCTCGCCCGCGTCCGCGCCATCCCGCACATCCAATTAGTCCGCCTCGGCTCGCGCGCGCCGATTTTCCTGCCGCAGCGCGTCACGCCGGAATTGTGCGCGATGCTGAAAAAATTCCACCCGCTGTGGCTCAGTATTCACACCAACCACCCGCGCGAGTTGACCGTGGAAACGCGCGCGGCCCTCGCCCGCCTCGCCGACGCCGGCATCCCGCTCGGCAACCAATCCGTCCTGCTCAAGGGCGTGAACAATGACGCGCTGACGCTGACGGAGTTGTGCCAAAAATTGCTGCTCTGCCGCGTCCGCCCGTACTACTTGTATCAATGCGACCTCATTCGCGGCTCGGCGCATTTGCGGACGACGATACAGGAGGGGCTGGATTTGATGAACCGGTTGCGTGGTCACACGACGGGTTACGCGGTTCCGCAGTATGTTGTGGACGGACCCGGCGGCGGCGGGAAAATCCCGTTGAACCCGAATTATATCATCGCCAAGACTAGTGACCGTTTTGTGTTGCGTAATTATCGGGGTGATATCTATGAATACCCGGAGCCGAGTCCTGAACCCGCTGTTCTTCAGCATGGGCGGTGGAAGGATTAGGGGGGGGCTTGGGTTGGGCAAGGTTAGCGGGGTTAGTTGCGGTTAGCTGGTTGGTTAGGGCTTGGCGGGTCCTTCGACTGCGCCCTTGCGGGGCTTCGCTCAGGATGACGGGTTAGTTTGCCGATGTTATAATGACAGTGAGTGCGCGTGCAAGGCGCCCCCTGGGAACGCGGGGCTCCTGCCCCGCATTTGCACCAGCGGGGCGGGAGCCCCGCGTTCCCAGGGCTGCCGCACCCGCACCAGCGTAATTCCCTTCTTCGAGAGGGGAATTATTAAATCTAGATAAGTCGTTCAATATCAGCGTATTTTTTAATTCTTTTGGCGATTTTGGTGGTTCTGCAACGGCCCGATGCAGAACTGCAACGGCTTAATGCAGAACTGCAACGGCTCGATGCAGAACTGCAACGGCTCGATGCAGAACCGCAATCGCCGTTATCAGAAGAGCTTTTCACGGAAGAAGAATCGGCTTGGGGCCACGGGCAACGGGATGGAGTTTGATTTATCCGCCGCCGCTGAGAATCCCGGCGATTACTTGCTCCGGGTCCGGGGCATTGAGGATGGGGCGGCCGATGACGAGGTGGCTGCTGCCGCTGGCGATGGCCTCGGCGGGCGTGGTGACGCGGTTTTGGTCGTTGACCGCGGCGCCGGCGGGCCGCACGCCGGGGGTGACCAGCGTGAAGTCCGTGCCGAGTTCCTGCCGCAACAAGGTCACTTCCCGTGGCGAGCACACCAGCCCGCGCATCCCCGCTGACCTGGCCAGTTTCGCCAGCAACAGCGCCTGGCCCGCGGCGGTGTGGTCGAAGCCGAGGTCGTCGAGGTCGTCGTTGTCGTGGCTGGTGAGGACGGTGATGCCGAGCAACATGGTCCGCGGCGTCGGCGCGGCGGCGGCGAGCGCGGCGGTGAGCATGGCGCGCCCGCCGAGGGTGTGCACGGTGAGGTATTGGATGTCGAGTTGGCAGGCGGCCTCGACGGCTTTGGCGACGGTGTTGGGAATGTCGTGCAGCTTGAGGTCGAGGAAGACTTGCGCGCCGGTTTGGCGCACCTCGCGGACGAAGTCGGGGCCTTGGGCGGTGAACAGTTGCAGGCCGATTTTGAAACAACCGATTTGGTGGTTAAACCGGCGCACCCAGTCGAGGGCGACGCCGGCGTCGCTGACATCGAGGGCCAGAATGAGTTGGTCGGGGTTCATGTGGTCATGATAACGGCGAAAGTGGCAAGCCGAAAGCGGAAAGTTGAAATAAAACCGGCGCCGCTTTCCGCTTTTGCTTTTCCGCTTTCGCCGCTAAATTGGCGCGCATGACAGTTCGCTGCCCCGCCAAGATTAATTTGTACCTGCGCATCGTCGGCCAACGGCCCGACGGGTTTCACAATCTCGAAACGCTGATGTGCCCGGTGGCCGTTTACGACGAAATGACGCTGGCCCCCGCCGCTGACGGCGAGGTGTCGCTGCGGCTCACCGGCGGCGATATTTCGGCGGGCGAGGACAATCTGGTGATGCGCGCGGCACGGCTGGTGCAGCGGCTCGGCGGGACGCGGCGCGGGGTGAGCATTACGTTGCAAAAAAACATTCCCGTCGGCGGCGGACTGGCGGGCGGCAGTTCCAACGCGGCGCATACGCTGATGGCGTTGAATGAATTTTGGGACTGCGCGCTGACGGCGCGGCAACTGGACGAGGCGGCGGCGACGCTGGGCAGCGACGTTAATTTTTTCCTGTGCCGGAAGCCGGCGGTGTGCACGGGGCGCGGCGAGCTGGTCAGGCCGGTCACGCTGACGGGGAAATGGCACGGCTTGCTGTTGAACCCCGGCTTTGGCGTGCCGACGCCGTGGGCGTTCAAGACCTACGCGGCGCATCCGGCGCGCGGCACGGAGGGCGCGCTGACGCTGGCTTGCCGCGCCGCTGACGGCGGGGTGTCGGAGTTCAAATTGCGGAATGATTTGGAGCCGGCGGTGTTTGGAAAATATTTGTGGATTGCCGCGGCGAAGGCGTGGTTGCTGGCGCAGCCCGGCGTGCTGGATAGCTTGATGAGCGGCAGCGGCGCGACGGTCTTCGCGCTGACGGCGACGCCCGCCGAGGCCGGGCGGGTGGCCCGGTCAGCGCGCGAGTATTTCGGCCCGGAGGCGTGGATTAAGCCGGTGGAGTTGCTTGTTTAACGGGGGGTTCTTGCTATAAAGGAACTTATATGTGGCGTAATCAATTCATGCTTGGACTGACGCTGGCGCTGGCGTTGACCATGACCGCGCCGGCGCAATTGTTCAAAAAAAAGGAGCGCGCGGAGCCGTTGCTCGGCGTGGAAACCGATGCCGCCGACCGTCTGCCGCCACTGTCAGCGGCGCAACAGGAGCAGTTTGCCGATTGTGTGTTAAAAGGTTTCGCGGCGGAAGGCGCGGACGATTATAAGCAGGCTTTCGCGTGTTACAGCAAGGCGCTGGCCTTGAATAAAGGGGCGGTGACGGTGTGGATTCGGCGCGCCTATGTGGCGGCGAAACTGGGCCAGTATGAGGTCGCCGCGCGGGATTTGAAAGAGGCCAATTCCCGCCCGCCGGTGTCGGTGACGGATTATCTGACGCTGGCGTGGTTTTTGGCGACCGGCCCGTTCGCGGAAATGCGCGACGGCCCGCGCGCGGTGGCCTGCGCCAGCAAGGCGTTGCGCGAGGAGCCGTCGGCGGACGCCTACGACATGCTGGCGGCGGGTTACGCGGAGATGAAAAATTTCGGCAAGGCGCAGGAAAACATCCGCGCGGCCATCAAGTTGTACCCCGAATCGGGGCGCATTGAACTGTTGCGGCGGCACCTGGAATTGTACAAGGAGCGCAAGCCGTGGCGGGAGGTTTGGGGGGCTGATGACAAGCGCATGAACGCCGTGCTAAAGGCGGACCGCTAACCTCAAGTCCCCAGGTAGTTGTTACTAGTGAAGTACTCGTAGTTGGCCTCGTAAATTCTAAACCACGCCGCCAAATCCTCGTCGGGCAGTTTTTGGGCAATATCATTGAGTGTTTTGGCGATTTCCATTTTTAATTCCTTAAACATCGCCTGGCCCTTGGCGGTGATTTTGACGAGCACCTGGCGGCGGTCGGTTGGCGAGGAAAGACGCTCGACCAAGTCGGAACGCACCAGACGGTCCACCAATCCGGTGGTGGCCGGAGTGGTATGTTTCATCAACGAGGCCAGCTTGTTCATGTTCAGCGCCTCGTCACCGGCCAAGAAACCGAGCAGGTTGAACTGAGGCACCGACATGTCATTTTTCTGGACCGTTTCGGCGACCAAGGCCAAAAAGTTGCGTTGCAAATACAGGGCAACTTCGGCAAGGCGTTGAATTTGCGGCGAATTTACAGAACGAGTAGTTTTCATATGAAGGCCATGCTAATTAAATTGCGGCTAATATGTCAAGCCCTTTTTATTAAAAACTTAAACCACCACTTAGCTATTAGAGGTTACGGTTATGCGAATAAAGGTTCCTCGCTGTTAGCAGTGACAGCGCAGACGCCGGAACACCCGCCACCGCCCATGCCCCTGCGTGAGCGAATTCCCCTTCCGAGAAGCAACTGTGTAGTGAAAAAAGATTATGGGGCGGTTTTTGGCGGGGAGAACGGG
>JAISCS010000195.1 GCA_031265365.1 Verrucomicrobiales bacterium
AAGACTGGGTTTTGCCGCGCGGCGAAGGGAGTTCTTGCATGTCAGGCAGACCATTGCCGCGCGGCAGGATGTTGTTTCACCCGCGAGACTGACTTTTGCCGCGCGGCAAGACCCTCCCCGCGCGGGGAGGGAGGTGATTGTTTTTTTGTTAATACGGCAGGGTTTCGCCGTTGACGGGAGCGCCATCCACGGTGATGGCGTGGCCGGGGGTGGTTTTTTGGATGACGATGTGGCGCGTTTGGCCGCGTAGTTCGCGGCGGATGGTGATGGTGGGCCAGGCGTCGGGGAGGCGGGGGGTGATGCGCCAGTCGTGGTAACCAGGTTCAATGCCGCAGAAGTATTCTTGCACGGCGCGGAACATCCAGCCGGCGCTGCCCGTTATCCAGCCGCTGATGCTGTCGCCGGCACGGGCGTTGGCGGGGCCGAGGTATTGGTTGGTGAAGGCGTAGGGTTCGCAGCCGCTGGTGGTGGAGGGGTGCGCGGGGTTGTCGGGCATGACTTTGTGCCAGCTGGCCAGGGCTTGGTTGGCGCGGCCGCTGAGGATGTCGGCGACTATTTTGAAGGCGGTGCCGTGGCAGTAGGGGGTGCTGTTTTCGTACATGCCGGGGAGGAGCATGGTGAGGCGGCCGACGTTTTCGTCGCGCGCGGTGTAGGCGGGGGCCAGGGTCAGGGTGCCGTGGGTGCTTTCTAGCATGGTGTCGACGGCGTGCCAGCATTGGCGCAGGCGTTCGCCGGTGGCGAGGCCGGTGAGGATGGCCCAGGTTTGGGGGTTGAGGTGGATTTGGCCTTCGCGGTTGGTGTGGGAGCCGACGGGGTGGCCCAGGTCGCTGTAGCCGGCGAGGTACCAGGCGCCGTCCCAGCCGTGGGTGTCGATGGCGGCGCGGATTGTGGCGGCGCGGGCGCGCATTTCCGCTGACAGTGACGCGTCGTCCAGCAATTCGTCGCTCATCTCGGCGAGGAGGTTTAGGGAGTGGTAGAGGGCCATGGAGGTCCAGACGCTTTCGCCTTTGCCGGCGCGGCCCATCCAGTTGAGTGAGTCGTTCCAGTCACCCTCGTGCGCGAGGACGAGGCCGTGGGGGCCGAGGTCGCCGCTGAGGTGGCGGACGCCGAGGAGCATGTGTTCCAGCACGGTGGCTTGGCCTTGGTCCAGGTAGGGCACGGTTTCCTCTAGCAGTGAAAGGTCGCCGGTTTCTTTCAGGTAGGCGGCGATGGTCGGGGCAATCCACGCGGGGCCGTCGGAGTAATGGTGCGGTTGCAGGGGGAGCCAGCCGCGGACGGCGTGGCCGTCGGCCCATTGGTGGCGGAGGGTTTCGATGATTTTGGCGCGGGCGAGGGGGGCGTTGAAGGGGGCGATGGCCCAGGCGTCTTGGAGGGTGTCGCGGAAGCCGCGGGCGCCGTCGCGGCCAAATTCGACGCAGAGTTGGATTTGTTGTTTGGCCCAGATGTTGATGAGGCGGTTGACGGCGGGGTCGGGGGTTTCCACCCAGATTTTGTCGAGCATGGTGGTTTTGTCGGTGTGTAGTTTTTCCCAGGCGGCGGCGCGGTAGTGGGCGGGCAGGGTTTTGTGGATGAGGCGGGTTTTTTCTTCCTCGGTGTCGAAGGAGCCGAGGATGATGGTGATGGTTTGGTGGTCGCCGGCGGGGAGGGTGACGGGGATGGCGAGGGCGCCGGCGAGTTCTTCGCAGCAGGCTTCGCGGCTGGGGAGGGTGCCGGTGGTGAGGGCGCGGGGGGCGGCGGGGGAGCCGAAGGGGCCGAGGAAGTCGCGCCGGCCGCCGCACCAGCCGGTCACTTCGCCGTCGGTGGCGAGGAAGGCGTGGTAGCGTCCGTGGGGGCGTTCGTCGGAGGTGTTGTAGCTGGCGACGCATTTTAGCGCGGGGTCGTAGGTGCTGCGGAGGTAGGAGTACGGGCTGCTGAAGGTGGCGTAGCCGCCGAGCAGCCATTCGACGTAGGGGGTGAGCCATAGCGCGCGGGTGACGGGGCTGTTGTTGGTCAGGGTAAATTCCCAAATCTCCACCGGCTCGTCGGGCGCGAGGAAGACTTTCGCCGCGCTGACGATGCCGTCGCCGCTGTCGGTGATGAAGCGCGAGTAGCCGAGGCCGACGCGGGTGGTCAGGCGCGCGCCGGGGCGGGTGACGGGGACGAGGCCGCTGCTCCAGAGCGCGCCACTGACGGTGTCGCGCAGGTAGAAGTAGCGCCGGCCGTCGCGGATGAGGCGGACGCGGCCTTTGGGGTCGTTGAACATCAGCGTCTGGTTGTTAAAGACGCCGTCGCCGCCGCCGAATTGGTTGACGCCGCTGATGATGGTGTCGTTCCACAGGAAGTTAATCTGCGCGCGCGGCGGGGCGAAGGGCGCGGTGATGATGTATTCCTTGTTGTCCGCCGAGAAGTGGCCGAATGGGGTGTTCATAAATTATTTGCCGTGGGTGTTCACGTAATCGAGCAGCCGGTCGACGGTGCTGAAGGCCAGGCCGGTGACGGTGTCCGCCGCGCCGTAGTAGAAGGCGACGCGGCCGGTGGCGGCGTCCACCAGCGCGCTGCTGGGGAAGGCCACGTTGGGCACGCTGCCGGTGACTTCGTAGGGTTCTTCCGGCGCCATGATGTAGCCGGGGCAGCGCTTGATGACGTGCCACGGGCGCTCCAAGTCGAGCAAGGCCAGGCCGGCGCTGTAGATGAAGCCGTTGCAGGTGCCGCAGACGCCGTGGTAGATGAGCAGCCAGCCGGCGGGGGTCTCGATGGGGTTCGGCCCGGCGCCGATTTTCTTCGCCTGCCACCACTCCGGGCCGGCGCCCATGACGAAGCGGTGTTGGCCCCAGTGGGTGAGGTCGGGGCTGACGCTGTAAAAGATGTCGCCGAACGGCGTGTGGCCCTGGTCGCTGGGGCGGCTGAGGATGGCGTAGTGGCCGTTGATTTTGCGCGGGAAGAGAACGCCGTTGCGATTGCAGGGGAGGAAGGCGTTTTCGAGTTGCGTGAAGTTTTTGAAATCGCGCGTGCTGGCGAGGCCGATGGTCGGGCCGTGGTAACCGTTGCACCAAGTGATGAAATACTCCTCGCCGACGCGGCACAAGCGCGGGTCGTAACCGTAATCAAACGCCGGCTCATCCGCGCCCGCCGTCACCGGAATGGGCGCGGGGGCGAAGTCCCAGTGGATGCCGTCCGCGCTGCGCCCGACGTGCAGGTGCGACATGCCCGTGCGATATTCGGCGCGGAACACGCCGGCGTACGCGCCGTCAAACGGGGTGACGGCGCTGTTGTAAATTTTCGCCACACCGGGGAAAGGGTTGCGGTTAATGATGGGATTGCGGGTGTACCGCCAAATCGGCAGTTCACAGTCAGCGGGCGGCTCTTGCCAGGGGAAGGGAGTTGACATAGCAATATGTTGGCAAAAAACCATCCGCCGTCAATGCGTGACATGAGGAATTTCTTGTACTTTAGTTTGATTTTTTAACGCGAAGACGCAAAGACGCGAAGAATATTTGGAACAGGTTAGTCATGAATAATTAAAAAAAAACCGCGTCTTTGCATTAATTTCCGCAAACTGACGCGCTACTGAATTTTGGCAATCGCCGCCATCACCTCGTCGCTGAGGGCTTGGTAATTCTTGGTTTTCAGGTGCGGCGAGCCGGTGAACGTCAGCGGCGCGCCGTACTTGACCGTCAGCGGGGTGAACAGCCGCGGTTTGCCGCCGCGCGGCCAGGCTGCGAACGCGCCGAAAATCCGCGCCGGCACCACGGGCACGCCGCTCTTGGCGATGGCGAGGCCGAGGCCGGGGGCGGCGGGTTGCAGGTGTCCGTCGAGCGTGCGGCTGCCTTCGGGGAAGAGGAGCACGCCGTTGCCGCGCCTGGCGACGTCAATGATGCGTTTGAGACCGGTCATGTCGGGTTTCTCCTGGTCAACCGGCAGGGCGCGGATGGTGGGCAGTAGTTTGTCCATGACGGGCGGGACGAACAGCGTCTTGCGCGCGAGGAAAAACATCTTGCGCTCGATTTCACACCCCACGGCGGGCGGGTCGAAAAAACTTTCGTGATTGGCCGCGACGAAAAAGCCGCCCGCGCGCGGGATGTGGTCCAAACCCTCGACGCGGAAGTCGTGAAACAGCCGGAAATAAATCTGACACAGGCCGCGACACAAGCGAAACCAGCCGTCCGTGTTCATAACGCGTCCACCTTCGCCGCTGACAGTCCCCGCGCGCGGCAAATTTGCAGGATTTTCCCGATTATCGTGTCGGCGTCATCGTCAGTGGCGTCCACCAGCACCGCGTCGGCGGCCTTGGTCAGCGGGGCGACGGCGCGGGCGGCGTCGGCTTGGTCACGGGCGGCGACGACGTCGCTCTGCCCCTGCCGCTGCCGGCGCCGGGCGCGGATGACGGGGTCGGCGTCGAGGAAGAACTTGAACACGGTGTCGGTGAAAACGACGGTGCCGATGTCGCGCCCCTCCATCACCAGCGGCGCGAGGTTGCGGAGCTTGCGTTGCTCGATAACCAGCCGCTCGCGCAACTCCGGCACAGCGGCGATTTTCGACACGGCGGCGTTGACGCGCTCCTCGCGGATGAACGGCGCGGGGTCGCGCCCGTCGAGCCGCGTCTGCACGCTGCCGCCGCTGATGGTCAGCGCCAGCGGCACCCGCTCCACCAAGCCGCTGACGGCCACGCGGTCGGCGGGGTCAACGCCGCGCTCCAGCGCCAGCCACGCGAACGCGCGGTACATTGCGCCGGTGTCAACGTAAGTGAAATTCAACCGGGCGGCCAGCCCGCGCGCCACGGTGCTTTTGCCCGATGCGGCGGGACCGTCAATGGCAACTACGGGGTTTAACATACGCTTAAATCTCCAAACAAGGTTCTCGCGCCAAGACGCGAAGTTTTTTTCAACTTGGCGGCCTGGCGTCTTGGCGCGAGGTTTTTCTCTGATTCACCAAACGTTTCACACTGTTCACCAGCCCGACGCCGAGGCGAAACTTGCCCGCCAAGTCGCCCTCCATGATTTGCTCCAGATGCTCCTCGAATGTCGGGTACGAAGTCTTGATGCAATCCGTGTCCTCAATCAACGACGGCCCGTCCGCGAACAACGCCAGCACCGCGAACGCCATCGCGATACGATGGTCGCCGCGGCTCGCCACCCGCGCGGCGCGAATCGGATTGCCACCGTAAACCACCATCCCGTCCGGCTGCTCCTCCACCTCCACGCCGAACTCGCGCAAACACCCCGCCACCGTCGCGATGCGGTCGGACTCCTTCACCCGCAGCTCCCGCGCGTCCTTGATTACCGTCACCCCCTCCGCCAGCGCGCCCGCGACAGCGATGACCGGCAGCTCGTCAATGACATTCGGAATCTCCGCGCCGCTGACCGTCGTGCCCCGCAACCCGCCGCCCTCCTCGATTTGCAGCGTGCCGTACGGCTCGAACTCGTTGCTCTCCACGTGCTCCTTGATTTGCGCGCCCATCCGCATCAACACATTGAGCAACGCCGTCCGCGTCGGGTTCAAGCCCACCTTCGTCAGCGTCAGCCGCGCGCCGCCCAGCGCCGCCGCCGCCACCAGCCAGAACGCCGCCGACGAGAAATCGCCCGGCACGCGCAGGTCCTTGCCATTGAGCGTCGTGTCGCCGTAAAGCTCCACGCGCCTGCCGCCGTCGCCCGCGCGGAGGCTCGCGCCGAAATGCTGCAACATCCGCTCCGTGTGGTCGCGGCACACCTCCGGCTGCTCCACCACCGTCAGCCCCGGCGCCTGCAAACCCGCCAGCAAAATCGCCGATTTCAACTGCGCGCTGGCCACGGGCATCTGGTAACGAATCGGCAACAACGCCGCGCCCCGCACCACCAGCGGCGGGCGCGAATTTTCCCCCTCGCACGTCAGCGTCGCCCCCATCAACGTCAGCGGGTCCACCACACGCCGCATCGGCCGGCGGCTGAGCGAGGCATCGCCGAACAACCGCGTCGTGAACGGCTGCCCCGCCACGAGGCCGGCCAGCAAGCGCATGGTCGTGCCGGAGTTGCCGCAATCCAGCGGCTCCGCCGGCGGGCGCAACTTCCCGCGCCGCCCGTGGATGATATAATCGCCGCGGCTGACCGTCTCCATCTCGACGCCCATCGCCTGCATCGCCGACAAACTGGCGCGACAATCCTCGCTCGGCAAAAATCCGGTGACCCGCGTCTCCCCGCCGGCGAACCCGCCGAGTATCACGGCGCGATGGGAAATACTCTTGTCCCCTGGGACTTGCAACACGGCATCCATGCGCCGGACAGGATGGATTTTAAGATTCGCCATAAATTGAGGCGAGATATTAAAGCACTACGGGGAAAAGCCAAGGCACAATTTTTATGACGCGCCGTCATTTCCCTCGGTAAATATTCTGATTCTATCCCATTATCAGTAGAATTGCAGCGGCGTATGGAGGCCGCATAATAATTCCCCTTCCGTGAAGGGGAAGGCGCTGGCGCAGGAGGCCGGGGCGGGGGGCTGGTGTCTGCGCTGTCACTGCTAATAGCGAGGAACCAAAAATCATCGTCCGGTTTTTTGTAATTTGACGCTTGGAGTTTGGGATTTTTTAACTATCATTCTTCGCTTTATGGCATACAAACTTCATATCCCCGGCCCCATTCAAGTTTCGGAAAAAACCTTCAAGGCGTTCAGCCAGCCGATGGTTGGGCATCGCTCCAAGGACTTTCAGGAACTCTACGCGCGCGTCCAGCCCGGCCTGCAAAAGTTGTTCTACACCAAGCAACCCGTCTTCACCGCCACCGGCTCCTCGTGGTCGGTCATGGAGGCCGCCGTGCGGAACCTCAGCGTCAAGAAAGTCCTGACTTGCATGAACGGCGCGTTTTCCGACAAATGGTACGGCGTCGCCACCTCCAACGGCAAGGCCGCCGAGAAATTGCAGGTCGAGTGGGGCAAGCCTGTTTTGCCCGAGCAGATTGACGCCAGGCTCGCCACCGGTGAGTTCGACGCGCTGACGTTCATCCACAGCGAGACCTCGACCGGCACGCTTAGCCCCTTGGAGGAGGTCGCCAGGCTGAAGCGCAAATATCCCGACGTGATGTTCATCATTGATGTGGTGTCGTCGCTGAGCACCAAGAAAATCCCCTTCGACGAGCTGGGCGTGGACGTGATGCTGGCCGGCGTGCAGAAGGCGCTGGCGTTGCCGCCTGGCGCGACGGTGTTCACCGTCAGCGAGGCCGCGTTCAAGCGCGTCGAGCAGGTCGCGGGGCGCGGCTATTACGGCGATTTCATGGAGTTCCGCGCGAATCACGAGAAAAACATGACGCCCAGCACGCCGTCCATCTCGCATTTCTACGCGCTGGAAAGCAAGCTCGGCGAGATTTTGGCCGAGGGCCTCGACACCCGTTTCGCGCGGCACTTGGAGAACGTGATGATTGTCCGCGAGTGGGCGCTGAAGAACGGCTTTGAGTTGTTCCCCGAATTGCCATACGCCACCGTCGGCCTGACTTGCATCAAGAACACGCGTGACATTGACGTCGCGGCGCTGGTGGCGTGGTTGAAGCAGAACAAGGGCATCATCATTGACGGTGGCTACGGCAAAATCAAGGGCCGGACGTTCCGCATTTCCAGCATGGGCGACGAAACCACCGCCGGCATTTACGAGCTGATGGCCAACGTCAGCGAGGCGTTGAAGGCGGTGACGGCTTGAGTAAGCGTCAGCGTGATTTCTTCCAAGCGCCCGCTTTCCGCCGTTGCCAAAATGAGCGGGGTGGAGTAGATTTTAATCATGGTACTTGCCGCTGAGGATGTGAAAAAGATGAGTTTCGAGGAACGATTGCGTTCTATCGAGGTGTTGAAGTTGTCGTTGTTGCCGGAAGATGAGGAGGATACTCCGGCTTGGCATGGGGAAATTCTCGCGGAGCGGCTGGCGAAGGCGCGCGCGGGAAAGGCTCAGTTCATTACGCTTGAGGAAGCCAAAGCCAGATGGAGCAAGCGGCGCAAATGACTCCTGTAATTTTGATGGTTGAGGCGTCTGATGACGTGGAGAAAATCAGCGACTTCTATGATTTGCAGGAAGCGGGAGTTGGCGATTATTTTAAGGAATCTCTGTCGTGTGACCTTGACCGTTTGGCGTGGTTGCATGGTGTCCATCCCAAGCGATTTGGTTTTTACAAAGTCAAGGCGGAACATTTTCCGCATGGTATTTATTATTTGCTGGAGAACGATATGGTGGCGGTTTATGCCGTGCTGGATTTACGCCGCAATCCGGCCTGGCTCAAGGCCCAATTAAGCAAAAGGAAACCGCGTGAATCTTGATTTAATTTTACCAACTGCTGAGGATGCCGCGCGGTCAGCGGGGGCAGCGTTACGAAAAGTGTTTGGTGAAGAAGTCGTCGTCAATGAGGCGAAACATCATGATTTGAAAATCCAACTCGACAAGGACACGCAGGAGTTGTTGACCAAACATATTCTGCAAAAATTTCCCGACCACGCCATTCTCGGCGAGGAAGGCGGAGAGGGGAGCGGCGGCAAGGGCGTGGAGTGGATTCTCGACCCGATTGACGGGACGGTGAATCTCGCTTATGGGTTGCCGCATTTTTGCGTGTCGGTGGCGTGTCGCGTGGATGGGAAAATCGTCGCCGGGGTGATTTACGACCCATTGCGCGATGAGTTGTTCAAAGCCGCTGACGGTCACGGCGCGACGCTCAACGGCAAACGCATCACCGTCAGCGGGCGCGACAAGATTGAGGAAGCCATCATGGCGATTGGTTTTTCCAAGACGGCGCGGACGGTGGAGAAATGTCTGGAGCTTTATCAATACTACGCCCGCCGCGCCCGCAAGTTGCGCGCGATGGGTTCGGCGGCGCTCGACCTCGCCTACGTCGCCGCCGGGCGCATGGACGCTTACCTTGAGCAAAGCATCCAGATTTGGGACATCGCCGCCGGCGTGATTATTTTGCGGGAAGCCGGCGGGAAGATTGATTTGACGCCCGTTGACGGGAACCCGAACGTCTATCACGCCTGCGCGTGGAACGGCGTGTTGGAGTTGCCGCGCCGCTGACGGTCGGCAGCGATTTTTTACCACCGCGCTTTCTTGAGGTTGTACACTTCCCTCAAGTTGCTGTTGTTGATGTTGACGGTGATGTCGTCCTTGTCCGACTTCACCGTCAGCGGGATGAGCCAGTAGGCGACGGCGTAACGGCTGCGGTATTGCGCGTACAAAAACCAGTCACCAACAGCGAGGCCGCGAATTTGATATTTCCCTTCCAAGTCCGTCTGCACGGTTTGCGCGGCGCGCTTGACCGCCGTGCCGCCGATGGCGTCGAGGTCGAGGTTGTTGAAGCCGTCGTTGTAATTGGCGCGGGAGGCGCGCATCCGCCATTGGTCATTGCGGACTTGGATGATTTCTTTTTCCGCCCCGGCGGGCACTACGGCGATGCCCATTTTGGAAAGATATTGATGCGTGCCGATTTTAAGCTCGATGGTGCAGACGCCCTTCACCAGCGAGCCGCCAGCGGCGGGCGTGGCCGTGCCGCTGACGGTCTCGGCGGCGCGGGCGGGGTTGGAAAACAGGACGCTGACAGTCAACAGGGCCGGCAAAAATAGAAACCGTGTGCGCATAACAACCCGAATATAGTTCCAAAGCACCGAAACCGCCAGCCGGATTTTTTTGTGATGGTCAGCGTAACCTCGCTTGCCAAGTGTTAATAATAGACTAACATACTGGCGCATGGCAGACACTGGCAATCACACGGCGGAAATTCGGTTGACCGGCATTCCGGTTTCGCCGGGGGTGGTCCACGGCCCGCTGATGGTGCTGACCAGCGAGGAATTGCTCATCCCGAAAAACAAAATCGAGCCGGACGCCGTGCCGGCGGAAATCGCGCGGCTGGAGGCGGCGCTGATGAAGACGCGGCAGGAGATTGTCGCCATCAAGGAAAATTTAGCCGTCGCCATCGGGGAGAAGGACGCCGCCATTTTTGACGCGCATCTGCTGGTGTTGGACGACAGCACGCTGCTGGACGCGGTGCGGAAGCAAATCGAGGGCCGCAACCTGTGCGTGGAAGTGGTGTTCCATCACCTGATGCAAAATTACGCGCAGAGCATGCGGCAGGTGGACGACGCTTATTTGCGCGAGCGCGCCACGGATATTCTCGATGTCGGGCGCCGCGTGCTGAACAACTTGCTGGGCAATTCGTCGAGCGACAAGTACAACCTTGAGCAGCCCAGCATCATCCTCGCGCACGATTTGTCGCCGTCAGACACCGCGATGCTCGACCGCACCAAGGTGCTCGGCTTCGTCACCGACATCGGCAGCCGCACCTCGCACACCGCCATCATGGCGCGCTCGCTGGGGATTCCCGCCGTGGTCGGGTTGAAGGACGCCTCGCACAAACTGGGCCGCGGCCTGCACGTCGTGCTGGACGGGCACGAGGGGATACTGATTGTCAACCCCGACGCGCAGACGATGCTGCGGTACGGCCGGCTGGAGCACAAGCGGCACGAGGTCGACGTGCAACTGGAGCAACTGCGCGGCACGGAGGCGGTCACCAAGGACGGGCGCAAAATCGTGCTGTCGGCCAACATGGAATTGCCGGAGGACTTCCCGCTTATCAAGGCGCACGGGGCCGAGGGCGTCGGGCTGTACCGCACGGAGTTTTTGTTTTTGCAGCGACCGGCACTGCCCACCGAGCAGGAGCAGATTGAAATTTATCGCAAGATAATCGCGGCCTCGGCGCCACATCCGGTGATTTTCCGTACGCTGGACATCGGCGGTGACAAGATGCTGGACCACTTGGGCTTGGTGGAGGAGGTGAATCCGTTTTTGGGCTGGCGGGCGATTCGCTACACGCTGGAGCGGCGCGACATTTTCCGCACGCAACTGCGCGCGATTTGCCGCGCGGGCGAGGGGAGCAAGGTGCGGATTATGTTCCCGATGGTCAGCGCGGTCGAGGAATTGCGGCAGGCCAGGGACTTGCTGGACGAGGCGCTGGCGGAGTTGCGGCGGGACGGGCTGGGCTACGCCGCTGACATTGAAATCGGCACGATGATTGAGACGCCGGCGGCGGCGCTGATTACCGACCGGCTGGCGAAAGAGGTGCAATTTTTCAGCATCGGCACGAACGACCTGATTCAATACACCATCGCCGTCGACCGGATGAACGCGAAGGTCGCGTACCTGTACCAACCCACGCATCCGTCCATTATTTCACTGATAGGGCACACCGTGAAAAACGCGCACGCGGCGGGCATTTGGGTCGGCGTGTGCGGGGAGATGGCGGGCGAGTTGCTGCTGGTGCCGCTGCTGGTGGGCCTTGGCATTGACGAACTGAGCATGGGGCCGAAATTTTTGCCACGCGCCAAGGCGGCGATTCAACGACTGAGTTACGCCGAGTTGCAACAACAGGTCGCCGAGTGGCAAACGCTCGGCACCGCCGGTGAAATCATGGACCGGCTCAAGCAAGTCGCGCGGGAGAAGTTCGCCGAGTTGCTGGATTGATAATTTCCCTCGTGGAGGGGTGGCGTCGTCGCCGACGGGGTAGTTCGGCGGTGGAAAAGTGGAAATAATTTCAGCTTTCTGCTTTCGGCTTTCTAATTTCCTTAACGCTGAACTACCCCGTCCGCTCCGCGGCCACCCCTTCACGGAAGGGGAATTATGGTTTGGGTTTTCACCGGCAACCGTGCTGATGAAAATTGTCGGAGAATGACCCTTGGCCGATGCCGTTCCGTCGGGGCAGAACGGCGTTCTATCGGGGTAGAACGGCGCTCTGTCGGAGTAGAATAGCGTTCTGTCATAGCGGGTTAGAGCAAGAGCCTGGCGCGAGCGCGAGAGCCGTGGCATCGCCCAAATTCCCCTTCCGTGAAGGGGTGGCGGCGCAAGCCGACGGGGTAGTTCAGCGTTAAAGGAAATGAGAAAACCGAAAGCCGAAAGCTGAAACTATTATCGCGCTGCCCGAGACCGGACTCGAACCGGTACGTTGGTTTCCCAACTCAGGATTTTAAGTCCTGTGTGTCTGCCATTTCACCACTCGGGCGGAAAATGCGTAATATTAAACAAGGTCGGCGCGAAAATTACACGCTAAATCTTTCCGGGTCCACCGGTGCCTCAAGAGGGATGAGTTCTACAGCGGTCTTTTGCATATTAACCGGCGTGAGATTTTTTTCCTTTTCCGCCGCTTGCATGAAGACGGCCTGGGCGCGGATTTTTTCGCCGTCAACGTCAGCGGGGCGCGCGTCGCTGAGACCGTCGGATTGCAAGTAACGCGCCTTGGTGTTGTCCCGCCAATAGACAGGGATGATGTGCTGGATGAGGTGGTGCTTGATTTTCGGGCACTCGACGGGGAAGGCCACCTCGACGCGCCGGTGCAAGTTGCGCGGCATCCAGTCGGCGCTGCCGAGGTAAAGCTCGTCGTCGGCGTTGTTGTGGAAGTGGAAGACACGGCTGTGTTCGAGGAATTGGTCCACGATGCTGCGGACCTCGATGTTCTCGCTGACGGCGGGCAGGCCGGGTTTCAGGCAGCAGATGCCGCGCACGAGCAGACGGATGTGTACGCCGGCGCGCGAGGCGTCGTAGAGCGTGGTGATGATTTCGGGGTCGACCAGCGCGTTCATCTTGGCGAAGATAAACGCGGGCCGGCCGGCGGCGGCGTGCGCGGTCTCGCGCCGGATTTTTTCCAAGAAACGGTCTTCCATGTCGAACGGCGCGACCAGCAGTTTTTGCCCGCTGGTGTATTCCGACATCCCCGTCAGCGCGTTGAACAGCGCCGCCACCTCGTTGGTGATTTCCGGTCGCGTCGTCAGCAGGCCGAGGTCGGTGTAGAGGCGCGCCGTGCGCGGATGGTAATTGCCGGTGCCGAGGTGCGCGTAGTGCCGGATGCCGTCCGCGTCGCGGCGCACGATGAACAGCAGCTTGCAGTGCGTCTTCAGGCCAACCAAGCCGTACACGACGTGAATCCCGGCGTCCTCCATGCGTCGCGCCCACGCGATGTTGTTCGCCTCGTCGAAGCGCGCCTTGAGTTCGACCAACACCGTCACCTGCTTGCCGTGGTGGGCCGCGTGCATCAGCGCCTTGATGAGCGGCGAATCGCCACTGGTGCGGTACAGCGTCATCTTGATGGCCAGCACCGCCGGGTCAACGGCGGCGGTCTCGACCAACTCCACGATGGACGAGAAATTGTGGTACGGATGATGCAGCAGCACGTCCTGGCGCCGCAGCACCTCGAACACATCCACGTCGCCTTGCAACGGCGCGGCGATGGCGGGCGAGAACGCCTTGAACCGCAGCGCCGGCTTGGTGTTGATTTCCGTGACCGGCATGAGGCGCAGAAAATTAACCGGCTCGCACACAGGGTAGAGGTCGTCCTTGCCGAGCTTGAATTTTTCCAGCAGGAATTGGCGCACCGATTCGGGGCACTGGTCGGAAATTTCCAGCCGCACCGCGTTGCCGCGATTGCGCTTCCGCAATTCCTCCTCGATGGTGCGGAGCAAGTTCAGCGCCTCCTCGTCGTCAATGTAAAGGTCGCTGTTGCGCGTGATGCGGAAGGCGTAGGCGCCGTGCACCTTCAGGCCCGGAAACAATTTCCCCGCGTGCGCGCCGATGAGCTTGTTCAGATAGACGAAATGATATTCACCGTCGGGGTTGTCCGGCAGCGGCACGAGCCGGCTCAACACGCGCGGCACCTGCACGACGCCGTAGCGCATCCCGCCGTCACCGTCCGCGTCGCCGGCCTTCTCCAACAGCACGATAATGTTCAAGCTCTTGTTCAACAACTGCGGGAACGGGTGGCTTGGGTCAATCGCCAGCGGCGTCAGCACCGGATGACACTCCTTGATGAAATACTCCTCCAACCAACGCTGACGCTCGGCGGGCAGCGTTTCGGGGTCGTGAAAAAAAATGCCGTTGCGCTCCAACTCCGGCTTCAGCGTGTCGAGCCACAGCGTGTCCAGCGCGGCCACCATCGCGCGCACCCGCCGGTGGATGCGGTTAAACGTCTCCTGCGCGCCGAGTTCGTCGGGGCCGGGGTCGTTCGAGTTGCTCTCGATGAGCTGCTTGATGCCGGCGACGCGGATTTCAAAAAACTCGTCGAGGTTGGAGCTGGTGATGCACAAGAACTTCACGCGCTCCAGCAGCGGGTTGCGCGTGTCCCCGGCCTCCTCCAGCACGCGGGCGTTGAATTGCAGCCAACTGAGTTCGCGGTTGGTGAAGTGTTCGGGCTGGTAAATATCCGTTGGCACAGGAACAAAGTATAGCACAATCCGCGGAAGGAAATCAATTAACCGCGAATGAACACGGATTGGAGGGGAGAAGCGAATTCCTCTTCCGTGAAGGGGTGGCGCGGAGCGACGGGGTAGTTCAGCGTTTGGTATCAGTCCCCACGAACGCTGAACTACCCCGTCCGCTGGCGCGGCCATCCCTTCACAGAAGGGGAATTTTATTCGTGTCCATTCGTGTTCATTCATGGTTCAATTTTGACATGTCCCCGGAATTGGATTTTGAATTGCTGTCGCGCTACAGCGTGGCGGGGCCGCGCTACACGAGTTACCCGACCGCGCCGCAATTTTCCGAACAATTCACCGGCGAGGACTTGGCGCGGGAAATCGCTGGCACTGACGCCGCCGCCCGCCCGCTGTCGCTCTATGTTCACCTGCCGTTTTGTGAGTCGGTGTGTTTTTATTGCGGGTGCAATGCGACGTTCACCGCCGACAAGTCACGGTCAGCGGCGTATGTGGGGACCTTGTTGCGCGAGGTGGATTTGACTCGCGCGCAGTTGTCCGCCGACCGTGAGGTGGCGCAACTGCATTGGGGCGGCGGGACGCCGACTTTTTTCGCGCCGCGCGAACTAGACGAACTCATCGCCGGCCTCAAGGCGCGCTTTCGCTTCGCTGCTGACGCCGAGCTTGGCGTGGAGGTTGACCCGCGCGCGACGACGGCGGAACATTTGCGCGTGCTGGGCGCGGCGGGGTTCAACCGGCTGTCGGTGGGGATTCAGGATTTCGACCCCGCCGTGCAGCGGGCGGTTAACCGCGAGCAATCGGCGGAGCGGACGCTGACGGTCATCACGGAGGCGCGACGGCGCGGGATGCGGAGCGTGTCGGTGGATTTGATGTACGGGTTGCCGCGGCAATCGCGGGACTCGTTCGCGCGGACGCTGGACCAGACGCTGGCGCTGGCGCCGGACCGCCTGGCCTTGTTCAACTTCGCCTACTTGCCGGAAATGATACGGCACCAGCAGGCCATCAAGGCGGAGGAATTGCCGTCGCCGGCGGAGAAATTGGCGATTTTTCAACTGGCCGTGGAACGACTGTCAGCGGCGGGCTACAAGTATGTCGGCATGGACCACTTCGCGCGCGCTGACGATGACCTGTGCCGCGCGCAACGGGCGAGGAAATTAATCCGCAACTTCCAAGGCTACTCGACGCACGCCGACTGTGACCTGCTGGCGTTCGGCGTGTCCGCGATTAGCTCGCCCGGTCGGGTATACGCGCAGAATCACAAGAACATTCACGATTACCT
Source organism: Verrucomicrobiales bacterium (assembly GCA_031265365.1). Taxonomy (GTDB): domain Bacteria; phylum Verrucomicrobiota; class Verrucomicrobiia; order Methylacidiphilales; family JAAUTS01; genus JAIRPN01. Next base: position 15,446 of record JAISCS010000195.1, read on the forward strand.
CGCGGCGGTGGCAGGTTCACGGTCAGCGGTGGCGCGCGGCATCCGGCTGACTGATGATGACGTGTTGCGCCGCGAGGTGATTATGCGGTTGATGTGTGATTTTGAGTTAGACACACTGGCGTTCGGCGGGAAATTTAACATCAATTTCCCGCGATATTTCGCGGAGTCACTGTCAGCGCTGGAGCCATTGGCGGCAGACGGCTTGCTGACCATCAGCGGTGACAAAATCACCATCACGCCGACGGGCAGATTTCTAATCCGCAACATCGCGATGTGTTTTGACGCCTACTTAAAAAGCGGCGTGAACCGTTTTTCCAAGACGGTTTGATTTTTACACGAAGAATTTTAATTCCTCGCCATTAGCAATGGAAGCGCTGACGCCGGAACACCTCCCACCGACCATGCCCCCCGCCCCCACCAATTCCCCTTCCGTGAAGGGGTGGCGGCGCAAGCCGACAGGGTAGTTCAGCGTTCCGTGCTCGTCCCCTCCCCCGAACGCTGAACTACCCCGGCGCTCCGCGCCACCCCTTCACGGAAGGGGAATTATTAGCGCCGACCACACGCCACGGTAATGTCACTGTTCACGGGATAGAACCTGTTTTTTACAAAGAGAACATCAAGTTATTGGAGCAAGAGCTTGCCCAACACGCCACCCTCCAATTCCTCAATGTCCTCCTTGTAAAAATAATTCAGTCCGCCTCAACATCAGCGGCGGCGGCGCAAGGTCAGCGTCAGCGCCGCGCCGATGACCAGCAGCGCCCATGTTGACGGTTCGGGAATGGCGTAGTTCAGCAACAAATTGCCGTTGAGGTTGAACAAGCTCCACTCGTCAGACAGGGCGCTGCCGCCGTCGCCTTGCAACAGCACGTTGTCGAGGTCGCCGCTGATGGTGGCAAAGCCGGTGGTCAGCAGCCAGTCATTGTCAGCGGTGGGCGCGTAGCCGCCGAGCAGGTTCACCCGCACAATCGCGCCGTCCTCAAACATCAGCGTCGGCGCGCTGGTGTTATTGGCGCCGACGGCAAGAATGTCGCTGACGGTGGCGCTGGCGAGGTCTATGGCAAAAATATCATCCTCCTCAAAAATGACGCCAAGGACGTTGGGTCCGAGCGTGAACTCACTCGCTTGAAATTGTCCGGTGGCGTCGCCCGGCGCGATAATGCCGCCTTCGTGCACGGTGATATAACCGGGCGTGTCGGTGGCTTTCAAACTCGTAATCTGACTATATTTTTATGTTGACACTTTCGCTGACGCTGTTACTTTGCTACGAAGCAATTAAGTAATTGCCTTCAACATCAAAAAACTTATGAAAAAACAGGTCAAAAAACCAAGTCGTTTAACCGGATTGTTCCTCGCCGCCAGCCTCTGCCTGTCATTGACAGCGGGTGCCAGCGCGCAAATGCGCGCCGGTAATTTAATGAAGGATTACGACACCGTCTTCGGCGTCAATTCCAAACAGCGCAATACCGCCTACGAGGTCACGTTGTTCGACAGTACGCCGCTGGGCAATGTGCTCTTCCCCGGCGAGCAGCCGTCGTTCTCCTTCCTCGTCCGCAACCTCACCGACCAGCCGCTGACGGTGGACGCCAACGTCAGCGTCCTCGCCTACGGCACGCGCGGCATTCCCGGTGACATTTGGTTGCCGGAAATGTACAAAATCGCCGACCTGCCCGCCATTCCCGTCAACATCAACATCGAGCCGAAAAAATCCCAGGTCGTCACCGTCAGCCCCGCGTTGCCGGAAAAATTCGG
>JAISCS010000202.1 GCA_031265365.1 Verrucomicrobiales bacterium
ATCATCATCCGCCAGCGCGGCACCAAATACCGCGCCGGGGTCAACGTCGGCATGGGGCGCGACCACACGCTGTTTGCGCTCAAGGCCGGCGAGGTGAAGTTCGACAAACCGAACCGCCGCGTCGCTGTCCTGGCGAAAGCCTGACGCTGACTGTCAATTTTGGGGGTAACCGCCGCTGTTGGTGCCAGTCACCGTCAGCGGCGGTTTTGTTTTGCAACGCGGCGGCGCGTCAAATGTCAGCCGTTCAAAACCTTCCTCACCGTGAACGGGCCGCGGTAGATGAAACCGGTGTAGAGTTGCACCAAGCTCGCGCCGGCGTCGAGTTTTTCCTGAAGGTCGGCGCGGGTGAAGACGCCGCCGACGCCGATGATGGGCAGTCGTCCGCCGGTTTCCCTGGCGATGAATTTGATGATGGCGGTGCTCTTTTGCCGCACCGGCGCGCCGCTGAGGCCGCCGGTCTCCGTCAGCGTGATGGCGCTGTGGTCGAGCGTCGTGTTCGTCGCGACGATGCCGTGCAAGCCTTGTTCCGCTGTCAGTGACAGTATCTCGGCGATGTCCGCGTAATTCAAATCCGGCGCGATTTTCAACAACAGCGGCTTCTCGCCCAACTCGCGGTTGACGGTTTGCAGCGCGGACAAAATCGGACGCAACGCCGCGACGCTTTGCAAATCCCGCAGGCCCGGCGTGTTCGGCGAACTGACGTTCACCACGAAATAGTCGCCGACCGCGTGCAGTTTTTTGAACGAATACAAGTAGTCACCGGCAGCGCCCGCGAGTTCAGTGACTTTGGATTTGCCGAGGTTGATGCCGATGGGGTAATCGGGCTGGCTCCACGCCCGCCGCAGCCGCGTCAGCCGCGCCGCGATGACGTCCGCGCCGCTGTTGGGGAAGCCCATGCGGTTGACGAGACCGGCGGCTGACGGGCAGCGGAAGACGCGCGGTTTCGGATTCCCCGGCTGCGCGTGCCGCGTCACCGTGCCGATTTCCGTGTGCCCGAACCCGAGCCGCCAAAACGCCTTGACCAAGGTCGCCTCCTTGTCGAAGCCGGCGGCGAGGCCGAGGCGGTTGCGAAACGTCAGCCCCCACAGCTTGACCGGCGCAGCGTCAGCGCGCAACCACGGCGCGAGCAGCGGCAGCACGGGGCTGTGTTGCAACACGAACGCGGCGACGCCGTGGATAAACTCCGCGTCAGTGGTTTTGAACAGCAGCGGGCGCAGGATTTTTTCGTAAATCATCGTTGGTAAATTAGACCCTCCTCGCGCGAAGTAACGCGAAAATTCGGGGGCGACCCGTGGTAATTGACGGTGCTGTCTCATTATCAGAGGAATGGCGGTGGCGGGTGGTAAGCGCAGCATAATTCCCCTGCCGTGAAGGGGTGGCGCGGAGCGACGGGGTAGTTAAGCGTTGGGAAGTAAGCTGAAAGCCGAAAGCTGAAAACAGAAATAATTTCAGCTTGCTGCTTTCGGCTTTCTAATTTCCCTTAACGCTGAACTACCCCGTCCGCTCCGCGGCCACCCCTTCACGGAAGGGGAATTTGCGCGGGCGAGGAGAGGGGCGGGGGATTAATGTTTTCGGCGCCAGCGTAATAGGCCCAGCGTGGCGGTACCGAGGCCCAGTAATATTAGCGCGGATGGTTCGGGGATTTGACCGAGATTAAAGACGCCAGTCCCGAACACATGGCTGCTAAAAGTGGATTCACCCAGTAAATCCTCATAAGTAAAACCTGCGCTACCATCGTACAAGGTGCTGTCAAACCAAATTCCGGCGATATTCATCGCGTCTTCGTAATCCAAGTTCAGCGTCCAATTAGTTTGGTTGGCGGTATTGATATATAAAAAAGCGTCTTCATAAATAGCGGTGTTATTTTGCAATGACAAGGACATCGCCCCGTTACCGGCATTGAGCCAGACATCACCGGTGCCGAGCGATGTGACAACCTCGACATTCAATTGGTTGTACAAGCCGTTATTGGCCCTATTAGTGCCTGGCGCTGTTAGGATAGTGCCACCGGAATAGCTATTATTGCCGGAAAAGTTCACAATGAAATTGGTTCCTTGGGCGGCGGAAGTAGCGCCGGCAAGGTGGCTAACAACTAAAAGGCCATCGCCAACGATGTCCGCGCTCATTAACAATGTTTCCTTGGTATTGTCGACTGTCGGCGCGTTGCCGCCAACATTCCCTGTGTTAAAGGTAATGGTGGCGGTATTGATAATGGTGGTGGTTCCAGCCCAAGTGGTGGTTACGGCAACGTTAGAGCCGTACGCTTGGGCACCCATCATTAACGTACCATTGTCCAGCCTGAAATCATTCACCGTCAGCGTACCATTGGAACCCGCTTTGATGGTCAAATTAGCGTCGTTGGTAATGGTCAAAGAGTTGCCGGCGAAGATGTAATTAGTACCTAGGAATGGCGTTCGAAAAGCCATTGACGCATCATCGTTCACATAATCATTTCCCGACGCCGGCGAGTTCCCATCAGACCACGCATTAGTATATTGCGTATTACCACCACCGTAGGCAAAGCTGCTATATCCGGAAGGTTCATTAACAATATGATAAATCACCTCCGCCCAAGCCGACGCGGATATTGATAGACAAACAATACCACCAACCAACCATTTTAATATTCTATTAATATTTTTCATAGTTTCCTCCAGTTATTTCGCTTCAACGGTAACGAAATGGGGGGGCGGTGTGAATGGACGTATTTCGGTTTTTTTTGTGTTTTAGCGGGAATTTGATGAGTGGGTTCGCGCGGAGACGCGGGGACGCGGAGTTTTTTGATTATATAACTCCGCGTCTTTGCGTCTCCGCGCGAGTATTTGCTTTTTGGTTCTATCCCGTGAACGGTGGAATGGCCGTGGCGGGTGGTAAGCGGAGCATAATTCCCCTTCCGTGAAGGGGTGGCGCGGAGCGCCGGGGTAGTTCAGCGTTCTGTGCTAAGTCCCCTTTAACGCTGAACTACCCCGTCCGCTCCGCGGCCACCCCTTCACGGAAGGGGAATTTGCTCGCGCAGGGGCATGGGCGGTGGAGGGAGGCCAGCGTCAACGCTGCCACTGCTAATAGCGAGGAACCTGTTTTTTTAGGGTTGTAAATTCGCGGCGTTCCGGTTATGTTGTGTGGCCTATGCTTATTAAGTTATTAGACCATGCGTTTGTCAAACGGTTGCGCTTAGAGGAATTCGATACTTTCTGCCATCAGGTCGAGAGTTTTGTCGAGCTGGCTGGCGGTAATGCCATCTTTGGCGCTAATTCAAAACTCAACTCGGAGTTTCGCAAGGCGATGCTGGCGTATCATGCGGCGATTGAGCATATTCGCCAGAATGCGTTGACGCCCGCCGTCGAGGCGGCGGATAGGAAGCGCGACCTCGCATACACGGCGTGGCGCGAGCAGGTGCGCTCGGCGTTCAAGTTCCCCGGCGGCATCGCTTGGCATGAGAAGGCGGCGGCGTTGCAGGCGATTGTGGACCTTTATTACAAGCATCGGCGCGAGTCCGGTTATAATGAGGAGACGGGACGCATCCGCAATTTGGTACAGGATTTTGAGACCGCGCCAAATGCCGGGTATGCCGCTGATTTGAAGTTGAACAAGGATATGCTCGGTCAGTTGAAGAGTGATAATGAGGCGTTTGACAAGCTCTATATTGAACGCACTTCTGAGTTGGCCAAGGCCGGGCCGTATGATGTGCCGGGATTGCGGGCGACGTTGGAGGCGGCGCTGGATGATGTGTTGCGGGTGGCGGCGGCGCTGGCTATTTCCGCCGAGTATAAGGGGGTGTATGATACGTTGACGCGGCAAATTAACGAGCTTATTGCCGAGTACAAGGCCACCTATGACCGCCGGCATACGCCGCGTAAGAAGGCGGGCGGGGAAGTTGAGACTAAGTAAAAACGTCACGGACGGTAATAATTAACGCAAGGGTCGGCAAATCAATGGTTTGCCGATTTTTTGTAATCGTCACACGGTCTCAATAAGGCTGTATCCCCACGTCTGTAACGGTTACAAAACGGTGGCGGCACTTGCGGGAAGGTTTTGTAACGGTTACAAAATGGCGGCGGCACTTGCGGGAGGGGTTTGTAACGGTTACAAAATGGCGGCGGCACTTGCAGGAGGGTTTGGTAACGGTTACAAAATGGTGGCGGCACTTGCGGGAGGGCTTTGCGACGGTTGCAAAATGGCGCGGGTGTTCCATTGAGTTTGGCGCCGCGCGCGTCGGCAGGCGCGGTAGTTTCCTTCAAAAAACCCCAGTCACGAAGACGCCAAGACACGAAGTTATTAAGAAAAATTCTTCGTGTCTTGGCGTCTTCGTGACTGGAGTTAGGTTATTCCAACGTCGAGATGAGCAGCTGGGGGGCTTTGACGGTGATGCTCAGCGGGCCGGGGTTGAGGTTGCTCCAGCCGGGGAGGAAGTCGGGCTGTTGGCCTTTGCCGTCCCGCAAGCGCGCTTGTTTGCCGAAGGCGGCGGCGGCGGTTTGGGCGAGGCCGGGGGGGTCGAAGGTGACGACTAGCAGGGTGCGGCCGGTGGCTTTGCGGTGCAGGCCGTGGTGGTAGAGCGGGAAGGAGTCGTCGTGCTCGGCGGCG
>JAISCS010000008.1 GCA_031265365.1 Verrucomicrobiales bacterium
GCCGCCACCGCGCGCGCGGATGAAATCGTCATCCGCACCACCGCGCATTATAATAAGGTGCCGGTAATGACCACCATCGCCGCCGCGCGCGCGACCGTGCAAGGCATCCGCAGCCTCCAGCGCGGCCCGCTGACGGTGCAGGCGTTGCAGGATTATTATGTGCAGTGAGGTTGAGGGTGACAAAAGTAACTTGCTTTTTATGATTTTGATTCGAGATTAATAGTAATACACAGGAGGTTAATATGTTAGAATTAACGCAACCAGATTCGCAAAAAACGGAAACATCCCAACAGGATATTTTTATTCAAGAGATAAAAATACAAGATGTTCGGAATATTAAAAATTTTTCCATTCCTCTTTCCCAAAGTGAAAGAACCCATCTTATTATCACCGGCAAAAATGGCAGTGGAAAAACCTCTGTATTAAACGCACTGGAATGGAAACTTGAAAATCCTGCTGCTTATCGCAATCTCACAAATCTTTTCATTTCGTTAGAGCGCGAAAAAATACATGAAAATATTAAAGGATATGAAGAAGCTATAACCATTTCAATTTCTCGAGAGCGTGAAAAAATACATGAAAAGATCAAGAGATATGAAAAAGAAAAAAATCGTCAGATGGAAAATAATCAGCCATATTTTGTGTCTCTCGCCGAGCAAAACATACTAAAATCAATAAAAGAGATGCTGGGCATTGGCATAAAAATTAATTTTAATCTGCCTCCTTTCGAAAAGCTTAATAAAGGAGATTTTATTTTAGCAAGTTTTCTTGCCAAACGGAATATTAACCTAAGAACTCCAGAAGGAGTAAAAAAAGTTGAAACAAGTCAGTCTTACAAAATAGAAAGCAATATTGGTCAACAATTCATTCAACACCTCGTCAATCTCCGAGTGAATAAATCGCTTGCTCGCGATGACAATGACAGTGCCACCGCCCAAAAAATTGACCAATGGTTTGAGAATTTCGAAAAAAGTTTGGTCAAGATATTCAACACTGAAAAATTCAAGTTGGAATTTGACAAAAAGAATTACAACTTCTACATAGTCGAAGGCAACAAAGAGCCATACAGCCTGAACCAACTTTCCGACGGTTTTTCCTCTTTTTTGAACATCATTACCGACTTGATGATGCGAATGGAAGGCAAGTGCGAAAATTTTTACGACCTGCAAGGCGTCGTTCTGATTGACGAAATTGAAACGCATCTCCATGTTGAATTACAAAAACAAATCATGCCGTTCTTGATATCTTTCTTTCCTCGAATTCAATTCATTGTTACCACTCATTCTCCCTTTGTGCTCAATTCGATTAAAAATGCGGTCATTTGTGATTTGGAAAAACGGATTGTTGTTGGAAACTTTTCCGCTTATTCTTATGATAGCATTATCGAAAACTACTTCGACACCGACAAATACTCCACAATTCTTAAAGACGAAATCGAGGAGTACGAAAAATTATCCACACAATCCATGCTCACTAAGGATGAACAGATTCGCTTGGAAGAACTGGACAAAAAGTTTTACGATAAAATTGATAGTTTCCCGCCTGAACTCGTCGTAAAGATACAGCAAATCAAATTAACCCGATTAACCACGCAAAAAGGGCAATAATCATGGTTCACTTCCCCAAATCACCATCCGCGCCCAAGTCGTTAGCCGAAGAAAAAAACAAGGTAAGCGGCAAATATAATTGCGCAGATGTAATAGAACAACTGCAGAAAGATTTCAAAAATAAATGCTACATTTGCGAAGACAAAGAACCTCATGCCATCAATGTGGAGCATTTTATTCCTCACAAGGGAGACGCGGAGTTAAAATTCCAATGGGCAAATTTATTTTTTTGTTGCGCGCATTGTAATAATACCAAGGGAGCCAAACAAGAGTTTGACCACATCCTTAATTGTACAACCGACGCTGACATTGACCGAAAAATCAAATATTGGATGAACCCGTTTCCCATGCAGGAAATCAACATTGCCGCAGAAGTCGAATATGCCAATGATGCGAACACTTTGAGCACTGTTCAATTACTGAAGGAAATTTATGGCGGTACCACGGCGACAAAAAAACTTGAATCCGACAACATCAGAAAAAAACTTTTGAAAGAAATCAAAAATTTTCAAGAACAACTTATTAAGTATTACCACGAACATGAGTCTTTCCATGTCGAAGAACGAAATGAATTGCGCCAATCCATCATCAGGGAACTACGCGCCGCATCGTGTTTTACCGCGTTCAAACGCTGGGTTATTCGAATTTGCCAGTACACCAAAGATTTCCCTGAGACTGAATGGGCTAACAACTAGTCATAACCCGCATCGGAGTGGGATGTTCCGGTTACCTTGCAGGGAACGCGGATAGAACTATCATCTTGTTGACGGTGCTGGCGTTGCAGGATTATCATGGTCGCTGACGATGGATTGAACTTGAAAATCAAACGATGACGAAGAAAATAAATTTATGAAAAGTTACACGGCGGTTATTGAGCGTGACACAGACACCGGGTTGTTGATTGGCTTTGTGCCCGGCTTCCCCGGCGCGCACAGCCAAGGGGCAACGTTGAATGAATTGCGCGAAAACTTGGACGAAGTGCTGACGATGTTGCTGGAAGACGGCGAACCGGCGCTGGATGCCGAGTTTGTCGGCACGCAAAACTTCACCTTCGCCTGACCGCCTAGGCGACGGCACAACCGTTATGGCCAAGATTTTCAAATCCCGCGAGCTTTGCCAAATTCTTGAACGCCTCGGCTATGTCCGCATCCGGCAACGCGGCTCGCACGCGCAATACCGGCACTATGCAAAAGGAGTACAAACCACCGTGCCGCTGCATCCGGGGCGCGACATCGCTCCCGGACTGTCACGCCAAATCGCCAAAGATATCGGCATGACGCTCGATGAGTTGTGGGATTTGCGTTGAATAACAACTATTATTCTCATCGAGAAAAATCAAACTGACGCACTACCGAAGCATCATGATTATATTTCTCTTGCAGAATATTTTTTTATTCGGTAGGCTCGCAACGTATGAAATCATTGGTCAAAACCCTGACGTTGCGCTTGCTGCGCGAGAATGAACATTTTGAATTTTTTTCCCAGGTCAAGCATCTCATCGCCGAACTTGGCGGGGCTGCCGCGCTCGGGGTGGCGGAGTTGTACACGCCGTTCAATGCCGCGTTGACCAGGGAGGACGCCGCGCTCCGGCATCTCATGAAGAGTTTGCTCACGCCGGAGATTGAAAAATGCAATGCGCTGCGCAAGGAGGCGTTGCGCGCGCTCAAGGAGGGCGCGCGGTATCATTTCGATTTGCCCGACACGACGGCGCGGCATGAGAAGGCGGCGTATTTGTTGGACCTCATCGCGTTGTACAAGACGCGCAAGAAGCCCACGTATAATGAACTCTCTTCCGCCATTTTCAATTTGTTGCAGGATTTGGATGCCGCGCCCGCTGGCGGTTATGTGATCGATTTGCTGTTGACTCTCGGCGTCACAAAGTTGCGCGATGAGAACAATGCGTTTGAGAAATTTTACCATGACCGCATCAATGAGACTGCCGCGCGCCCGAAGTACAATATCCCCGCCATTCGCAAGGAAGTGGATGACGCGGCGTGGGTGTTGACGGAGGCGATTGCCGCCGGTTCGTTGCGCGAGACGTATAAGGGCAAGTTTGTCGAGTTCATTAACCGTTACAATGCGTTGGTGGACAAGTATCATGAACTCCTCGCGCGTCGCCGGGGCAAGGGCAAAAAAGCCAAGCCTGAACCCGTCACGCCGATTAAAGACAAGTCATAAGACGCAAGGTTTCAGTCTGTTGTGAATGGAATTCCATTTGCGCGGGGTTTCTCAAACTAGTGGAAATGCGGTTTTTACATGGTGTAAATAGCGCGTTTCCCGGTGGAAACAAGGTTTTTACACGGTGTAAATATGGCATTGCTCTTGGGAAACAGGGGTTTTACACGCTGTAAAAACTATATTTCACTGGTGCCGGAGGGTATTTACGTGGTGTAAAAACGGCATTTCACCGGTGCCGCAAGCTATTTACACAGTGTAAAAGTGCTCATTCCGCGGGGTACTCGGTATTTTACGCGGGGGGCGATTTTTCGACGCTGACGGTGAAAGTTTTTCTGCCAGTGGCATTGTAGCGACACGTCCGGTACCGGGTTTGAGGAAGGAGTGAGCGCGCTCCAAAACAGGACTTCGGTTTTGATGCTGGCACGCTCCTTAATGGCTTTCGCGCCACGCCTAGCGTCATATTCAGCGGCGGTGGGTTCATCCGACCTGTTGCCAGTGGCGTTTTTACCGATGTATTTGCGAGGTTCGAATTGTTCCAAATAAGCGAAATACCTTCAATATGTTCAACCACCTGTGCAAGCACGGGCGGCTCAACATTGATTTGGTCGGTGAAAACATCCGGCTCTTGCTCCCGCTCTCTGGCGTAAAGTTGATGAATGCGCGCGGCGAGTTCGTCGGCGGATTCACCACTTTTGCGTTGGAAATAATAGAATTCACCATTTTCAATATCCGGGTTCTTTTCGTCGCGATGTTTGACAAACACCAGTTTGCAAAATTCGCCAAAGGCGACAATCGCACTGCGTCGTCCACCATCCCAAAGGCTTTGATGACACTTGCGAATGGCGGCGCGGAGTTCCTCACGGGGAACGGCTGGCAGGTCGGTAGCGGGTAATTTTTTCCCGGCTTCAATACGCCAGCCGCCTTTGTAGAAGCGCCACGGTGATGGTTTGCCATAGCGGACGGGCATCTGGATATGATTTTTATCACGTTCAGCGGGTGGATGTTTTTCAAAACTGAGGAAGCGGCGCGTGAGACCGGCGACCACGCCGCGAAATTTTGCCCCAAGACTGGTGCGGTTGCCGCAGGCTTGCTCAATGGCTTGGGCAAACTCGGCGTCAGAGATGTCGGCGCGTTTGCATTCGATGACGAACCACGGGGATTTGCGTTCCGCATCTTTTTCAGAATAAATCACGAGGTCGGCTTTGTCACTGGGCGTGCGACGCGGTACCACGACTTCAAAACGGATATGTTCAGGTCGGTATTCGTACTTGAGAATAAGTTCCGCCCAAAACTCGGCACGAACTTTTTCTTCTGGATCTGCCCAACGTTCGGAGTGACCGACAGTGAGGTAATGAATGCGTTCGGATTTGCCTTCTCCAGTGATTTTAGCGAAACCAAGCTCAATGGCATGTTTGAGAAAAGGAGCGGAATATTGTTCATTCATAAGTAAAATGAGAGATTAACACAGCGACAGAGACAACGCAACAGGTCAGAATTACCACCCTTTCCACCGCTGACCGTGCCTTTGACACCAATATCTTTGATGCTTCAACGTGAAAAAATAAATCTGCTGCTATTTGCAAGGCGTTGAAATTTTATTTGTGACGACGCCAAGGAAGAACTCAACCGGACAAAACACGGTATTGATTTCTCACGGCTACCAAGGCGTTTTTCGACCTCCAAAATTTGATTGTTAACGACACCAAACACAGCACTTCGACCGAAAAAATATTTTTTCTATTGGGCGTGGTGGATAATGAGGTAATCACCGTGCGTTACACCGAGCCGAGGGAAGACTTGGTGAGAATCATCGGTGCCGGACATTGGAGAAAGGGCAAAAAAATCCATGAAAAATACTGGAACGAAAATACCTAAACCCATCTTTGATAAAGACGGGTATCAAACTAACATGACCGACCTTAACGGTGAGCCGTTGCCGGATTTGGAAAATGCCTTATCACGCCCGGCTTTTTCCGTTTTCACGGCGGGGCTAGAATCGGTGCCGGACGGAAACCTTTGGGCAAGACCCAAATGCTGTTGCATTTGCGTCCCAAGTCTGCCGCCGCGATTCGCGCCAAGGCCAAGCGGGAACACCTCACTTTGTCCGAGGTGGTGGATAATTTGGTGTTGGCCAGTCTCTAAGTCAGCGGCTTAACGCCACGGTGATTGTTTCGCGCAACGCGCAATCGAGCGCGACGCGGTAAATCAGCCGGTCGGCGGCGGTGCCGGGGGCGGTGTGGCGCCCCGCCTCGCTGACGGTGAGGATAAAGTCATCCGCCCGCGCCACCGTCAGCGCGTCAATCAGCGCGTCCACGGCTTCCAACGCGGGCACCGCGTCGGCGGCGGGCGCGGCCCATTGCGCGTTGGAAACGAACAACTCCACCTTGACGGTCTTGCTGCCGCTCATCAGCCGTCCGGCGCGGGTAAACTCGTACTGGTTGACATTGTGTGCCACTAGATAGTGTAGTCACAAGATTTGAGTCCAGAGGAAAATACAACGGATTTGGACAGCGGCCAAATAGGTGGCAGTGCGCTTGGCATACCGAGTGGCAATGCCGCGCCAGCCCTTGAGTTTCATGAAGGCGTTTTCGACCAGATGACACAGCTTGTAAAGATAGCGGTCGTAATCCCGTGGTGCCTTGCGGTGCTTCCTAGGAGGAATCACGGACTGAGTATGTTGCTGCTTGGCACGCTGGACAATGGCATTGGTGTCGTAGCCCCGGTCGGCAATCAGGTGTGCAGCCGCAAAGCCGGCGGTCAGGGCTGCAGCTTGCGTGCAATCCGCCACGGGACCTGCCGTAACAAGGACTCGGACCGGCAGACCATGCGCATCCACGGCCAGATGTATTTAGGAGTTGCGCCCCCTTTGATGACCCCCATGTCCTGGTTGCCTCCTCTGGCGCCAGTGCTGTGCTGATGCGCCTTGACATGCGAAGCGTCAATCATCAACCACTCGAAATCCGGTTCCTGAATCAGGGAATTCAGCAGCCCTTCCCAACGTCCGGCGTCCCGCCACCGGATGAAGCGCCGGTGGGTGTTACTCCAGCCGCCGTAATCCGGCGGCAAGTCGCGTCATGGCGCACCGGTGTGCAAGATCCACAGTACCGCATTGATAAATCGCCGGTTGTCTTCCGCTATTCCGCCCCAGGTGCCGCGCTCGCCAGGCAGGTGCGGTTTTATGATCGCCCATACCCGGTCACTGATATCGTGTCGATGATAGTCTGCTCTCATTCAGTCAGATTATCACCCGCGATCTCCAATGCACAGATAATTCACTGGTCTCGTGACTACACTATCTAAACAAAAGCGCCCGTCTTTTTCGGCAAACCGCGCGGCTTGCTCATTGGGATTGTCCGCGTCGAAAATTTCCACCGTGTCAAAAACCTCGTGCTCGCCGACGCTGACGGTGGAGATTAATTTGACAATATCCCGCAATATTTTTCTCGTTTTCATTCGTTGATTACCTCCAGTTGGACAAACGGGCTGACCTCAGGCACGGTCTCTTCGCAGACGACCCGCCAGCGCCGTTCCCGCCACACCAGTTTTGTTTCGACGGTGCCGCCGCCGCGCTCCCAGTCGGCGGCTCTCACGAGCGGCGTTGACCGCCGCACGTTGCGGCTGGCGTCCAGCCAGTCTTCCTTGCCGTGCCGCGCACTGCCGCCGACGATGGCGGGGAGGTCCGTTGTCCCCACCGTCAGCGTCGTGCCAGCGACCTGGTAGAGTTTCCCCCACTGCGCCGATAATTTTTCCGTCACGCCCATCTATCTGTTGGACAATGTCAATTCCCGTGTAAAATAGCGGGCCGATGGGCTATGACTTACTCGACCCACTGACCCTGACCCGCCGCCGCGAGCGGACGGAAAAATTATTGCGGGCCGGCCTCGGCATTCGCCAAGTGGCGCGGCTCACCCGCGAGCATCCCAGCCAAGTGCACCGCTGGAAACCCAAAGTGTGGACACCCCCAAAAACATCAAACCCTGATAAACAGGGTGTTCCAGCCCGATTGGTGGGAAAAAGTGTGAACACTCCGAAAAATATTTTTCTCGCCAACGCTGACGGTGTGCTGGAACCCGCTACCTTTGACCATCCGGTCGAGCACTTGGAGCCGGTGGACGCGCCGGATTTTGATGACAATAAAACCCGCCGCATCCAACGCGCCGCGTTACGTTACGTAATGCAGCAGGAGCCGCGCCCGATGCGAACGGTCGCCACCGAGATTGGCTGCACCTCCGCCGCCATCTCGCGCGCGTTGAACATCATCAGCGATAAACTCGGCCTCAAGGCCCCGTGCCAAAAATCCACCCGCGCCCGTGCCGCTTACAGTGAGCGCGCCAAACGCCTCGCCGCCGAGGGGCGCGGAGCGAAGAACCAAGCGCCATTGACGTAAACGTCAGCGGCACGCTAATTTTCAGGCGAAAATTTTCGCCAGCAACGTTTCCGTGGGTTTGTCCAGCCCCCGCGTGCGGCAGGGAATCGCCCTACGCCTTCGTATACTCAAGTATCACCGCGTAGGGCGTATCCGTCCGCGCCAGTCCTGACGTGGTTGTGAGGTTCGCCGTGCCACTGGACGTGAACACCGAGGCAATCCGTTGATTTGCGCCACTTCCCGTGGTATCGAAGAATGGAAGCGTCATCATATTGCCAGTGGCATTGGCCTCGGCAGCATAGCCGCTCGCACGGATAACCTTATCGACGCCGTTCAAAAGGCTTACGGTTGAGTTGACGTTGGCGTCAGCCGTTATCGTCCCCGTGCACACCTTCCGGTATATCGGCTTGCCATCAATCCAGGTATCGCCGGTCAGCACTTCATCGGTGGAGTAACGGAGGCTGGTCGCCAGTGCGCCATCGCTGACGGTCAGCCCAGAACCAACTTTAACGACACCGGCCGTGGTTGCGGATGCGCACACTAGTGAGTTATTTTGAATGTCATTCAGCGTAACATAATCGTTTGGATTATCGACAGGAACAGTAGTTGCATCCGCAAAGCGAAGCCTTTGTCCAACCGTCATTTTATCGGTATTTGCATTTCCAGAGGTGCCAATAGACGCTTTGCTCGACCATGAATTGAAGATAAATTTACCGATAAAAGTCACTGTATCACCGGAGCGTAGTATTACGTCGCCTTGCGATAGCTCAATGGAAGAAGCACTATAACCAACTCTTTGGTTTAATATACGTGTGGTTAAAGCGTCTAGTTCGTCAACGCGCGTCACGTTCCCGATGATTGGCAGCGCGGGCGGGGGCGTGGTGTTAACGTCGGACAAATACGCCACTCGGTCGGCCTGATTGACCCCATCAGCATCCTTATAGTTGACGATGATGTTTTTGCCGACCACCGCACCGTCAGCGGCCTTGGCGTTGTGGTTCAGGCACAGCGGGTCGCTCTCCGTGCCCACTTCCACTTGCTCAAACGTGCCCCCGCTGAATCCCCAACGCTGACCAAATTGCCCTGCGAGCCGTCGTTCTTGACGCCCAGCAGCTTGCGCCCTTTCGTCAGCGCGACATTGCTGTCAAGGATTTGGGTAGTCGACGACAAGAGCTTGAGCAACCCGCTCACTGCCTCGGCGACTTGAGTCTGTGTTTGCGGTTTGTCCCACGACCGGTAAATAAAATTCTGCAAGGCCGATTCTTTCGTGTATTTGAAAATCACCAGGAACGTGCCGTTCTGACCTGCCGGTGGCGTGCCGAGGTTAAGGAACGCCCAGTCGCCCAGCGAGATGACAATGTTGCTGTAAGTCCCCGCCGCCACCGTGCCGGAGACGATGACCGTTTTCCCAGCCGTCCCCGCCGAGGCGGAGGGAAACCGGAAAAAGCGCCCACCGGTGTCACTGCCCAGCGCCACCGCGTTGACCAGCAGCGTCTCGCACGTCACGGGCAGGTCAATCACCACCGGCACGTAGTCCGCGGCCTCATGTCGCGTGGCTCGCACTGCGGACAAATCACCCAACCGTGCCAGCAGGACTTTGCGTGTTTCCAACGTGCCATCACCGAGAGCTTGCACCACCGGCATCAGTTCTTCGCCCGTCAGCGGTTCTGCGTCGGGCAGTTGCGAGATTTTTATGTTACTCATAATTCAAAGCTCCCTCGTCCTCAGTTAACAAATGCCCAGCATCCTCGGTCAAAAGATGCATCGCCGGCGTGCCGTCGCACCAGTCCGTCAGGCTCACCGTCAGCGAGGCGGTGGGCGGGCTGGTTGGGCTGGCAGTCAACGCGGTCATAAATGGTAAATCACCACGGTCACGGTGCCGACGCCGCTGGCGCTGACGCGCAGTTTCGCCTCGTTGCTGGCGACAAAGCGACCGCCGCCGCTCGCCGTCAGCGTGGTATGCTCGCCCATGTCCGTCCACGTCGCGCCGCCGTCCACGCTGCGTTGCAGCGTCACCGTGCCGTCGGCAAACTCACCGTCGGCCTCGAACACGCCGACGCCGCCCGCCCATTCCAACTCGCCGCTGTCGGCGGTGCCGATGAGCGTAACTTCCAACTTTTTTTGCGATTCAACAGCCATACATTTTCTCCCAAAATTTAGGGCGGGGACGTTATGGTATGAAAACACTGACATCCCCGCCCGATTCATCCGGCCACGGATGAAAAATTATTTCTTCGCCCCCTTCTTTTTGCCGCCACCGGCAGCGGTGGCGAGGTGGCGGGTCTTGCGCCGCTTGACCGCGCCATGAACGCTGCTGACGAGCATTACTTCGTCATTGGCCGCGTCCCGCACCGCCGCGAGAAACGTGCCGCGCGTCCGCGACAGCGGCAGCGGGTCGCCCACCACGGTCAGCTGGCCGTCACGCGCGGCGACGATGATGCCAAAATTTCCACTGTGCATAATCAAGCCTCCTCGCCGACGATGCGCTTGAGTGCGGCGGCGTTGCCGACTTGGTAGCCGTAGAGGGCTTCCAAAATCACTTTGTCCGTGCCGGTGTCCTTGTCATACCATTGGCGCAGGCCGATGGTCAGGCCGGTTTCGGGGTCGGCGATGGCCTCGGCGCGATGGTAATCGTGCGATTTTTGCGGTTGCAAATAACGCATCGCCACCAACTCCGCGTCCGGCGTGCAGACAAACCCTTTCAGGCGCTCGCCGTTCTCCGGCAGGATGGCGGTCTCGCGCACGGCGAAGCCGGCCAGCTTCGTCAGCACGCCCTCGCGCAACTCGGCGGTCGAGCCGCTAACGCTGACGGTCTTCAACTCCTTCAGCAGCGGCGTGTAAAAATCGGTGTCCAGCACCAGGCCGCGCCCGATGTCGGGCAGACCTGCGCGGGTGGACGCCTTGCGGATGTCCAGCACCGTGTCCACGTCAAAGTCCTCGCCGCTGGCGGTGACGATGGGCGCGCCGTATTTGGCTTGCGTGACGACGCTGAGGATGTCCAGCAAGACTTGCTTGGCGAGGTCGTACCCCTTCGCCTCGGCGAACGTCTCGATGTTGACGAACCCCTGGGCCGATGGCCTCTTTGTCAGTCAGGTAGTAGCCGGTGTATTTGTGCTTGTTAATCTGCACCGGCACGGTGTCGGCATCGGAGCCGCTGACCTCGCATTTGCCGGCGAAGTCCTTGGTGCCGCTCTGCGCGGGCAGACACAAGACCCGCACGGTGTCGCCCTTCTGCGCCGGGGTCGGCGATAGGTTGGTGGCAAAGACGCTGACGGGCAGCAGCGCGGTTTTGAACGCCTGCAACGTCCCGCGCGCCACGATGTCAATGTCCAGTTCGGTGAATGTATTGTTGTTTCCCATAATTTTTTTACCTTTCAATAATGTCGCGGTGTCAATTCCGGTTATTTGCCGCTTAAAATTTCGCCCTTGTGTTTCGCCCAGAACTCCGCCTTGGCCATCGGGTCGCTGATGGCGGCGTATTCCTCGCGCTTGGTTTGTTGCGCCACGGGCGCGCCCGGCTGCGCCGGCGCCGGGGCCGGCTGGCCGATACTGGCGACAATCTCCGCCGCCTTCACGTCGGCGGCCTGCGCCTTGGCTTCAAGGTCGCTGACCTTGGCTTTGAGCGTGTCGCGCTCGCCGCTGACGGTGGCGAGTTCGCCTTTGGTCTTGGTATGCGCCGTCTGCTCGTCCTTGAGTTGGCCGGCCAGCGTGGTTTTCTCCCCGCTGACGGTGGCGAGTTGCGCTTTAACATTCGTCAACTCGGCCTACGCGGCGGCCAGTTGCTCCTCGATGGTTTGGGTTTGATTGCTCATAGTCTCCACCAATGGGGGCGTGTCAATTTTTAGGTAAAAGCCATTGACCTGCACAAAATTTAGTGCATGATGTTGGCATGAGCAAAGCGCAAAAGCTGTTGGCCAAGTTAATGGGTGGCAACTTGGACAGCGTGACATTAAGCGGCGCGAGTAACTCCGTGGCGAAACGATAATCGGCGGCGGCAAGCAGACTGAGAGTAAGCGCCGGCGACTGGCCGAGGATATTTTGCGCCAATTCATCCATCGCGGTTTTAAGCCCCCGCATATCAGCGCGGTGCAGGATTTTTTGTTATAATAAGCCTTGGCCGACCCTTGTTTGGTGCCATAAACCCGAAACGGCAACCCACGCACGGTGATAATTTTCCCTTTACCCATGTCACCAGCATATCAGTTTGTCAAAAAATAGGGGTATATAGTGATATTTGATGTTATGTGTGGAAAATATCCTGACGACCATTTAACCCCTGTATTTATGTGGTAAGAGCCGGTATTTGAATGATTTGTGTGGATTTTTTGAATGGCTACCCGACATGGATTCGAATCATAAATATTTATTAACAATTTATCCATGTTTCTTGATTGCTCTTCTGCACGTCGTTTATTTCTTCCGCCAATACTACTGTGGGAATTTGCGATAGCAAGAATTGTATCGCTGGTGTGGGTTTGGGTGGTGACGGTGACCGGGCTGGATTCATCCGCGTGGGTTCGTTGGTTTTGTGTGATTTTGATTTGCTCGCCAATGCGCGGCGGTGGTGGCGATATTTTGATGGATGAGATGGGTGCGGGTTTGGAAGTTGACACGCGCGCGGTGCGTGAATTGCGGCGCCGTTACCACTAGCCGCAACAGTGTAGCGTCATTCGCCCGTTGAGGTTGGCCATGCTCCGCAGCGAACGATGGCGCCTTCACCGCCGGCGACGGAGACGTTTACAAAGCCGCAGTCAGTGTTACGTTCAGATTGGCGGCGGGGTCGCCGGAGACCCAGCCAGCTTGCTGGATGAGATAGACGGTCACCACTTGCCGCGCCGGATGAACGCAGAATTGCGTGGAGTACGCGCCGCCGTGACCGAACCAGCCAGGGCCGAGATTGAAACCCAGCCCGTATGCTTCGTTCACCGTCGGCGGTGAGTGGCGTGCGCTCAATTCGCGGATGGCGGCCTCGCTGATGATGCGCCGCCCGCGATGCACGCCGCCATTGAGCAGCATTTGGCTGAATGACAAGAAGTCCGCCGCCGTTGAGAAAATACCACCGGCGGGAAAGGCGTGACGGGCGGCGCGGTCGCCCAGCGGGTAGTGCATTTGCGTGATGCGCGTCTCGACCAGCCGGCGGTCGGGCGCGGGTTGGTAAGCGGTGGCGAGGCGCGCCAGTTGCGCAGCGTCGGGCCAGAACGTCGTGTCGGTCATCCCCAGTGGGTCGAGCAATCGTTCGCGCAAGAAATCGGCGTAAGACTTGCCACTGACCAGCTCAATGACGCGCCCGACGGTGTTGATGTCCTCGTTGGAATATAAGTAACCCTCGCCCGGTTCGAAGCACAACCGCTCGCGCGCGTAGCTGGTGGCGGTCACCGCCAGCGGGTGCAAGTCGAGCGTGGGCAACTCCGCCGGCGAGGAAAATGGCAACCCGCTCGTGTGGCTCAACAACTCGCTGATGGTGACGGGGTGTTTGGGCGGGCGCAATTCGCCGCGCGGCGTGCGGATGAGCAACTGCCCAAACTCCGGCAGATAATATTCCACCGCGTCGCCGAGGCCAGCCCGCCCCTCGTCGGCCAGCAACATGAAAGCGGTGGCCGTCAACGGCTTGGTCATGGACGCGACCCAAAACAACGCGTCGGGCGTGAGCGGCCGGCGGGCGGCGAGGTTGGCGTAACCGGCGCAATCGAGGCTGCGAACGCGCTCACCGTCAGCGGCGAGAAACAACGCGCCAGCGATGGAGCCGCAGTCAATGAAGTTCTGGATAATCTGACGAACGGCGGGATTAGAAGGATTCATAAGGCGCCGCCAAGATAGCGCGCCGCCGCGCCCGTAGCGACAATAAAATCCGCTGACCGTCACGCATAAAATATTCGTGAAAACAGTTGCGTGGCGCCGGTGCCGCCGCTAAAATAACACCTCCATTGATTACCCGATGGTGTAACGGTAGCACAAGAGATTTTGGTTCTCTTTGTCATGGTTCGAATCCATGTCGGGTAGCCAGTCAAAAAATCCAAGCAAGTCGTTGATATTAGCTTCTTTCCCTCATGAATACAGGAGTTGGGCGGCTTGCGCTGGGAAATTATTTTGCTAACTATATACCACTAAAAACCCCTGTTTTTTGACAAAATTTGACAGGAATGTTGAGAATGGGTATGGTTGCTGGAAATGACCAAGGAGTTTGTGACGGTGCGCGGGTTGCCGTTTCGTGTGTATGGCACCAAAAGCGGCACGTGGAAGGCGTATTACAATGGGAAGATTTTGCATCGGGCGACGATGAAGAAGTTGCGGGTGGCAATGGATGTTCACGCGCGGACGTTGCTGGGGGAGAGTGCGACGCTGACGCTGGCGGTGGTGGACGCCGCTGATTACCGGCGGGCGCGGGAAATTCTAGGGCCGCTGGGGGTGTCGCTGGCGGATGCGGCGCGGCATTACGCGGCCGGCGTGGGGCAAATCCGGCGGCGGGTCAGTGTCAGCGAGGCGGTGACGGCTTTTTTGGCGGACAAGCAGGGCACTTCGGCGGTTTATCAGCAATTCGCCAAGTATGCGTTTGGGAAGTTTTCCGGCGTGGCGGATTTGCCGTTGCATGAGGCGGGCGGCGAGTTGGCGAAGCGGTTGCGCGGGCTGGCGTGGCGCGGGCGCGGGTTTAACAACGCGCGCGGTCTCATGGTGACGTTTTGGCGGTGGGCGCAGGGTTGCGGTCATGTGCCGGATGAAAAGCGGACGCCGTTTGACGTGGTGCCAAAGAAACGGGAGACTGACGGTGAGGTGACGGTTTTTTCGCCGGCGCAACTGGCGCGGCTGTTGGAGTTGGCGGATGTGCGGGCGCGGGCGTTTGTGTTTTTGGGGGCTTTTTTCGGGTTGCGGTCGGCTGAGATTGCGCGCTTAACGGGGGCTGATATTCACTTGGAACACCGGGTGGTTGAGGTGGCGGCGGACAAGGCGAAGACGGGGCAGCGGCGGTTGGCGCCTTTTCCGGCGGCGTGGCGGGGGCAGTTGGCGCGGCTGGCGGGGATGGAGGGTTTCTGGCACCGCAACCGTTACGAGTTTTTGCGGGCGAGCCTGGCGGAAAAACTGCCGTTTCCGCGCAATGTGTTGCGGCATTCCTTCATCAGCTACCGGCTGGCGGCGACGGGGAATATTGAACAGGTGGCCGCTGACGCCGGCACGTCGCGGGAGAAAATTTACAAAAATTACCGCGCCTTGCGGACGCTGGACGGCTTGCCGGTGACGGCGCGGCTGGCGTCTAAATGGTTTGCGCTGGCACCGTCGGCGCCGCTGTGATTGACAAAACCCGTTTGGCGTGGGTTATTTTTTTGACAAGCCGGAATGTCTTGGCGCGTTGCGGGAAGAGGCGGCGACTTGGCTGGGCACGCCGTTCCGCTACGGGGCCGCCGTGAAGGGCGCGGGCGGCGGCGCGGATTGTTGCCGCATGACCTATGCCATCTTCGTCGCCATCGGCGCGTTGACGCCGGGCAAAGTGTTCCCGTCACCGCCAGCGGATTACACGCTGCACCACGACGGCAGCCCGATTGATGATTTTTTCAAGACTGAGTTGGCGGCTGAGTTTGAGCGCTTTTCCTACGGTGCCGCCACCGCTGACGGTGAGCCGCCGGAAATTCGCGCGGGCGACTTGCTGGGCTTCGTCATTGGCAGGAACATTCACCATTTGGCGTTGGCGATTGATGGCGAGCGCATGTTGCAATGCGTGAAGCCGCACGGGGCGCGGCTGGTCAGCTTGCAAGACACCACATTCATGAAAAGGCTGGCGGTGATTTACCGCCGCCGCGCGGAAAACTTATGAGCTTTTTATTTGGCAACACCAAGAATCAAACCAACGTCAACACCAGCGTCGCCGGCGTGGACAATGACGATGTGAACACCAACGATGAGGCCGTGCCGGTGCCGTATCTGGCGGGGCGAACGAAGGTCGCCTTGCGGTGGATTACCCCCGCTTACCGGTGGAAGGCGACGGAAGTCAAGGTCAAGACTGGCAAATCGTCGAGTAGCACGGTTGGCTACAATTATTACGCGGATTTGGCGGGCATTGTGGGTCTTGGTGTGGTGGATAACCTGTTCAAGGTGTGGTTTGATGACGAAGTGGTGTGGGAGGGCAACTTGGCGCGGGGCGAGACCGCCGGCGTCAACGAGTTCGCCGACTTCACGATTGCCAACTACGGCATGGCGCGAATTTATTGGGGCAGCGACACGCAGCCGGTTGACGATTTGGTGTTGACGCCGAGCGGCCCCGCGCCGACCTACGCGGGCTTCGACCCGCGCGACGTTTCCACCTGGCCGAACAAGGGCAAGGGCGAGATGTACGACACTCACCCCGCGTATCGGGGGCAATGCTACATCGTGTTCAAGCAGCTTTACTTTGGCGCGCAAGACCGCACGGCGACGCCGAACATCGCGGTGGAAATCGCCCGCGAGCCGGATTATTTCGGCGGGGCGAACGCCACCATGACCAATGACGGCGTGAGCGGCTCGCTGATTTTGTTCGAGGCGCTGACCAATCCGCGTTTTGGCATGGCGGTTGACCCGCTGACGCTGGATGAGGCGTCGTTTGAGAGTGTGCGGCAGTATCAGGAAGCGAATAATTTCCGGCTGTCACCGGCAGTCACCAGCGCCACTTCCTTCCGCGAATTTGCGGCGAAGGTGCTGGAATACTACGATGGGTTTTTGCGGTTGAACAACGGCAAGATGGAGCATGGCGCGTTCCGGCGCGGGGCGGTGGACACGTCAAATTTGCCGCGAATCGCCGACGCCGACCTGACGGATGAGCCGACCATCGTCAGCGACGGCTGGAAAAACACCGTCAACCAGGTCGGCGTGATTTATCGGGAAATCACCCGCGCGCACAAGGACGACATTCAGAAATACCGCGACGCCGACAACTATCAGCGCACGGGCGAAATCAAAGCGGAAAACGTGCAGCGCCCGTGGATTAACAACGCCGCCGCCGCCATGCGTTACGCGGTCGAATACGGCAAGATGGCCGCCCTGCCGAAACAAACCGGCTCGCTGACGGTGATGAGCGCCAGCGCGGAAACGCTGTTGCCCGGTGGCCTGTTTTGGTTGCAACTGGCCCGTTTCGGGGTGCAAATGGTGTGCCGCTGCGTCAGCGTCACCGCGCCGAATGACAACGGCAACACGGTCAAAATCGAATGGGAAAGCGAGCGCGGGTTGTGGCCGTCGCTGTATGTGCCGCCGCCGGCGCTGGGGCTGGGCAATTTCAAGGTGTCGCCTGACCCGCTGGAATTTGCCCGCATCGTGGAGTTGCCGGAGGCGTTCAAGGACCGGGCGAACATCGCGGTGTTCCCGCTGGCCGAGCGCAACGACGCGCTGTTCATCGGCTTCCGCGTGTGGTTCTCGGTGAACGGCGACAGTTACGACCTCATCGCTGACAGTGAGACCTTCGCCGTGCGCGGCATCGTCAGCGCCAGCCTCGCGGCGGGGGCCGGCACGGTTGACGTGAAAATGACCGGCCTGGACGCCGACACGATAGACAGCGTCAGCGCGGCGGGGCAGGCTGACGATGAACTGCTCGGCTTCGTGGACGGCGAAATCGTCAGCGTCGGCGCCGTGACGCCGTTGGGCGACAACACCTACCGGCTCGCCATCGCGCGGGCGCGGCTGGCGTCCTCGGCGCAAGCGCACGCGGCGGCGGCGGTGGTGTGGCTGGTGCCGCGCGCGAAAATCACGGCGATTTACAACGAGAATTTCATCACCGCGCAAACGCGCCAGTTCAAGTTGCAGCCTGTCACCAGCGGCGGCGAGGTGGACCTGTCCGTGTGCCCCGTCATCAGCTACAACTTCACCGGTAACGGCTTGGGGCAAGTCACCGGCCTAACGCTCGCCACCGGCACCATTTTCCAAACGGACGGCACCTTGCAAAGCCGCATCACCGCCACGTGGAACACCATCAACAGCCCGCTGATTGCCAGCTACGAAACAGCCTTGCAACAGAGCGGCGTCAGCGCGGTTGACTACCAGAACACCAGCGGCAACCAAATCCAGTGGACGGTCATTCCCAATCAAACCTACACCGTCAAAGTGCGGGCGATTGACATTTACGGCAACACCTACGCCTGGAGCGCCACCGTCAGCGTCACCTCGGCGCGTGACACCACCGCGCCTGGCTATCCGTCCAATTGGTCGGTGACGGGGAGCATCCGCGCGTTCAACATCAAGTGGACGAAGCCGGACGACATCGATTACGCGGGAACCGAGGTGTATATGTCCGCGAACAGCGACATGTCCAGCGCCACGCGCGTGGCCGTGGTCGGCGGCGAAAGCACCACCGTCAGCGGCATCGCCGCGAGCACCACCAGATATTTCCGCCTTCGCGCGTTCGACACCAGCGGCAATTTCAGCGGCTACACGTCCATCGTCAGCGCCACCACGCCGACCGCCGTTACCAGTGACCTCGCGGCGGGGGCGGTTAACAGCGCCACGTTGTTTGAGGTTGTGACTGGCACCGCCGCGCGGGGCGAGGCGCATGATGTCACCATCAGCGCCAGCGCGACCATGCCGGCCATGCAACTACCTGCGCTGGTTATCCACCTCATCCGGCTTGCCCCCGCGCATCCAAGCGTCAACGTGTTTTTGGTTTTCATGGTATTCGTCCCTTGCAGTTTGGATTTGCGACTGTTGCGGGGTCGGGGCGACCTTCGTTTTCCACCCGAAGAACGCCGCCACTGCCGCCGCGATTTGCCCCAGCCAAGTCATTTGACAAATTCCGCCGCGCCTTGCTCGGCACCGTCAGCGATGGCGGGACTTGCGCGGCGATGGCGGCACGGTCAACGGCGGCCACGCCGTAACGGATGCCCCCTTGGATGCCGATGGCGACGGTACTTTTAATCAGCGGCAGCGCCGCTGTGATGTTTTCCTCAGCCGTTCGTTCCCGCGTCGTTTTGCCAAAGCCCAACCAGCCTAGCACGGTGTTGATGATTTTTCCGATGTTCATGATTGTTTCTCCAATTTGATGATGATTTCT
>JAISCS010000017.1 GCA_031265365.1 Verrucomicrobiales bacterium
TGACCGAACGCCAGCGTGGTGCCGCGCGTCGCGTCGCCCTTGCGGCTGCGGCGCTGCGTCTTGCGATATTTTACTCTTGCGGGAATCAATGCCATAACTTATCAAGCAGCCTGCGCCGCATCCTCCTTCAAACAAATCCAAACTTTCACGCCGATTTTGCCCGCCACCGTCAGCGCCTCGGCAAAGCCGTAGTCAATGTTGGCGCGTAGTGTGTGCAACGGCACCTTGCCCTCGTGGTACGGCTCCGAACGCGCGATTTCCGCGCCCTGCAAACGACCGGAGCAACGAATTTTAATGCCAAGCGCCCCAAAATCCATCGCCGTCTGGATGGATTTTTTCATCGCGCGGCGGAATGAAATGCGGCGCTCCAGTTGCAGCGCGATGTTCTCCGCCACCAACTGCGCGTCGAGTTCAGGGTTCTTGATTTCCTTCACGTCAACCAGCACGTCGCGCAACGGCACGATGTCCTTGATTTCGTCCTTCAACTTGTCCAACTCCGACGCCTTGCGCCCGATGACCACGCCCGGACGCGCCGTGTGAATGTTCACGCGGACGCGGTTGCTGGCGCGTTCAATGACCACCTTCGAGATTGCCGCGCCGACCAAACGCTTCTTCAAAAAGTCGCGGATGAGCCGGTCTTCTTTCAAATACACCGGAAAATCTTTTTTGTTTGCGTACCACACCGAACGCCAATTGCGTTTGACGGCGACGCGAAAACCAAACGGATGAACTTTCTGTCCCATAAATTATTCCTTCGCCTCCGTTGCTTTGCCACCGGCAGCGGCGGGTTTCTTCACCCGGCGTGATTTTTTCTGGCTTTTCTGACCATCAGCGACTTTTTTGCCTTTCTTTTTCTTGGCCTCCGGTTCCCCGGCGCGTTCCTCCACGATGACGCGGATGTGGCACGTGCGCTTCGCAATCGGGCTGGCGCTGCCGCGCGCGCGCGGACGGAACCGCTTGATGGTCGCGCCCTCGCCCACGGTCGCTTCCTTCACGAACAGCGTGTCGGGGTTGAGCGAATGATTGTTTTCCGCGTTGGCGATGGCGGACTTCAGTGTCTTCCACACGAAGCGCGCCGCCTTCTGCGGGTAAAATTCCAACAGGTTCAGCGCCTTCCGCGCTGGCAAACCCTGGATATCGCGCGTCACCGCCCGCGCCTTGAAGGCGGACTGCCGCACGTATCTCGTTATAGCTTTGACTTCCATACTACTTTGTTGCCTTTATCGTTTCCAAGAGCACCCGGCAACCCGGCTGCACTTTTTCTTTTTCGAGTACGCCCTCGATTCGCGCCGCGCTTAAATAAGCGTGAACGTCAATCAGCGAGCACCGCCCGATTACTTTGTTATCACGAAGAATCCGGTACGGCATCCCAATCCGCGCCTTTTGCGTCGCGCCGAAATTGACCACCGCCACCTGTAAATCCTCGTTGACCGAGATTATCGTCCCGCCCGTGAAATCCGGCGCGAGGGTAATCATGCGCTGCCGCTCACCGCTGGCGAACGCCTTGATTTTCCGCGCCGCGACCTCAAACTCCGCGCGACGCCGCGCCCGCTCCTTCGGCGGTGCCACCAGCAGCGACTTGCTTTTTTCAATCAAGTCCGCTGACAATGACTGCCACTCAATGCCGCGTTTTTCACTCTGGAACAATTCGCCGAGCAGTTGCACCAACTTGTCGTTGATTTCCCGCTGGTCGCCGGTCAGCGCGCTCATGCCGAGGGTTTCATCCCTCAACCGCAGCGTCACCCACTGCTGGCGGTAAAATTCCGTCTCCGCCTGCGACAGTTGCAAAGCCTGTTCCAGCATCGCCGTCCGCTTGGACGCTTCCGATACCCCGGTTTTTCCTATTAAAGAACCATTCGGGTTTTCACCACTGGCAGCGGGCGCAAGGCTCGCCGCCATCGTGCCTAGCAACATCACTGTTAGCGTAGGCAAAAACCTCATACTTTATTTGGTCACCTTCTCGGTGTGCCCGCCGTGACGCTTGAATATCCGCGTCAGCGAGAACTCGCCAAGCCGGTGCCCAACCATGTTTTCCGTGACGAACACGGAGTTAAAAACCTTGCCGTTATGCACCAAAAACGTGTGCCCCACGAAATCCGGCGTAATCATCGAGCGCCGCGACCAAGTCTTGATTGGCTTCTTGCTGTTGGCGGCATTCTGCGCCTCGACTTTTTCGAGCAAATGACCGTCAACAAACGGACCTTTTTTCAAACTGCGTCCCATAAATTTCGCTCCTGATTATTACTTCTCAATTTTGCGTTACCGTGTGACTGGCAACCATTATTTCTTTTTCTTCCGTTCCAAAATGAATTTGTTGGTGGTCTTGTGTTTCTTGCGGGTCTTGTACCCCTTGGAAAGCTGGCCCCACGGCGAGCGGAGATGCTGGCGGCCGCCGCCGCCCTTGCTCTTGCCCTGGCCGCCGCCATTCGGATGGTCAACCGGATTCATTGTCATGCCGCGCACGCGCGGACGGCGGCCCAGCCAGCGGTTGCGTCCCGCTTTGCCGAGGCTGACGTTCTCGTGCTGCACGTTGCCGACTTGACCAAGCGTGGCGATGCAGGAACCGTGCACCAAGCGCACCTCACCGGAAGCGAGCTTGATTTGGGCGTATTCGCCTGCCATGCCCATCAGCGTCGCCACCGAACCCGCCGAGCGTACCATTTGCGCGCCGCGACCGGGAATCAACTCGATGTTGTGAATGAAAGAGCCGGCCGGGATTTTGTTCAACGGCAGCGTGTTACCAATCTCAGGCGCGGCATTGGCGCCCGCCTGCAATCTCGCGCCGACTCGCAAGCCAACCGGGGCGACGATGTAAGCCATCGCACCGTCAGCGTACTTCAACAACGCGATGCGCGCCGTGCGGTTCGGATCGTACTCGATGCCGACCACCTCGGCGACATCCGTGCGACCGCGCTTCCAATCAATCTTGCGGTAATGTTTCTTGTGCCCGCCGC